>CAUSLI010000007.1:0-13476 GCA_963532885.1 uncultured Candidatus Saccharibacteria bacterium | reverse complement strand
CCTGATCCACGGCGGCCCCGCCGCCATCCCCACCCCACAGGCCACCAACCAGACAAGCTGACACACCAAAAGGAGGCATATCTTGTGCGGCACCGGAAAACACCAGCATCCCAGTTGGTGAGGTGAAATGCGAAGAGGAGCCAGGCGAATCTGCGCACAGCAGACAACCGCCATGAGGCAATCCGTGCGGAAGCTCGCGGATTGCCACCAGGGGTCAAGTGAAAACCGGACTGGACTTTTTCGTCCATCTGAGCGTCAATAGAAAGAGGAGAAACACACAACAACGGATAGAGAGTAAGAAATACGAGAGGAGGACACCGATGACAACACAAACCAAAACGAATACACCAGACGAGCTACATGAGCTGGCGGCGGTACTGGAGGAGGTGCCCGCCACCGCGCTGGACGGCCAGACGGGTACCGGGGCGATCGCCATCTTCTACGGTGCGGCCCGCTACCCCTTCGAGCTAGCCCGGCAACGAGATCTGGTCGAGGACTACGCCGAAGCAACTGGCCTCAACCTGGTCACCGAGTTCCACGACCGACAGCAGCACCAGCATGGGCTGGGCATGCTGCTCAATGCCTGCCAGCGCGGTGGAGTGGAGTACGTCATCACGGCAGGCTGGCCCACCCCCAACCTCACCACCACCGAAGCAGAAGCGGTGCTTGAACGGCTCGCAGCCAGCGGCACCCACCTGGTCTGCTTCGCTACCGGGCACCCCGGCGACGGCACCCCACCCGCCTGGTGGAACGACGAGGAAGGCGCATGGATGCGCCAACTTGATGCGCTCAGGGAGGAAGACCGCCGACAGCGCGAGCAGACCAGCGAACACACCGAACCCAGCAAGGAGGTGCACCATGCCTGACGCACTCGCCCCCGATCCCTTCACCGCCATGGCCGCCCAGCTCACTCCCAAGCGGGCCGTCTCATACATCCGCGTCTCCACTCGGGAGCAGGCCCAACGTGGCGGGTCGGAGGAAGGCTTCTCCCTACCGGCCCAGCGTGAGGCCAACAAGCGTAAAGCACAGTCGATGGGTGCACTGGTGGTCAAGGAGTTCGCCGACCGCGGTGAGTCCGCTCGTAGTGCCAACCGGCCTGAGCTGCAGAAGATGCTGGCCTACCTCAAGGAAGATGGTGAGATCGACTACGTCATCGTCCACAAGCTGGATCGCCTGGCACGGAACCGAGCGGACGATGTGGAGATCAACCGGGCATTCGAGGAGGCGGGTGTCCGGCTAGTCTCGACGAGTGAAAACATCGACCAGACGCCTGGTGGCATGCTGCTGCATGGCATTATGAGCAGCATCGCTGAGTTCTACAGCCGGAACTTGGCGAATGAGGTCATCAAGGGGATGGGTGAGAAGGCCAGAAACGGCGGAACGCTGGGCAAGGCACCGCTGGGGTATGTGAACGTACGGGGGCGGGATGAGCACGGGCGGGAGGTCCGGACGGTTGAGCTGGACCAGCAGCGGGCTCCCCTGCTTCGCCTCGCCTTCTCCGAGTACGCCACCGGTAACTGGACAGTCAGTCAACTAGCCAAGCACTTAGCAGGGCTGGGGCTGGATGTGCCAGCGACGCCAAGCAAGCCGGCTCGGCCCATTACCAAGGGGCGGCTGCATACGTTGCTGCGGCACCCGTACTACAAGGGTGTGGTGCAGTTCCAGGGTGTGGAATATGCGGGTAAGCATGAGCCGCTGGTGGACGAGGAGACGTGGCAGGCGGTCCAGGCTGTGCTGGGCTCCCATCGCAGTGGCGAGCGGGAGCGGATGCATAACCATTTCCTGAAGAGCACGGTGGTGTGTGGGCAGTGTGGTAGTCGGCTGCTGGTGCAGAACACGAAGAATGGCAAGGGGGTGCTGTACCCCTACTTCATCTGCGCCAGGCGGCAGCGGCTGCATGACTGCTCCTTCAAGGCGGTGCTTATTGATGTGGTGGAGGCGCAGATGCAGGAGGTGTACCGGCGGCTGTATGTCAGTGAGACAGATCGCCAGGAGATTGAGCGATATCTGCTAGCGGAGCTGGCGCGGATCGAGGGAGAGAAGGATCGGAACGTTCGGTCGCTGACGGTGCGGCGGACGAACCTGGAGGATGAGCGGCGCAGGCTGCTACAGGCGCACTATGCGGGAGCGGTGCCGCTGGAGCTGCTCAAGGAGGAGCAGGAGCGGTTGGGGCGAGAGCTGGCGGGGATTCAGCGTCAGCTCGATGCCTACCAGGCGGATGCAAAGCTGGTGCGGGCACATGTGGAGCAGGCGCTGGATCTGCTGGAGGACTGCTACCGGCTGTATATGGCGGCGCCGGATCACTTGAGGAAGCAGCTGAACCAGGTGTTCTTTGAGCGGGTGCTGGTCAATCCGGTGGTGGATGAGGATGGACGAGTTGTTCTGCCTGGCGACGGTGGTGATGACGGGGCTGGCGGAGAGTTGCAGGATGCGGACGATGGTGTGAGGGACGCTGATGGCGAACCTGCTGGACGGCGTGGCCGTGATGCGTGGGAGCGCGGTGAGTGTGAGGTAGACGATGCTGGTGATGAGCCAACGGGTCGAGCTGATGAGGCACCCTGCTCTGTCCGCGTGGCGGACACCGGCAGCGATGTCTGCCTGGAAGCACGACTCAACCGGCCGTTCGACCAGCTGGCCAGTGCACGACTGCGGGCTGTGGCGCGGATTGCTGCCCTACGAAAATCGCCCACCTCGACAGGAGGTGGGCGACCGTCCTCGGCTGAGACGGCCACCGGGGCTGTTTCTCAGGGTGAGGGTTTGTATAGCGATGCTGTGGTGCGGGTTAGGAGACTCTAACTCCTGGCCTCTTCCATGGCAAGGAAGCGCTCTAACAACTGAGCTAAACCCGCATGTTGCTGAGTTGTATTATATGGAATAGCACGCAAAATTTCAAGCCCTTTCTTCTATGAATCATACTATTCGCTCGTGCACACTTCGTTCCGTCACTATTCTAGGATATGTACGTGCGGCTATTGTGTACTTACCTCTTGCTTTTGAAGAAGCAGAAAATAAATTATACTCCAATTCTCACCATCCATTGAATAACGCAGAAAAGATACGTATCCTACTCCGCCGCACCAAAGCCACGAATTTTACCAACGGCCGCTCGATCGATTGTGCTAACGTGGATCGCGTTGCCTTCGTTGCCGCCAACGGTGGTGAGCTTGCCATCTTGGTAGCGCAGGAGAATATTGACGTGCTCGCCGCGCTGGCTAGTTGTATCATAGAGGATGGCATCGCCTGGCTGGGGTGTGTAGCCACTGTCGGCTGAGTGCCAACGACCAGCGGCGCGATAGTATGCCTCGAGGCTGCGCACGCCAGGGATGCGCCAGCCACCATTGTGCGGGTTGACAAATGGCACACCTGCCTGCTGGTGTACCCAACTAACGAAGTTTGCACACCAATCTTGCCGCTCGCCCTGGCTATAGAACGTGCCCGGCTGCGGAGCGTCAAATTGCTGGTGAGCAATCGTGATGATCTTCGCTCGGACGGGCGATAGCTTCTTCGTATCTATCGCTGGAAACTCCTCTTTTTGTCTAAGCTGCTGGACTGGATGGGACTGCACACGGCGTTGTACAAGAAGCAAAGCACCATACGCAATAGCACTACACAATGCAACTGCAAGCACAACCCACAGCGCAAACAGAGCGAGGCGCCGCCAGGAGAGAGGTGTGGACTGATGGAGTGATTTCATAGTGTTTATTATACACGGACGTCTCGCTTGTGGATGAGTTGTACCATACTAAAAGAAAAACACCCTCTTGCTCTAAAGAGAGTGTTTTGCTGGTGGCTCCTACTAGACTCGAACTAGTGACACAAGGCTCTTCAGGCCTCTGCTCTACCAACTGAGCTAAAGAGCCACAGGCAACACCTGTTGCTGCTCCTTATTGTACTAAAAAACCACTGCTCAGGCAAGAGCTTCAAAGTCTCAATTCTTCTGATCTTCTCGTTGTCTTGGCTTCCCCTCCTCACCGTATTATCTACCAGGCAACGAAAAATACATTCGCACATACTATGCTATACTATGCGCCCCATCTTTTGTATAGATGAGAAGGTGTAACAAGACAGGGCGAGCGAAAGAGAGATAGAGACTTTGCACCTCGCAATAAACAGTTAGCCTTTTGCCTTGCAAGGTGCTATAATACAGCCAGCGCGGGTATCGTATAACGGCTATTATGTATGCTTCCCAAGCATGAGACGAGGGTTCGACTCCCTCTACCCGCACCACAAGGAGGATCACACTCAGTATAGGGGTGTGTTTTTGTTTCTATGATGTATGATCGTAAGCTTGTTATCGTCCAAAACCCTTACAGCACCCGCCATCGCGAGGTGCAGGCTGGTGTGTTTGGCCGGCTTGGTACAGCGGGCATTCCCTACGACACCATAACGACGCGCTTTTCGCAGGCGAAGGACAACATCAAGTATCTTGCCGATCGCCTCCCAGATGACGCCCATATCATCAGTGCGGCAGGTGACGGTACGAGTACGCAAGTGGTAAATGCGGGGCTGAGGGCTGAGCTTGATGGCGCTGTGTATAGTTTCATCGGCTATGGCAACTGCAATGATTTGGCGAGAGGTGAGCGCAATCCTTTACCACTATTGCAGGCTAGCCATAGCATCATCACTCACCAGCCGCTCTCTATTGAGGTAAATGGTGAGCCATGGCGATACGCCCCTGGGTATATGACACTTGGCTTAACTGCTCTGGTTGCTAGTGGCTTCGCTGACGCAACATCGCGCGAACGCATGCGCCGCACACCACCCCACACTAAGCTTGTACGCAGTATGGGGCAAGTTGCCACCACCTATCTGCGTGCACACGATACCTACTTACCGCCTTTTACAACCAATCTTTCTGCTGATGAGCAGGTTGGTCTAACTGATGTGATGATGATCAATAGCCAATGCATGGGGCGCCTGATTCGCTCGTCGATCGACTATCCACAGACCGACTTTTTTGGCTACCGTCAAGCCGACTTTTCATCGGCCTGGAAAAATATCCCCTTTGCTTGTAACGCCATAGCGGGCCACACACCGGCCGAAAGAATCACTGACATCACGCTCAACTTCCGTGAGCCAGCCACCATCCTCGCCCAGACCGAGGGAGAACACGCCGAGCTGCAAGGGGTATCGACGATTCGCGCGTATAAAGATCCGGCAAAGGCTATTCGGGTTGTGCGGCCCTAGCCACCGACTGTGCCGTTGGTTGAGTGTGTCTCATCTACTGCAGCCCCTGCCGAATCTGCGCTGCGCGCGTCTCCCCCACCACTGCCGCTAGCTCTGCCTGGCTGGCGCGCATAATGCCCCGCACACTACCAAACTGCCGCAGTAACTTCTGCTTGGTTTTGGGGCCAACGCCAGGGATGCCATCGAGCGCACTTTTGACGCTGGCTTTGCGCTGCAACGCCGTGTGGTAGCTGACGGCAAAGCGGTGCGACTCGTCGCGGATGCGCTGGAAGAGCTTGGTGATATCACTGGCTGCAAGCGGTGGAGTGGCGACCGGGCTGGTACTGCTACCTGGCTGTTCCTGCACGACAGAAGCAGCGTGGGCCGCCTCTGGCTCATACACCGCGGCACTACCCCGCAAATTCTTGGAGTGCGCACCAGCGTTGCGCTGCCCCGGGTGGAGGTTGATCACATAGACATCACCATCCTCGTAGACGGTGATGCCACCCGGGCGCTCGGTTTGCAGCTGGTGAATATACACTAGCCCCACCTGCGAGCCAGTTTTGTGCACCAGGATCTCTTCCTCACGCTTGGCAATGCTGATGATCGGCACATGTACCCCACGCGCATCACGGGCCGCAATTGCTGCCGCCAGCTGGCCTTTGCCACCGTCAATCAGCAGCAGGCTCGGTGTGCCCCAGCTCTTGATATGGCGCTCACTCAGGCGGCGGAAGATAACGTCGTGCATGTTACCAGTGTCGTCGTTTTTTTCGCTGACTTTGAACTTACGGTACTCGGCCCGGTCACTCACCCCATTACGAAACACCACCATGCTCGCCACCACCTGGCGGCCGCTCATGTGGCTGATATCGTAGCCTTCGATGCGAGTTGGTTCGCCGGCTAGCCCCAGCAGCGTGGTCAAATCCGCCAAGGCCCGATCTTTGCTAATAGCCACAAATTCCTTATCGCCAAACATCACCCGGCGCTGCAGCTCCTGCATGGCGCGCAGCTTGTTGCGCAGCTGGGCGGCCCGTTCAAATTCGTGCAGCCCCGCGGCCGTCTTCATATCGCGCTCCAGCTCGGCAGCGATGGCTTTGCGGTTGCCTTTGATATAGCTAACGAGCGTACGTAGGTTGGCTTTGTAAGCTTGCGGGCCGTCGCTAACTTTGGGGCTCAGGCCTAAATCTTCGTCTAGCTTTGACTGCCCAGGCCGGCGCTCGCGCGTTAGGTACGGGAATATTGGCCGCAGGTAGCGCAGGGCTTTTTTGAGCGCAAAGCCGTTATAGAAGGGGCCGTAGTAGTCGGCGCCATCATCCGCTGGGTTGCGCGTCAAGCTCACCACTGGCCACTGGCTCTTCATGTCGATCCGCACGAAGGTCTGCGATTTATCATCGCGCAGCAGCACATTGTAGCGCGGCATGTAGCGCTTGATCATCTCGCTTTCCAGAAAGAGAGCGTCTACTTCGCTTTCGGTCTCGATCCAGTCCGTATCATGGATCTCCGCTACCAGCGCCATGGTCTTGTTATCCCGCCCGCGTGAATCCTGAAAATACTGCCGCACCCGGTTGCGCAGCACCGCCGCCTTGCCGACATAAATCACCTCCCCGCTGGCCGATTTATGAAAGTACACCCCCGGGCTGCGAGGTAGTGTTTTGAGCTTGGCGTGGAGGGCGGCGTTCATACTTCCTATTATAGCGCGAAGCTACTGCTTGCCAGTAAATAGCCGAAACAAACCATCGTGCTCACCCTGAGCAAGCTTAACAGCCCAGTCTCTCGTTTCAAGATCTGCCAAAAGATGTGCTTTGAGCGCAGTCAAGCCAAGTTTTTGTCGCGCCTGTTTGACCTTCTCTGCTTGCTCAACAAAGGCAAAAAATTGCTCACGATATTCCTTTGGGATATCGCTAATCTTGCCATTTGGCATGACAACGTTCTCAAGCCCTGGTAGTTTCCTTTCGTCCTTTTTGCGCACACCAGTAATCGATCGATTCATATACGCACCAAGCTGAGCAACGGGGCCAAGGATATTACAAACTATTTCCCCGTCTTTTTCGATACGCCAAGGGTCAAGGCTTTTAAGTGGAATCTTCGTTTCACTGCCAGCAAGACGCCAGTAAAGTTCCTTCTCACCCCCCTTGCCCTCTTTGAGATAGCGATCACCAGTGAAATGGCTCAAACCTTTGGGTGTATTCATTAGTGGAGTGCCATATGGCTTAAGACCAAATGCCGAAGGGACAAGCAATCCACCCAACGCATCTTCCATCTCATCTCGATATGCTGCTACTGTATCTGTCGTATGCACTAATGTGTCGAGATCTCGCACCGTGCCATTATTCTCACGCCGTCGCGGCAGGTAGATATTACCAAGGTAGTACTCGCCCTCTCATAATTACTCTAAAGCTTGGCAAACCCTCTGCCGCAGCACCGGAATAACCTCCGCCTCAAACCATGGGTTATGTGCTCGCCAGCGAGCAGTTAGCGGCGAGGGGTGTACCAGCGGCAGATACTCTGGCAAATAGTGCGCAAAATGCGCCACCGTTTCTGTTAAATTTTTCTCTGCTCGGTGGGCAAGATAGTATTTCTGTGCATAAGCACCGACCAGAATCGTCAAACGCACTGCCGGCATCTGGGCGCGGAGACGCGAGTGCCATTTCTCAGCAAACTCTTTGCGTGGCGGTAAGTCGCCGTGTGCACCCTTGCCGGGGTAGTAAAAATCCATTGGGATGAGCGCAAAAAGATCGGGGTTGTAAAATTGCTCATCGCTCACGCCAAGCCACTGCCGCAAGAGGCGGCCGCTGGCATCATTCCACGGCATGCAGGTCTCCTGAGCAATACGGCCCGGTGCCTGGCCAACAATGATGATACGCGAGCTGGCCGAGGCACTATAAACTGGCTGCCAACCCTGTGCTGCAAAATCTGCATTCATTGGGTCGGCACAAATTTGTTTGTAGAGGAGTGGCTGTAATTGCGCGTTTGTCATATCTTCAGTATAGCGAAGTTGTGTAGCTAGCTCAATTGCTCACCCGCTGCAGGTTGTGCTACCGTATTAAACACACCTCTTGCGCATGCAACTGTATTAAAATTTAGTCAATACTCGTTACGAGTTGTATCTGCACCTTGCGTTCGTTGCGCACTGCTGCTTCGTCGTTTGGGTGCATAGTGTTAAATAAGGGTGATGGCAAAGTCGCTTGCCCACAGCCCGTGATATTTCACATGCGGGCTCGCTGTGAGCTGTGCCATGGTGCGCAAGAAACGCTCCACTACTCGGTCGGTTGCAGAGCGTGCCTGGCGGCCAATCCGAAAGCTTGCGTTGCGGGCTGCATGATAGTTTGCCTCGCCAGCAAGCCACTGTTCCATACCATCGTACGCGTCGGCGATGTCACTACTATACGGGAAGTCATAGCCAATGAGCTTGTGTAGTCGATGGCCATACGCGTGGCAAAAGCGCACGACCTGCTGGTGCGTCTTGGCATCATACACCGCAATACATTGCTGGCGCAAAGCCTCGTCGTCGGCAATAGGCCCAAGCGGGCGTTGATAGGCGTAAATACTCACTAGTCCCCCACCGTCAGTTCGATTATCTTCTGGAAGGTTTTGCCATTACGGATCGTTAGCTGCTTATAAAACTGGGCTTTGAGCAGCTTTTTATGGTAGTTTGATGTGAGATAATCAGCTTGACTACGATTACAATAAAAGAACGCCGTACGCCCAAAATGGAGCTGCTCGCGATCGTTCGCCCAAGTAGCCGTTTCTGCCTCGATAGCTGCCGTGTCCGCCTCTGGCAAATAGAACAATGCATCCCGCCGGTAGGCCGTGTCGTCCTGCCACCAGCTCGGTAACTGAGCCACCTCTTGCTGAAGTGTGGCAGCGCTGATGATGATAAACGGCACTGGGAAGTCATAGGTCACGTCAAAATAGCGTGCCAATGTGCGCTGGATCACCTCCTCCGGCTCGCTGCTATCAAAAAACAGATTGCCGCTATTGATATACGAAACAACATTGCGAAAGCCCAGCTCCGCCAGATCCGCCTTCAGGTAATCCATACTCACCTTATGCTTGCCGCCAACATTAATGCCACGGAGGAGTAGCGCGTAGCGCATTGATTGTGCTGTGGTGTGGTGGGGCGTGTGCATAGTGCTATTATACAAGGATACACGGCGAGCGTCACGTTGCTGAGCGGCGAATCGTAAACGTGAGGTTGACGTAACTCCCCACATTGAGCTGGTTTGCCCGCCGCACCTTAGCAGGCAGCGGAATGAAGTGGGTACCATCACCCATTGGCAGTAGTGAGGTGTCCCACGACATCCCTCCCACCACCGCATGAACCGCAATCAGGCCACGCGCCGCCAATGGCTGGAGCATCTCTGTATACCTCTGCGGCACTGCAACATAATACCAGCCACTGGCTTGCGGAAATTGCTGCACCCGCCCATCAATGGTATAGGTGTGCATCACCCGTTACTATCTCCTGCTTGTTGAACAATATCGACCGTTACACCACTTGGGTCACGCACGCAAAAGTGAGTCTGACCCCACGCCTCGGTGGTGAGTGGATGGGTGATTGCAACATCACAGCTCTTAATCCGCTCATATTCACTGACAGCATCAGCGACCTCAAGTGAGTAAATAATGCCATGACCACCAAAGGCCGCTTGGAGATCTTGTGGTTGATTGGCAAGGTGTGGCTGCATCAGGCCGATCTCTGCACCACTATGCTTATGCAAGAGTTGCACATACCAATCGGCTTCGAATACAACCTCAAAGCCAAAGAGCCGACAATAAAACTCCTTACATTCCGTTATCTTTGTGGTAATTGTCACAGGATATAGTGCGTGCATATGCGCTCCTTTTGTGTTAATGATTATGTCATTATGGTAGCGTGGTAGCACTCTCTCGTATTGTATATTTCGGACATTATGCCTGGTATGTCTTGTGGTAGTGCTGCGGTGTGCACTGCGTAATACACTGAAAACGATGGATATAGTGCGACTGGTCGGTATAGAGCTCTCGCCAATCTTCTGTAAAGCTCCGCTGAAACTGGACAATTGTCCGCAGCGCTTGAGGTGAAAAACCAGTTCTCTGGCGAACAATCCGCCGCAGATGCCGCTCGGAGCAGCCCAACTGCTGAGCAATCTGGGTAATCGTATGCTGGCCATCAAGCCGAGCAATGACCTGCATAATAAAGTCATCTGCCTGCACCAGGCTACAGTCAATCATTCGTTGGATGCAAGTTGTGAGGATGTTTTGCTGCTGGGTAAAGCTATATTGTTGCAACGTAGCAATAATATCTGTGACAGCCCAGCCAGCAAGTTGCTTAATAGGTGTCGCCGTGCCAACAACTGCATCAACATCACCGTGATATACACCAGGATACAAACGTATTCCCACATAATGAAATCGCCGGTCTAGTGCTATCCGCCAGGCGGTTTGGCGCGGCGTCATGATAGAGGCGCTGCAGTCACCTAGATCAAAAACAATATCAATGCACGCATCGGGCAAAATTGTGTAGTAGAAGTTGTGCGCCAGTGGCTGCGTTGTCTTTAGCTCCCATAGACAGTACACGTAGCGAGCGTGCGCTACCTGTGGTGGTATTTCGTCATACCGCACACGACGAGCAGCCGCTTGCATGATGCCATTTTGCTGAGGGGTGTATGGAGATTTCATATATTATGTGCCGAAAATAATGCGCAGCCAAGCACCTCTATTGTACCATGGGCATTACTCGCTACTCGGGTAGTAGCCAGTGACCACTCAGCAAGAAGGTTGCTGTATCGGCGAGCAGAATAAGCCCGCACAGTACGATGACCACTGTAATACTCGAGCGAATCAGCGTACTGTACTGGGCTCGCATCCGCTCAAACCAGGCTATGAGGGGCCGGTGCTTGTCGCACATAATCGCGACGACGAGGCCAAAAAACAGCCCTTGACTAACAAGCAACCACACTACGTGCGCTATGATAACAACAATGAGCGGCTCCCGACTTGCTACAGCAATCACTGCGAGGAATGATGGATCAGTAAAGGCACCAGCTGCATAAATAATGCCACCAAGCACAATGCTACGCCCAAGCCATTGCAAGACTCGGCTGTCCTGTGACTCCTGCGATTCCTTATCCGATTTTATATGCCTGTGCAAGCGAGCCACCGCCCAGCCAAGCAGCCCCACACTTGCCGCACCTCACCGCCGCGAAGGTGACCAGTGCTTACCACTATATCAAGCGCAATCATGGCGTGGCGGCACTCGCACCCTACTACTTTCCACCAAGCCAAAGCACGCTGAGCATGAAAGGCTGGCTGCAGACATACCTGCCAGAGGATCTAAAGCAGGGTATCGATTATGTCCTCGTCAGCTACTACGACGATGACAACGATGGCTACCAGCCCAACTGGCAGCAGGTCTTTGCTGAGCTTGAGACGCTCTTCTCCCGGGCCAAGCTTGGCATTGGCGAGTGTGGCACACCCAGCGAGCATGCCCCGATGGCGCGTAAACTACAGCTATTTCGGCATTATTATGCCATGCCGCAGTACACTCCACGCTACGTTGGGGGTACTTTTGGTGGTACTGGGCACACGATGGCGTGTCATACAAGGATAACCCACTCTGGGAGGAGACCGCGAAATATATGAAGAAGCAGTCGTGAGCCAAGCATACTTTGGCCTCGCCCCATTCCGCTAACATGCGGCATACCACGGTCGAAACTTCGCGCGCCAAAGCAGCCTATGCCGAGTGTGACGAAGTATATGGCCTGCTCGTACCGCATCTACCCAACGAGCTGCAAGAATATCTTTGCTCCAATTACACTTTCTTGCGGGCTGATTTTTTATCTTCCTTGCTTTTTTGGAGTAATTTGTTTTTGAGTGTCAGCACCACATCCGCCTGCTTAGCTAGCTGCTTACTGTGGGTGACGACGATGACACATTTGTTGTTTTCGTGGGCAGCCCGGCGCAGGATGTCGATGATATCAGCGGCGGTGGTTTCGTCCAGGTTGCCGGTCGGCTCGTCCGCCAAGATGATCGGCGCCTGCGAGACGAGGGCCCGGCCGATCGCCACGCGCTGTTGCTGTCCGCCAGAAAGTTTCATGACGTTGCGATTGATATGATCGTCGTCCAGACCCATGGTGTGCAAGGTTTCGTTGGTGGCTTTAGGATTAACCAATTTCAAGTTTTCCAGCGGCGTCAGATAATCGATCAGGTTATAATTCTGAAACACTAGCGAGATATTGTGCTTGCGATGATGCGAATACCCCCGCTCGGCGATGTCTTCATCGTCGAACAAGATCTGCCCGCCAGTCGGCGTGTCTAGCCCGGCTAGTAGCCCCAGTAGAGTCGATTTACCGGCGCCAGAGCTGCCGACGATGGCGTAAAACTTGCCTTTTTCAAATTGATAATTGATGCCGTTCAGCACATTGCTGGTGCCGCCTGGGTATGAGTAGATGATATCGCGTAAGGTAAGTAATGACATGATAATTCCTAACTTAATGTTGCTAAAATTTGCTTTGGTGATTGGCGCATGATTGGCGCGGTGGCAGCGATGGCTGATAGCAGCACGACCATGTAGCCAAAGGCGAGAGCCTGCAGATAGGTCGCTACTGGCGCGGTGTGCACCACGGTTGTTTCGATGCGCTGGCTTTGGTCGGTTTGTGCTGTCAGGGCAGTAGAAATCTGCGACGAGGCAACCGAGCCGATGGCGAGTGCGAGCACCGAGCTCACGAGAGCGATGATCGCCAGCTCCGCCAAGAACTGCCCGATAATCTGCCGCTTCGACGTGCCGATAGACAGCAAGATGCCAATTTCATGCAAGCGGCCGCGCACCCAGAACACCAGCACCAGCGACAGCACCGCCAGTCCCGCCGCGGCTGCGCCGATAGTGGCAATCATCAAAATATTTTGAATGCCAGCGATGTTTTGGAGAACCCCGGCAAATACCGCCCCGTTGTCGGTCAGGCTAAATTTTTGCCAATCGATGTTCGGTAAACTTTTGACGCGATCCGTTAGCAGCTTCAGCTGGTGCGGATATTCGGCGAAATATGTCGCCCGCGTCAACTGCTGGCTACCCGCTAGCTGCTGCGCCGCGGCCAAGTTGGTGATGACATGATTCTCCGCCATGTCGGACTGCAAGGCCGCTGGCTTTTCGCCCTTACCGCTGAAGATTCCTGCGACAGTTACCGTCACGCGCCGGCCGTCTTTGGTGATTTCCAGCTTGTCGCCTGGCTTGATATCGTTTTTCTCGGCGAATGTTTTATGAATCAGGGCCGCATTTTGGTCGCGCTCGGTCAAGTGCTTACCCTGCTCCAGCTGGTAAAATTTACCAGT
>CAUSLI010000006.1:0-25962 GCA_963532885.1 uncultured Candidatus Saccharibacteria bacterium | reverse complement strand
ATTGCTGCAGGAATCGCCTCATCAAGGTACCATGTCCAAAATGCGCGACGAGCGTTAACATCAACATCTTCCGCAGCCTGCCAATTCAACCCGCGAGCAGCAGCAGCCGAGCAGGCGTAGCTCAAATCGAGTGAATCTGGCAGTAAATCATCATCCTTGAGATCGCTATCCATATCGACTTCGTAGTACAGATCTCGATGGCAGGCTGACATCACAGCACTAGCTGCGGCATCGGCCACGAAGGTTGCTGGCTCGGTGATGCTGTCGAGCTCCACATCGAAGAGGAGCTCTTCAAAGTAGCTGCGTGCACGCTCCTCTGCTTCTGCTGGATTAGCCTGCCCATCTGCAACATCCTGTGCGAGCGTGAGAAGATCTTCGACTCCAGAATCATCAGGGAAAGCACGATACCAAACATCCTGTACGTGGCGGACACACATTGTATTGAGCCGGAGGCGAATTTGATACGAGAGGTCGGCGTCGCTCTCATCGATCATTGCTCGCCAGATCGCAATACGGCGCTGTAGTGAGAGGATTGCTTTTTCGTTTGCGGCGAGTTCTTCGCGGCCTTGTTGTAGTTGTTGGTTGAGGTTGTTCATATCAATCATATATAAGACTCCTTGCTTACTAATTACAGGCCACATACTACCATCCTGTGGCGGTTTTGTACAATTGAATGTATAGGATCAATGCTGAAGCTAACAGTACTTCGATCGCATCTCCATCCATTCTGCGGTATAATATAGCAAATGAGCAAAGCACTATATCGGACGTATCGGAGTCGGTCGCTGGATGAGATTGTGGGGCAGTCGCATATCACGCGGATTTTGCAGCGGGCAATTGCTCGTGGGCATATTGCCCATGCCTATCTCCTGACGGGACCACGTGGAGTAGGTAAGACATCGATCGCGCGCATCTTGGCGCATGAGATCAACGGCCTGCCATACACCGACGAGTCGACCCATCTCGACATCATCGAGATCGACGCAGCAAGCAATAACTCGGTGGAGGATATCCGCGATTTGCGCGATAAGGTGCAGATTGCACCCACCAGCAGCCCAAAAAAGATCTACATCATTGATGAAGTTCATATGCTCAGCAAGTCGGCCTTTAATGCCTTGCTCAAGACGCTAGAAGAGCCACCCGAGCACGTCGTCTTCATTCTTGCGACTACTGATGCCGACAAGCTCCCGGCGACGATCCTCAGCCGAGTACAGCGCTTCAATTTCCGAGCAATTAGTCCGCGTGATGCAGTCAAGCATTTGGCGTTTATTGCTAAGCAGGAGAAGATTGCCATTACACCCGATGCGCTCGAGCTGATTGCCGAGCAAGGGAAGGGGAGCTTTCGAGATAGCATTAGTTTACTCGACCAACTGCGCTCACTAAGTGATGAGACGATCGACCGCGCGATGGTCGCAGAAGTGCTGGGCCTTGCGCAGGATGAGGTAGTAGAAGAGCTTATGGCTGCCTATGCTGCGGCAGATATTGGCCGCGCCGCCCGGCTGATCGATGAAGCTGAGGCGGCCGGCACACCGGCTGAGCTTCTTGCCGAGCAGCTGCTTGGCATCGCTCGCCAGCGTGTTGTAGAGGACGCAGCACTGTTGCCATTACTCGATAAACTACTGGCTGTACCGCGAGCCGGTTGGCCGCGCATTGCACTGCTCACCGCTCTGGCAAGCCGGGCTGCGCCACCGGTTGCAGCGCGCCATCATCAACCATCACCCAGCACCGTGAGTGAGCCAGTTGCGTCATATACACGCTCACCAGCTCCATCATCGCAAGCACCTCCCTCAGATCCTCCTCGTCAGAAAACAAATGCTGCAGCATCGGCCGAACAGCCTCCCACTCCAAGTGCCTCCGCTACCGATCATACACCGGCCGAGCAATCAACCGTTGCTTCAGCAAACGACGAAACACCCGCAGCAAGCCCAGCCCCAGTTGACTTCCCGTGGGAGCAATTTCTCGATGCAGTCGGGGCAGTCGGTGCGCGCACATACCTCGCCAAGGCAGGACACGCGTTTGACGGCCAGACACTCACGATCTACGCTGGCAAAAAATTCGCCAAAATGCAGATCGATCGCGCCCTGCCCACGCTTAGCGCAGCACTAAATTGCCTCGGCATTACTGCAGAGATCGCCGTACTCGCGAGCAGTAAACCACCCAAAGATCGCCAAAAAGCCGCCATTCTTGCTATGATGGGGGGAGGAGAAGAAATTACCATCAATGGCTGACCAATCACCCCAACCAAAAGGCAAAGTACCACCGCAAAGCCTCGATGCTGAGATGAGTTTACTTGGTGCGGTACTTATCGACGAAGAAGTCTTGGCCGATGCTAGCGAGCATGTCGGCGCAGAAGACTTTTATGATAAGCGTCACGCGATGATCTTTGGAGCAATGATGCGTCTTTACGAGCGGCATAAGCCAGTTGATCTCCTCACGCTGACGAATGAATTGCAAAAGAAAGATCAGCTTGCCGAGGTAGGCGGCTCGGCCTATCTGACCGAGCTTACCAACTATGTCCCCACTGCAGCGCACGCCAGTAGCTATGCCGAGATTGTCGCCCAAAAAGCAGTGCGGCGACGGCTCATTAAAGCCAGTGCCGATATTAGCCAACTTGGCTTCGACGAAAACACCACCACCCAAGAGCTGCTCGAAAAGGCTGAGGCAGAGCTCTTTAGTGTGTCTGACCAATCACTCAAACAAGACCTCGTGAGCCTAGAGAGTATTCTCACCGATAGCTTCGACCGTATTGAGGAGCTCCACCGCAACAAAGGACAGCTGCGTGGCATTCGCACAGGCTACCGCGACCTCGACACCATGACGGCCGGTCTGCAGCGCTCCGACCTTATTATTATTGCAGCTCGCCCCGCCATGGGTAAGACGACACTGGTGACAAACCTCGCCTACAATGTCGCAACGATCGAGAAAAAGCCCGTCCTCTTCTTCTCACTCGAGATGAGCAAAGAGCAGCTGACCGACCGCATGCTGGCTGATGCCAGTGGTGTGGATAGCTGGAATATCCGCACTGGCAACCTCAGTGATGATGACTGGGCTAAGCTCTCCGAGGCAATGGGTGAGATGGCCGAAGCACCCATCTTCATCGATGACACGCCAGGCCTCAGCGTCCTCGAGATGCGCACCAAGGCACGGCGTGCCATGCACGACCAGCAGCTTGGGCTGGTGATCGTCGACTACCTGCAGTTGATGCAGGCCAATGGCAACCACAATGGCAACCGCGTCCAAGAGGTGAGTGAGATATCGCGCGGGCTCAAGCTGATTGCCCGCGAGCTCAATGTACCAGTCATTGCTCTGAGCCAGCTGAGCCGCTCGGTGGAGTCGCGCACGCCGCCGGTGCCACAATTGGCCGATCTGCGTGAGTCAGGCTCGATCGAGCAAGACGCTGATATTGTCTCCTTTATCTACCGGCCTGGCTACTACGAGCCAGACAATCCCGAGTTCCAAAATATTACCGACCTCATCATCGCTAAGCACCGCAATGGCCCAGTGGGCAAAATCCAACTCTACTTCCACCCCGAGCGGCTGCGCTTCATGAGCCTCGACAGGCGACATGATTGATACTATACTATACTATAGTTATTATACGTAGGAGAACCGTCCCAATGGCAGCCCACACGACATCATCACGTGTACAATCTACCGAAGAATCGTCTTCTTCCTCATCATCCTGCCCACTACTAGTTCGCTGTGCGATGGTTGGTGGAGCACTTGGTCTTTTTGGCACTGCTGGGTGGCTGGTATATCTTGGCTGGATGTTCGCAGTTTTTCTCTTTACACCATATTTTTTGTTACATATTAGCTTGATAACTCTTTTCTGGTGGCTTAGTATTATGCTTATTATCGAAGGAATTGCAATTATTCGTACATACACCGGCCGTGGTAACCAGCGCTATCGCGAAGAGGGATTTTGGCTCGCCTTGGCACTGTTCTTCCCATTACTGATAGCGGGCGAGGCCGTCTATAATGCTTTGTCTGCGCAGCAAATTCATGTGTTTTCGTCGAGCCCACAGTTGTGTTTCTTCGGCATTATAGTAACTACTCTGAGTGCTGTGTGTATGTGGTATTCGATGGGATACTCAGCACTAATACACAGCAAAGCTGCGCGAAAAAGACTTTTAGGTTTTTAGACATACCACGCTTCATGAGCCTCGACAGGCGACATAATTAATGCTATGCTATAGCTATTACACATAGGAGAACCGTCGCAATGACAGCCCACACCACATCATCACGCACACAACTCACTAAAGAATCGTCTTCACCTTCGCCGTCCTGCTCACCACTGGTTCGCTGCGCGATGGTTGGTGGAGCACTTGGCCTCCTTGGCACTGCTGGGTGGCTCATCTATCTTGGCTGGGCAGTAGCAGTCTCTGCCATTGGGCCGTTTGCGTTCCTGATTTGGATAGAGTATGTTGTCGTAGGTTTATTCTGGATACTCGGGATTGCCCTCATTATTGAGGCAATTGCGCTTATCCATACTTACACCCGTCACTCGGGGCAGCGCTACCACGAGGAAGGGTTTGGGCTCGGTGTTACACTGCTCTATCCACTGCTCGCAGGTGTCGAGATAGGGTACAAAGCACTCATACAGAGTCAATCACAGCAGGACGTCATGGCATTTGCCAATCCTCTAGCGGTACTGATGGGTATTATCATGATCACGCTCGGCGCGGTATACCTGTGGTATCAGTTGGGACGGTCAGCATCAATGCGGCAAGCGAATAATGAAGCTGTGTCGCTCACATAAATGTTATTTATGGTATCGAGCGAGTTCATCCGTCGAGCTATGCTATAATACAACCATAAACACCGTAGTGAAATGAAGGAGATTCTATGGTCGTAGCTCAAGCAACAACCACAACGACTCAGGCATCGCGCAGAATCATCGAGCGGCTCGCTACCATTCTTGTCTGCTGCGGTACCATCCTTAGTGGCATCTTTTTCGCCTTTGTTGAAGCGATGGCTCTTTACAGCACGTCAACTGGCTTTGAGGGGACGCAGCCACAAGAGTATATCACCATGTTCATCATGCTTGCCTATACAATCAATCTTACTAGTCAAGCTGTCTATGTCATTATTTGCACGTTGCGTTCAGCGATTGCGCCGTATCGCCAGCAAGCGGTAGCATTCGTGGCCATTCTTGGTTATTTTGTCGCATTAGCGGCCGTATATCTCTATCACCACTATGTTGTTCAAGATGGATTCGGCCCACACACCTTCCTCCAGACGACGGCTGGCGCTGCTCTTGGCCTCACTATCTCTGGTTTTGGCTCACTCTATCTGTGGTATGTGCTGCTGCGAACGCGCAAAGGGCAGGCGGTTCGCTCTTGAGCACCCCCGCAAACTCGGGTATAATAGGGCAATATGGCAAAGCAAGTTGTCGACTATCATTTGTACCGCTGGCGGTATGGCCTCGGCTACGGCTTTGTCGTGGTGGCAATTATTGCGGCAGTTGTGCTGGCTGGGCTGTTTATCCCTGGTGAGCTGCGCCAGGGCGAGCTCGATGCCGCGCTACAAAGCAGCCAATTATCCTTCCAGAATCTTACTCCCGCTATGGTGATCAATGCGCCATACCATGGTCTGCAAAAACTGAGCTTTGCAGTGCTCGGCGTGACACCACTGTCGATTAAGCTGCCATCTATGGTAATCGCCCTGATGACAGCGCTTGGGCTGCTCCTTCTGTTTCGCTCGTGGTTTTCGCGCAATATCGCGCTCATCACCACCATCCTCGTGACGATGACGGCGCAGTTTCTTTTCTTGGCGCAAGATGGCACACCAGCTATGCTTTTTAGCTGCCTCACTGTGTGGCTGCTCTATGCTGCAACGCGCGCCATTCGGACGAAGAAGTTTCTCTCCACTCTCTGGAAGGTGACGGCCTGTGTGCTGGCGGCACTCCTGCTGTATGCGCCACTTGGTATCTATGTCGTCGTTGCCCTTGGGATTCTGGGGGTATCTCATCCGCACGCTCGTTATACAATTCTACGCGTGCAGCGCAGCCGCCTTGCTCTGGCAGCTGTCATTGGCCTTGTGGCGATGCTGCCCCTTATCTACGCAAGCATCACTAACCATGATGTACTCAAGCAGCTCTTTGGCTTGCCGCTCGAATCGATCAATGTGGGGGCAAATCTTCGCCACCTTGGCACGACGCTCTTTGGGCTCTTTACGTCAAACAAATCGTACCTCGTGCAGCCATTGTACTCGGTCGGTATGATTCTAATTATGCTGATTGGTCTTGCCTCGCTCCTGAGCCACTACTACACAGCACGCAGCTATGCAGCGCTCCTGGTGGGGCTGCCGTTACTGGGCGTGGTGATTAGTAATCCACAACTGGTGACTTCGCTCTTTCCGGTGGTAGCGATCATTATTGCATTTGGCGTGGCATGGCTGATTAACCACTGGTATAAGATGTTTCCGCGCAACCCCTATGCCCGGGTGGCTGGGTTACTCCCTATGACGCTCTTGATTGGCGGGCTTACCCTTACTGGTATTGGGCGCTATGCCGAGACGTATCGCTATAATCCAGATGTTCTTGCTCACTACTCGAGCGACGTCAAGCTTCTCAACGACCAACTCCAGGGTGACAATGTGCGCGTCGATCGCCCTATGACGCTTGCCGTGGCTGAGACGGAGCGACCAATATACGAGATGATTGCCCGCTATAACGACCGATTGCGCGTTGTTACTACTGTGCCCGAGCAGCAAACTGTCTTTACCGCAACGCGTGCTTACCGCCAGCAACATCGCGACCTCACGCGCCCGGCACATATTATCACCAATGCACGTGCACACGACAGCAACCGGTTTTATCAGTACGAGCCACTGTAGGTATCATAGGGTGTTTGCCAGTAGACCGCTCACCCTGGTTTAGAAAGTTTATTATTATTTCATCTGCATTGCTTGATACAGCTGCACCCACTGCCTAGGCTGGAGTTCTGATGGCTTACGCTCAGGGTTGATGCCAAGCTGGGCTCGCGGCAGGGCAGCGAAGCGTCGTGGCTGGGCGTAGTGCTGCGCCACAAACTGGCTGTACGCTGCCTGCTGATTGCGGGGCAGCCAGGGCTCGGTGCGCGGCAAGAGCTCAAGCAATACCGTATCGACGGCGGGTGGCGGCGTGAAGTCCGTCCGGCGCAAGCGGTAGCGGATCCGCGCCTGCCACCAAGGTGCCAGCTGGGCACCCAGTGCCGCCGTAAAGTGGCGGTCGCTCGGCACGAGCTTGTACGCAAATTGGCGCTGGACGATGAGGTATATCGCCTGTGGTGGGGTAGGAGCGGTAGTGAGCATCCGCACGATATCGGCACTGAGCGCAAATGGGATATTGGCAAATACTTTATACGGTTCAGCAGGAAGGGTAAGCTGGCGGATATCGGCCGCGATGATCCGGACATGTGGCACGGAGGCAGTGTGCCTGCGCAGAGCATCGAGCGCCCGTGGCTCATTCTCGACCGCCACCACCTGCTGGCAGCGCCGCGCCAAGGCACTCGTAATGACGCCGCTACCTGCCCCGAGGTCATAAACCGTATCGCGCCGGCGGATAGTACTATGACCCAGTAAGATAGCCGCCACGCGGGGGCTGCGCAAAAAATGTTGGCCGTGGCTGGCAACGCGTCGTTTCATACTGGTAGTGTAGCAGACAAACCTATGGGTCGTAAACGCGCATAATCTCGTCTCGGCCTATTCCGTCAGCAAGCACAAGCGTGTATACTAGAAGCAATGGATACGAATGGTGGGATGATGCGCTATCGGCAAGCGGCCTATTATACTGTGCTAGCACAGCGTGCACTCTGGCGCACCCCGCCAGCTGGCCAGCCATTGCAAACAAGCGATATAAAGCAGCTTTACTCGGATGAGCTGCGGGCAGCGCTTGCAGCGGACTTTGCGCTGAGCTTTAGCTTGGCTCAGATTGCGGAGTATACTCGGTCAGCGGACACTCCACCACTCATTATTACCGATCGTGAGCGATGGGCAGCGGCACGTGCTCATGCGCTCGTGTATGATGCATTGCAACTTGGCTGCGATATTGCGCGCTCGCAAGCGGGGATTGATGCGCTCTGCACGTTAACACACGACCCGCAAACTTCATTGTCTGACGCAATACATCTCTGTGACGCCCGTCTTGGTGGTGCACTCGCCCAGGCAAGCGGCAGAGTACTTGGCCAGTCAGAGCAAACAATCTACTGTTTGATCGATAGCGTGGTGGCCCAAGACGATACCCCGTGGCACGTTGCCAAATTGTTGAGCCCAGCAGCTGACGGCACGATTATTCCGATCATCCAGCTACGGCCCAGGACACTGCTCGCCACGCTTTCTACCTACGAGCTGCTTGCGCTCTTCATTGGCTATGGGTATGAGCCGCGAATCGTTGACTGCACCACAGCCGACCCACGCCAACCAGACGCAGACTACGCTGCTGCGCTCGCGTGGGCAACTGAGCGCACTGCTGCTCTGCGCCAGCCAGCCCAACCGCGCCCATACAAAGCTCGCCGACCACTGTTGATTGTGCGCACTCCAGAGCAGCTTGAGGCGCTACTAGACGCGCACGAAGTACAAGAGAGTTCTCCCACTCCAGCCGAGAATGATACCGGCGACGCTCAGCCATCAAGCATTGCCCGGGCACAGGCAGCGCTCGCTCACCGCAAAGCAGATGGTGCTGACTCGAGCTGGGCAGGCACGCAGGCATGGTTTGCTCAGGTGCTTGCGTGGTGTGAGCCAGAGAATCTGTTTGATGCAGCAGGCAATCTTATCTTTGCCCAGACGAAAGCCCTGCCGCACACAGCTGCAGCCCATACCGATGATGATCACGCCAACTCGCATACAGCTCAGCTCACAGCACAAACTCCTGCTCCGGTAGCCACACCACTACGCCGGCCGGCTATTGAGCCCTATGCGGTCGTCGCGACGCCACCTGGCACGCAGCACAGCAATACACTCTCTAGTGTTGGTTCGTACTTGTCTGATCTTTCCAAGGATGCAGCGCCAGATAGCTTCCGGCTTTTTATAAGTCCGTCGCTGCAGAGCGGTACGCTCGCTCAGCGGCTTGCGTTGAGCCCGCGAGCTTGGCAGTGGGGCAGCCAGCCAGGCATAGCACCACACGCGCCAGATAGCCACACGATGAGCTACCCAGCAGCAGGTGCGCTACGCGGTATGCAGCTTGGCTATCTGGAGCAGGGGAGGCAAAGCGTCTTCATTGGAGCGTCCCTGCATGAGGACATGAGCGCGGCAAGTCGCTCTTATACCGCAGCTCTATCGAGCCAGCCAAGCGGCGCGCCGCTACCGAGCCTCAACACCATCCTCTCGCACCAGAGCGCCGAGCAGATAACCAATGCGCTTGATCAGCGAGACGCCCCCACAACGGTCTACTTCCCAGCCGATAGCAACTGCGCAGTGGTGACCCTCGATATGATGCTGTCGAGCACGCAGGCGATCAATATATTGCATGCCAGCGATACCACGCAGCCTACCTGGCTCACCACCAAGGCGGCTCGCGCTCAGATGCACGCGGGCCTTGCCACGTGGAACTTCGCCAGCCACGCCAGCCCAGATATTGTGCTTGCCGCGTGTGGTGACGTCGCTACCACAGAGGTACTGGCCGCCATTGAGCTTATCAATCAGTCTTGCCCGGCTGCTCGGGTACGCTGTGTCAACATCTCGAGCCTCACACCGCGTGGCTTTGGCACGCTCGCTCAGCCCGTTTCACGGCGAACGCTTGCCCGTACCCTCACAACGACCAAACCGGTGATTATTGCCTACCCGGGCGAGGAGCGCTCCCTTGCGGCGACGCTCTTTGCCTATGGAGTCGATAGTCGGCAGTTCGACATTCACAGCTTCGGTCTAACGCCTCACGGCGACACGCTCATGATGAACCTCATCCACCAGCAGGCTAGCCGCTATGATCTTGTCATTGCCGCCGCAACGTGCCTTAGCGCGACAGGCGTTATCTCTCCAGACGACGCTCAGCGCCTCGCGGGGCACTGCCACGCAGCAATTGAGCAGTGCCTCGCCCACGCACGCGAGCACCACACTGACCACCCGATGGTCACCACCTGGCAGTGGCAGCAAGGGCAGTAGAGAAGCCCCGTGCACCACTCATCGATACCGCCATCACTTCACTATAAATGGTATAATAGACGGTGATGAGAAAGCCAACATTCGCAACAATCCAGCTCGAAAAGATCGTCGGTGGTGGGCAAGCCCTCGGTACGCTTGATGATGGCCGCAAAGCCTTCGTCTGGGGTGGGCTACCAGGCGAGACTGTTACTATCCGCATCACCAAGAAAAAATCACACTTCGTCGAAGGAGTGGTGACTGAGGTGATCGCTGCTTCGCCCGAGCGTATCACGCCGCGCGACCCCGAGAGCTACCTCAGTACCAGCCCATGGCAAATTATGCCGCTGGCAAGCGAGCAGCATTATAAGGCAGCGCTGATTGAGGAAGCCTTTGAGCTGCACGACATTGTCTTGCCAGAGCCAATTGACGTTTTTTGTGATGATATATCCTATGGCTATCGCAATAAAGTTGAGCTGAGTTGGTATAGCGACAGAGCAGAGGATGGCACCGAGACGCTCGACCTCGCGTTCTTTCGGCGGGGGAGCAAGGGTAAAATTGTCGTTGACGGGACGAGCTTAGCTCGGCCAGAGATCAACCAGCTCGCCCGGCAGGTGCGCGACCTGCTGCGCACCAAGCAGGTGACGGCGCGCCAACTCAAGACACTGCTCATCCGCTGCGACCAAGCCGGCCACTGTGTGTGGCAGCTCTACACCAAAGACCGCCTAGGCGATGTTATCAGCCCAGACGAAGCCGCCACTTTGTCAGCCCAGGGCGGCGAGATTATCTACTCCGACCCCCGTTCGCCGGCCAGTCGGATCACCGAGCGCTTAGCATGCCTTGGCGATCCTGTCTTACAGGATACCATTCTTGGCGTGCCATTTCGCTACGCCACCGAGGGATTTTTCCAAGTTAATCTGCCGGTCTACGAGCAAGCACTGCGTGATATGCAGCGGTTCGCCCAGGTGCAGGATAGCACGTCCTGCCCTACGCTCGACCTTTATGCCGGGGTGGGGACGATAGGCCTGACGATCGGCAGTGATAACGTCACCCTGGTGGAGATCAACGCTGATGCGGTGCGCGAGATGCAGCGCAATATCCACCAGCTAGGCCGCACGAGCCAGGCCAAGGCCGTTCTCGCGCCCAGCGAGCAAGCGCTGGAGTATATTACTCGTGATGCGCTCATTATTCTCGATCCACCACGCGCTGGCCTTCACGCTGATGTTATTACCAAACTTCTCGCTACCCAGCCGCAGCGCATCCTCTACCTCAGTTGCAACCCTGTCACCCAAGCGCGCGACGTGGCGCTTCTTGCTACGCACTATGGCATTGCCTACCACCGAGGCTACAACTTCTTCCCTCGCACGCCGCACAGTGAGCATTTGGTGGTGCTTGACCGGCTTACGTAGTGGCTTTATATCGCTCTTATAAAAAAGTGATTCTTCACGATTCAGACATTGAGAAAGGAAATGCAAAAATGAGCGCATTCATGATACAAATGCAAGTTATCTATACAGCTCTTATGGCTGGGATGATGCTTATGTATACTATTACTCTAGGACGCTATTTTGATTATATTTTAAAACACAAGATACCTGGCGCATCTCAAAATTGGGCACTGTTTCATAATAATACTCGAGTGCAGATCTACCACACAGCTGTATTGGTTGGCCACGCAATAGTGTCGATAATTTCTCTCGCTACCAACTATACGAGAGAGCCGGCTCCACTCGTGGTTGCAGCGGCTGTTCCATTTCTCATGCTTACCACTCATATGGTAACTGGCTTTGCCAAGGCGGAATTTTTTGTCAATGGTGCGCAGCGATTGGATGATGAGAAGACAGTAAAAACATATCTTGCATGGAATATGCCACTCCATATCACATACACTCTCCTCTATGCTGTATCGGCCGCTCTTTTGCTTACATTGTTATAGATCTCAATCGCCAAGGGTCATGAGGAAATGAGAGAACGTTTATCTTAATTGGCATAGCCAGGTAATAAGGTTATAATAAGTTTTATGCGACACTCTACTCGAAGAAAGGTTATTATCGTTGGAGTTCTCCTTATCACCTACAGTGCTATTACGTACGGGCTTCCCTATCTGCTTTTGGATGCACCGTTCGCACGGGTTAATGCAACTGAGACGCTCAAGGAGCGCTTTTCTCGCGAGTATACGCAATCGCTCGATGTCAAATATAGCAAAGGGTCGCCTCAGCTCAGCCGCGAAAGCCCAAGCGGCACAGTACTTGGCTACGTCACAGACACGAAGACACGCCAGAAGCTACTCCAAGCTCAGCCTTTTGCCGATTGCTCTGGTGGCTGCTCGTCGTGGCAGCCGTATAGTGAGTATGGCAAAATATCACCACTGCTTAGTATCGAGCAAAATTCATCACCCGACTCGCGCAACATTCTTCGCACGGCAACAGGAGAGGAAAGTCAGTGTGTTGCTCGCTACCGCCCAGAGTCGCACGGTGATATATTCTGCTTGTCGCCTTCGACAGGGGCGTTTGCGTATGGGTATGATGGTGCATCGTAGGGATGCGGCATTCTGATCTTCATCGACTCCTGTCTCACTCTCTATATTGGGGGACTACGACAACCTGTTCAGTATTCCCGAACTTACGACCGTATATCCGTGTGGGGCCGCCGTGCTGATTAGCTTCGACTATGATAGAAGGTGAGGTAATAGTGTCTCTTGTCGTTTGAAGATACTCTTGCTCACTCATGCCCTGTTGGATGTGATGTTTTCTCTGAATGACGCCATGCTCGTACACTCTCTGCATAATTTCATCGAGATTGTCTGGAATGTAGCGATCTGGCATGTCGTTGAAGAGGTCGTCTGGCGATGGTGTCGATTTGTTATTGGAGGAATTATCGCTCAAAGGCGGTGGCCTCCTTTGTGTTCTTAGTGTTCTGCTAGTTATTTATTTGGTTCTGGATCGCACGCTCGAAGAATCTTGTCGCTCAAATCCATAATTGTCTGTCGATCTGCAACACCCATCACTTCCTGCATCCATCGCCACCCATCCTTATTGGGCGCGTAGTCACCCATCGTGAGCTCATCAATAGCGCTTGTAAGTTCGTGCCATTCTTTTACTGTTAGAGTGACGGAAACTAGCCTATCGAGATCGTGATTTTTTACTGGGTTTGACGTTGGGTCAGTAGATGACATATAAACTCCTTTATGGTGTTAGTGTTACACTAAACATATCTCGACTTGCATTTAAAATCAAGTGTAATTGTTGTGGGTCGGTGAATTTAGAATGCGGTTCTACCTCAATCCGTTCCGCATTTCCAACAAGGATATATAAGAATAGATACACTCATTATACAGGTGCATGCTATCCGTGCGCCCCTTATGGCTGCGATGATGCTTCTATGCTATTCTTTAGGGTATTCTTTATTTTTCGCTACGCGAAGTAGGAGCGTCTCGAAACTGTCTCAGTTTTTCGAACAGGTCATGATAATAGTCTACAGGTGGAAAACCTTGCACGTTCTCCATCCATTTCCATTCCTCGTCGGTAGGCGCATAGGGGCCAAGCGTGAGCTCAGTAATAAGTTCCATTAGCCTGCTCACTTCTTCGTTCGTTAGCACAAGCGTCACAGGCTCATCGAGCATTTTGCGAACAATTTTATCATAGGCTGATCTATCCGTATTATTCGACATAATAACAATTCCTTCCTGGGGTTAGTTCATGTTGTTAATTCTAAAAATATTATAAGAAACCCGTTAGCGCAAGCGCGTTGTACTTACTACTCCGCACTACTCAGCACGAGACACCACCACAAAGCGCCGGCCCACACGCCAAGCCCACCACCATTGCAGTATGGTTACTGGAATGATAATGGTAATGCCGGGCCAGAGCAGGAGCAGGTTTGGTGGGGTGAAGTCGAAAAACTCACGGAGCGGGCCAACACCAAAACTCACTACTGTTACAAGCAATACAGCAAGCATATACAGCATACGCGCAAGATGAGCTCGCTTATCCAGCTGGACACCAAGCATGCGGCCAGCCAAAAATACCAGATACACGCCGTAGAAGGTCGCCACGAGCACTGTCATCGTTGCCACCTCGCCAAGGCGATCTGGATAGAGTGTGCGGCCAAGCCAATACACACTAGCCACTGCGAGTCCAGTCAGGACGGCGATTGGTGCCACTGCCAGCAGGGTATCGTGCCAAAAGCGCCGGGGGTCAATCCGGTGCCGCGGTGAGGGTAGGAAGAGCGTCCACATAATGGTCGGCATCGTCACGAGGAAGATATTCATAAAGGTAAGATGGCGCGGCGCATATGGGTACATAATGCCGAGGGTGAGAGTAATGGCGAGTAGCACGACACCATAGATAATCTTATGGAAGAAGAGCACGCCGATGAGCTCAATGGCCTGCATGATGCGATTACCCAGCTGCATTCCCAGCGGCAATGACGTGAAGGAATTGTTGAGCAGGATGATATCGGCAACGCGCCGGCTGGCCGGTGCACCAGCATACATCGCCACGCCAAGGTCGGCTCGCTTGAGTGCCAAGGCATCATTAACGCCATCGCCCACCATGCCAGTGAATCGCCCTTGATCTGAGAAGTGAGCGATGAGCCGCTCCTTTTGCTCGGGCAAGACGCGGGCAAAGATTGTGTGGGTGTCGGCTGCCTGGGCAAACGCTGCATCATCGAGCTGGGCAAGCTCCGCCCCGGTGATAGCTGCCTCAGGCTGATGGATCCCCGCCGCCTTCGCGATATAGCTGACCGTCCGTGGGTTATCTCCACTAATAACGCGAATCGTCACTCCTTGGCCTTGCAAAAACCGTACGGTATCGACCACGCCATGGCGCAGACTGTTGCGCAGGACGATTGCCCCCAGCGGCTGGCCCGAGCCAGCGGTGAGCTGCTTGAGTGGCGTGGTACTATCGGCAAAGCAGGCGAGCAGGAGGACGCGCAGGCCGTCATTTGCCCAGGCGTCGATCTGAGCTTGCTGGGCTGACGAGAGCGGCGCAAGCCGCGCCACAAACTCTGGTGCGCCTAGCATCAGCGTCTGCACTGCGCCAGCAATCTCGGCCCGCACACCCGCCATCTTCCGGCTCGATGAGAACGCCATCACCTCTTGGATGTGTACAGAGGGAGCGTGATGCGCAGCAAGAATTGCCTGGCCAGTCGCATTGCCACCACTGGTTTCGTGCGCAACGAGGGCAGCGTAGTGGGCGAGTTGTTCATCACTGGTCGATGCGTCGAACGACGCAGCGTACTCGAAGATAACGTCATCACTTGTCAAAGTACCCGTCTTATCCACGCAGAGCACGCCAAGCAGCGCCATTGCCTCAATGGCCGAAAGCTTCTGCGGCAAGACCTTGGCCTGAGCCAGGCGCAGCGAGCCAAAGGCGAGCAGGAGCGAACTCGCCAGGAGCAGCCCCTCCGGCACAACGGTAATCGCCGCGGTGATAATCGTCTTGAGGATACTAACGGCCTGCAACCCCGCAATATGGTAGCGCGCGAAGATAAGCAGTGCTAACACCACTGCACCATAAGTCAGGATAGTAATAGCCCGCTGGATAGCCCGCTGGAGCGGTGTAGGCTGCGGTGCATACTGCTTGAGCACGGTGCTGATTGCACCAGCCTTGGTGGCGCTACCAACTGCGGTGACGCGAGCGTGCGCTGTGCCCGCTACCACTGTTGTGGCTGCATAGATGGTATCACCCGGTGCTTTGTCTACCGCAGCAGACTCGCCCGTGAGCATGCTCTCGTTTACCTCCAGGCCTTTTGCGTCGAGCACAACACCGTCGGCGGGTAGCTCATCGCCAGTGTGTAGCGCAAGGGTATCGCCAACCTGCAGCGCATCGTAAAGCACCTCGGTGATGGTACCGTCGGCCTGGACAACGCGGGCACGCGGCGCGCTCATGAGCTCAAGCTTACGCAGAGCGCGCTTAGCCCGAATCTCTTGTACGGCACCGATCAGCGAATTGACCATGATCACAAATGATATAAACCACGCATCGCGATACTCCTGCACATAGACTAGCGCTATAGCAAGGAGCAAAATCGCCAGCACGATGGGCGAGGCAAAGTTGCGCCGGATGATTGCTAGATAATCCTTCATATCGTTATTTTACCTCTCCTCGATGATATTGACACTTCGCGGCAACCCGCCAACCACTGCGCGCGTCGCTATCTGCTTGATAAATATGGCCGTCCTTCACCTCATCAACGAGGATGAGAGCTGGGTTGTATGGCGCAAGCGTACGATAGTACATAATGTCGCGATCGGTGATGCGCCCAAATCCGGGGAAGATCTCACGAAACTTCTGCCGGCCAAATTCATCAAAATACTCTGGCTGACCGCGGGGTGGAAAGAATGTCTCAGCGCGCAGACCAATTCGCACCGTGATCTTCTTAACATCGCCAAGGAGCAGGCGCGATGGTCCATAGACCAAGCAATAGAGCTGGCCGTCTGTCGCAAAAAACACCGATGCCTTGGCGGCAAGCCCCGCGGCAATATTGCGCGCCACCACGCGATCGATCACCAGCTGCACGCCAAAGCGGGCGGCGAGCGCCTTTTGCACATATGCAACATCCATGTGGTTACCAAAGTCCATGATAGTTATTATACCGGAATCTCGGCCAAGCCGCTAGAGCCGATGCGGCGAGTGTGCGATAATGGAGACATGCCTCAACACGAATTTTCGACTCGATACACACATCTCAATAGCCAGCAGCGCGCCGCTGTCGACACCATCGATGGGCCACTGCTCGTTGTGGCTGGCCCTGGTACTGGCAAAACAGAGCTACTCAGCATGCGCGCCGCCAACATCCTGCGCCAGACGGACGTGTTGCCTGAGAATATCCTCTGCCTCACCTTTACCGACAGCGGGGCAGCCGCGATGCGGCAGCGTCTGCGCAGTATTATTGGGGCAGATGCTTACCGCGTCGCTATCCATACCTTCCATAGCTTTGGCGGTGAGGTGATAAATCACCACCGGGAGTATTTCTACCATGGTGCATCACGTAAGCCTACTGATGAGCTTGGCAGCTATGAGATTTTGCGCGGTATCCTTGGCAAGCTCGATCACCATAACCCGTTGAGCAGTAAGCAAAATGGTGAGTTTACCTACCTGCAGGACATTAGCCGCAGTATTAGCCAGCTCAAGCAGGCTGGTCTGAGTAGCGCAGAGCTTCGGCAGGTTATCGATGCGGACGAGGCGCTTCTAGCGGCCGTCGAGCCACGCCTCAGCGAGGTCTTTGCCGCTGGGCGGATAAGCAAACCAATGGCCGGCAAGCTCGCTCCGCTGGCGGGCGAAGCAGCTCAGCTGCCACTGCCGCCGTTGCCGCCCACCATTCCACCACTGGCTGATAGCTTCTCGCTGAGCCTCGCTCGGGTGATCGACGAGACGCTTGACAGCGGCAAGACCACACCGCTCACCGCCTGGCGCAACCACTGGTGCGAGAAGGACGCTACTGGGAGTTATGTCCTGAGAGATCGTAAGCGCCTCACCAAGCTGCGCGCCCTGGCAGAAGTCTACGACGCGTATCTTACAGAGCTTAGTTCGGCTGGTCTCTATGACTACGATGATATGATTCTCCAGCTCGCTCAGGCGCTCGATGCCCAGCCTGAGCTGCGCGCCAACCTAGAGGAGCAGTACCAATACATCATGGTGGATGAATTCCAAGACACCAACCTCGCGCAGCTGCGCATCCTCTTTTCGCTGACGAGTAGTCTGATCCACGAGGGTCGCCCCAATATTATGGCAGTGGGGGATGACGACCAAGCAATCTACAGCTTCCAGGGGGCAGATGTGAGCAATATTCATCGCTTCCGCAGCCATTACCGTGATGTGCAGCTGATCGTCTTGACGGATAACTACCGCTCGAGTCGCGCCATTCTCACACCAGCCCGGGCTGTTATTACTCAGGGGAGCGACCGGTTAGAGGCGGTGCTTCCCGAGCTCGATAAGACGCTCACGGCCCATCACCAGCCAGCCCAGACTGCCGTCAGTCTGGCCGAGCTGCCCACCAGCCTGGCCGAGCGCCAATGGCTAGCACAGCAGATCCGCCAGCAGATCGACAGTGGCACACCGCCTGAAGAGATTGCCGTCTTGGCTCGGCGCCACCGCGAGCTAGTAGCACTGGTGCCGCACCTCCAGGCCGCAGGCATTGCCATCAACTACGAGCGGCGCGATAACATTCTCGACAACCCCGTTATCCAAGCACTTGAGCTACTCGCGCGGGTCATCGACGCCATAGCAGCAGGGGAGTTTCCCACTGCCGATAGCCTGCTGCCAGAGCTGATGGCGCACCCAGCCTTTGGCTTTGCCAGCCAGGATATTTGGCAGCTCAGCCTCCAGGCGTGGCGCAACCACCAAACGTGGGGCGAGACAATGATGGCCAGCCCAACCTTCCAACCCCTGATGGTGTGGCTCATCCATATGGCGTGGCATGCGCAGCATCAGCCACTTGAGCTGGTGCTGGATGATCTGCTTGGCATCCCGCAGCCAGCCGCTGGCGAAAAAACTCAAGCCGTCGTAGCTAGTGTCATCACCGAATATATGGCGCAGCAGATGGCCCAATTCGACCAACCCATCAGCCTCTCCACCGAAGCAACTCCTGCAATGCCCACCATAAGCTACCGCTCACCACTGTACGACTATTACTTCTCGCGTGAGAAGCTTGCCGAGCAGCCCGACGCATACCTCGCCTGCCTCGAGGCTTTGCGCACCCTGCGCAGCCGCACGCAGGAGCATCGTGGTGATGACGAGACACTCCGGCTCGTCGATATGCTCGACCTCCTCAGCTTGCACCGGCAGTTCAAGACACCTATCACCACCATTCGCCAGCGCACCGAGGCGCATACTGGCCGCATTAACCTCATGACGGCGCACAAAGCCAAGGGGTTAGAGTTTGGCCATGTCTATATCATAGGCGCTATTGATAGCACCTGGGGGCGGCGCGTGCGCTCACCCGTGTCGCTCATCACGTATCCAGATAACCTCGCTATTGCCCCCGCCGGCAATACGTACGACGAGCGCCTCCGCCTCTTTTTCGTTGCTATGACGCGGGCGCGCGACCACCTCACCATCAGCTACAGCACCCAAGATGATACCGGCAAAGCAACGCTGCCGGCCAGCTTCCTCGACGGCGTCGACCTCACTGCAACTACTGTCGATATGCCCAACGACGTGCCAAGCCTCACCGCCCAGCTCACTGCCGATTGGCAGCGCCGCCTTGCGCCAGTTGGCACGCCCGAGCCCGATCTGCAGCAGCTCCTCCAGCCCATGCTGGAGCAGTATAAGCTCTCTAGCACCCACCTTACTGCCTTCTTAGACGTATCGCGCGGTGGGCCAGCAGCCTTTCTTACTAATTACCTGCTGCGCTTCCCGCAAGCACCCAGCCCACATGCCATCTACGGCAATGCCATCCACCACGTGCTGCAGCGTGCACACACCCATCTCACTGCCACGGGCAAGGTGCGGCCGGCCGAGGATATCTTGGGCGACTTCGAGCAAGAGCTTAATCGCCAGCCGCTGAGGCCAGAGGACTTCGCGTACTTTAGCCGCAAGGGGCTCGATTCACTGAGCACCTTCTTGCAGGCCAAGGCGCAGACCTTCCGCCCCGAGCAAAAGACCGAGCTGAGCTTTGCCGGCCAAGGAGTCGTGCTCGGTGATGCTCGCCTTACTGGTACGCTCGATCTTGTCGATATCGACCACACTGCCAATACCATCGCCGTTACAGACTACAAGACGGGCAAGCCCGCCCGCAGCTGGCAGGGCCGCACCGATGCCGAGAAGATTAAGCTGCACAAATACCGCCAGCAGCTGATGTTCTACGAGCTCCTCGTGCGCCACTCGCGCGACTATGCGCGCTACGACTTTGCCGGGGCTACGCTGCAGTTCGTTGAGCCAGATAAGGATACAGGCGATCTCCACCAGCTCAGCACCAGCTTTTCTCAGGCCGAGCTGGATGAATTTGCTCAGCTCATTGCCGCCGTATGGCGCTGCATTACCCAGCTCCAGCTGCCCGACACCAGCCACTACCCAGCCACCTACAAAGGCATCCTCGCCTTTGAGGAGGATCTGCTGCGGCGTATAGAAGAGCGAGAATAGCCGCTAAGCGCGAGCACTTGTGACGCAATAGGCAATGTATTCGCTATACACCCTTGCTGCAACGCGCTGCAGGAGAGAATGGGGTGGCTAATAGCTAAAGCACATGAGCAAGCTTTTTTGCTACCCTGGCCGAAACATTTTGGTGTAGTATATATGGCATTCTCAGCTCTTGTGCTGGCAAGTGGGGTTTTCTAGGGGAAAATACTCTGCTTATCTTTCTCTGATCCTTACAGCGGGAGCATGAGACTGTCTGGGTGCAATAAATCCGCATCGTCTGTCATTTGCTGCGAATAGTACATAGAATGAAACGAAACGTAAGAACAAAACGAGAATCTCTGCAAGACATGCGCATATTGATTGACAGACTCGCCGTATATTGGTATATATAGTAACAGCTCAAAACTGAGTGAACCCTGGTAGCTACCCGATGTAGCTACCTCGAGGCGCTCAGCACGAGAGCGTCCTTGAAAAAGGGTTCACCGACAATTCTGCCGAGGCTTCGGCGGAGAGGAGGTGAATACCTCATGTCTTTCTTCTTTAAATCGGAAGATAGCCGTCGCCAAGATGCGACGGCACCGGTACTTTTGGTATAGGTGGTCGTGGTAGTATGACCTCAAGGCCATGCTCCAAATGTAAGGGTGAAGGTTATATATAAACTTCACCCTTAGCAGCGGTCAGCCTCACGTGCGAGGCTGAGAGAGTAGGTATTAAGTATAGCAGAATAAGGCTATACACCTATCCGTCACTGGAGATAAGGAGTAGCCAGGCTCCTAACAATGGTGTTGCAGGTTCGATTCCTGCTATCTCCGCTATATAGCAGTGCTCCGCTTTTTTCGCGTAGAGCACTGCCATAGCAACCGCCACAGGTTTGCCTTTGTCGGACAACAAAGAGGGGCAAGGCGGTATCGTTGCCACTTGGGAGGCAACGATCGAGAAGTCTCATGCGGTGCGTCTCATTGCCGCGCACCGTGCGCTTGCCACGGAGACTTCTTTAAAACACGTGAGACTCGCGAGATTCACTCGCGCCTTGGCTACCCGCCAGGACGAGCAGAACCGCTTGTAGTCTCTCCCTGGCTCCTGCATCCGCATCATGCGTTGAGGCAGGAGCTTCTTCCTTTTTTAGAGATATATTGAACATATGTACATCCAAGGGCTAGTACATAACCGTGGTATGGTTGCAAAATTCAGGCGCCCACTACTTGACAACTCTCGCTAGGTAGATTACAATTATCTCTATCCTTGCAAAGATTCGCCGGCACTGCTCCGGCTTGAGTTTTTGTAAGGAGTAGTCGGTCGATGGTGACCGACCTGGGATGGCCCGCGTGGTTGCGGGGTACGAGAGGCTTGCTTGTCAATGGAGACAAGCATTCGTGGGAACTCTCGTAGCAGGTTCGACTCCTGCCATCCCAGCTACGTGAGCCTCCTCCAAGGAAATACCTTGGAGGAGCCAACCTCAGAAAGGGGGTGGTCTATAAGACTATATGCTCACACTCACCCCCACGTCCGCGCACCCATCTACGCATGCGGGCGTGGGGGCTCTCCCCTGATATATTGTGTTATAATAGCTTGATATGACGTCGTTTTGGAATGATTTACCGCAGCCGTTTTTTGTTTTGGCACCGATGGAGGCGGTGACGGATGTCGTGTTTCGCCATGTGGTGAAGCGGGCTAGTGCGCCCGATGTGTTCTTTACTGAGTTTGCTAATGCGACGGGCTGGGTGCATGCTGGTGACAGGGCAATTGCTGGCCGGCTCGTCAGGACGGACGACGAGTACCCCCTCGTGGCGCAGATCTGGGGTGGCGAGCCAGGTGATATGGAGCAATTTGCCCAGCACTGCGCACGCCTGGGCTTTGCAGGGATTGACATCAACATGGGCTGCCCCGCCAAGAGTGCCATCAAGAGCGGGGGTGCAGCGCTGATTCGCAATCCAGACGTTGCGGTAGCCGCTATCGCCGCGGCCAAGACGGCTGGCTTGCCAGTCAGCGTCAAGACTCGCCTTGGCTACAGCACTGTGGATGAGTGGCACGCCTGGCTCACAACGCTGCTCCAGCAAAATATCGTCAATCTCACCATCCATCTGCGCACCAAGAAGGAGATGAGCAAGGTGGCGGCACACTATGAGCTGATCGATGACATCGTGGCACTGCGCGATGCAATTGCGCCGCAGACACTGCTCACCATCAATGGCGATATTCGCGATCGGGCGCATGGCATGGCGCTGGTGGCAGCTCACCCGGGCGTCAATGGGGTGATGATTGGCCGTGGGGTGTTTGCCGATCCATTTTGCTTTGCGCCGCACGCCGACGATACAGTGCAGAGTGCTGGCTCTCTGGTGCAGCGCAACTTCGCCCTCCTTCGCTACCACCTTGATCTCTTCGACCACTGGCAGCCACAGCTCGGCCGGCCATACGAGACGCTCAAACGCTTCTACAAGATCTACATTCGCGATTTCGACGGCGCGAAGGAGCTGCGCGACCAGCTGATGCACACCACCAGCACGGCCGAGGCACGGCACACCATCCACCAGTGGCATGAGACTATGCACACGTCTGAGTAGATGGTGTTTGTGCTATAGTGAAGGAAGGTGACATCCTCAAATTATATCGTCATGAGGACGAGCGGGAGCGATAGTTCTCCATCGGTATGGGCAGGGTAGTAGTGATGCTTGAGATATCCTTATCTATGAAGCAAGAAGCGTTTGCCATGATAGCTATTGCCAGGCAAAGCAAAAGAGACAATAATCAATAGACCTCTTAGTCGAAAGATTGGTTTAATTTACTTGTTATTTGCCACACCCAAGAAACTACTCGAGCACCGTCACCGTCATGCGTGGGCCGCACAACGCCATGATGGCAGCAAGGTTGTAGTAGAGCATGGCAGTGGCGGCCTGCTGCTGGGCAGTTGGGTCGCCCGGGTAGAGTGCTTCAGCTGAGGGTGTAAAGGCCCATGTGTCGATATTGAAGGCCTGGCGATGCTCGGGTGCGCGGTCGAATTCTTGTGCTAAGGCCTGGCGGTCGAGCGTCGTCCCCGCGCGCTGATTCATCACCACCGCCGCCTCATGGTGGCTACCCTGCAACATATCGGTGTGAGCACCAGTAGGCTCAGCACTCTTTGCTAGCTGCGCATCAACCATCGTCACGAGGTCGTCGCCACTAGCCACAACAAGCTTGGACTCATCTATTGCGTGACAAATAATCTGCTGGTGTGTTTCGTCGCTAATATCGCTACCAAGACCAAGCTCGGTGGCTAGGATACGCAACTGCTCACCACGCTGAGCAATGATGGTGAATATGGCGCCCACTTTGTCGGCCGCTGCGCAGCCAGCTTGTTCGCCATGAGCATGGTCATCCCGGTGGACGTGTACTGTCGCAGGCGTATGGCCAATCTGCTGCAAGACGCGCGCATTTGCTTTATCAATAGGGTCACTATCACCGCGTACCAATCGATCTGCCACCAAGTAGAGCAAGCCACCGCCTGCGCCATTTGGCACTGCCTCTGCCGTGCTGCCGGGCCGACCATCCATGCACGCGCCAATGATGTTCTGTACTGCTGGCACATAGTGTTCACCAAGTTCCTGAATAAATTCTGCCGCATGGGGACACTCTGGCGTATTAAGCTTGCCAAGGCCATACTCGTTACCTAATTGGTAAGATACAACAGGCTGCTCATAGCAATCACTTGTAGTCTTCTCATCATTACCTCGATAACTCTGTGCTTCATCTGATGATGAGGCTTGTGAATAAAATTCTGCCATTATATACTGCCTCTCTGCGCTTGTCTCTGTCATCAATGTGTTTTATACGCGGTGCTTGTTGTGGCGCCGGCGCAGGCCAGCTACCTTGAGGCGCACGGCATGGCGGTCGACCAGTTGGTGAGCCTTCTCGAGCTCTACCTGGGTGCTGGCGTTGTCGCGCTGCTTGAGGGCACGCTCGAGGGCGGCTTTGCTCTCGGCCTCAATGATATCGTCGCCATGCTCGGCTTCGTCCACCAAGATGCGTACCTTTATCTGGCTAATCTCGACCACTCCACCAGAGATGGCAAAGTACTCCAGCTGGTCGTCACTGTCGTCCTTGGCGCGACGCACCGCTACGACACCTGGCACTGCCAGAGTTACTAGTGGTTCGTGCCCCGGGAAGACCGCAATCTGCCCATCCGGCGTCGGCAGCATCACCTCATACACAGTCTCGTGCAGCTTGCTACCAGTCAGTGTCACAAGTTCTAAATCCATAGCCTTACTATAGCAGAGTAGCAGAGAAAAAGCGAGGTAGAAGACGAGGCGATTTTACTCCAAGCGAGAAAAAAGGGCGGGGAGCAGCAAGCCACATGGCGCTGCTCAACCCGCCCTTAATGGATAGGGACGACCAGGAAGGTTAGAGCGCTAACCCCCAGGCAAGGAGGGAAATAAAAATCCCTCCAATAGCGGCCACCGCAATAAGCAGCAGCCCCAGCGCCTTCGGCAGGCGCTGGCCTGCCACGATAGCCCCTCCGAAGAGGAGCCACACAATATACATCACGAGCCAGGGCAGCTCGTGAGTGTCAAATGCCGTCCCACCGAAGTGGAACAGCATGAGATAGCTCCCGAGCGGCACGCCCGCCCAGGCAGCTACTGCAACCAGCCAGAATGGCGCAACGTTGCGCGCCTTTCTGGCATCGCTACGCATGGAACGGCCGTCCCATGCGTTCTTCCTGTTATGCATGAGGGTTCTCCTTCCATGCATATTTCTTGAGGCGCTGGTCGCCCCACCACCCTCAAGTGTGCCATATTTGATCGGGTAAGTCAAAGTGTGCCTATTTGAAGCTGAGCGCTTTACTCCTTTCTCATACTGCACTCAGTATATGCGCTGCAATAAGCATATTTCTATACATACCAATATATCTCGATGTTATATCTATTCTCTATGTATATCTTTATACCCATCTCTCTTTATCTACTATTTATTTCTCTACTTATCTCTATCTATACCTATCTTTATTTACTCTCTCTTCTCTCTATTTCTTTATCTTCTCTTTATCTATCTTTCTATTTATCTTTATCTTTTCTCTCTTTATCTCTATTCTTTATCTTTACCTATATCTCCCTATACATCCATATATCCATATCGATTTCTCTCCTATTATATATAGATATATAAAAAGAAGAGAAAAATAATCGACACTAACAGAGAAAAAACAGGGTAACTATAGTACAAATCGATTTGTACTATAGTTGGGAGGAGGGAGGAAAGGAAATGAGGGGAGGATAGGCAAAGAAAACAGCAGCCAACACAGAGAGAATATCTCGGTTGGCTGCTGCCGTGTAAGAATGTGCAGGGAGCGCTAGTCTTGCTTCTCGCTCAGTGGCACTGGCGACATGTAGAACCAGTTCTCTGGCTTGTCGTCATACTTGCCACTCAGGATATCCTTGGCATCGCGGATGGTGTCAGCGAGCTTGAAGTAGCTGCCAGGGTTGCCGGTAAATTGCTCAGCAACGTGGAATGGCTGCGCCAAGAAGCGCTGCAAGCGACGTGCCCGGGCAACGATCTGCTTCTGGTCGTCGCTGAGCTCTTCCATACCCAGGATAGCAATGATGTCTTGCAGCTCCTTATATTGCTGCAAGACGCGCTGCACTTCGCGGGCCACCTGATAGTGCTCCTCGCCAACCACCTCTGGGTCGAGCGAGTTAGAGCTCGAGTCGAGCACGTCCACCGCTGGGTAGATACCAATCTCCGTCAGGGCGCGGTTCATCACGATGGTGGCATCAAGGTGGGCAAAGGTAGTGGCTGGCGCTGGGTCGGTCAGGTCGTCGGCTGGCACATACACCGCCTGAACAGAGGTAATCGA
>CAUSLI010000005.1:0-57592 GCA_963532885.1 uncultured Candidatus Saccharibacteria bacterium | reverse complement strand
ACAGGCTGAGCTGTCCACCGAGCTGAACCAGATCGAGCGCCAGCTGGCCGCCTACCAGGCCGACGCCGCTGAAGTCCGCCAGCACCTCACCCAGGCCCTTGACCTTCTCGAAGACTGCCACCGCCTCTACACCGCCGCGCCTGCCCACCTGAAGAAGCTGCTCAACCAAGTCTTCTTCGAGCGGGTCTTGGTCAACCCACTCGTGGATGAAGACGGACGGGTCATCCTGCCAGGCGAAGGAACGACCGACGGCGGCAAGCAGCCGGGCAAGGACGCGGGCGCACACGATGGGCAGGACAGCGCCGGAAAAGAAGGACTCGGCGATGCCAGTAGGGGAGGAGGAGCTGCTACTGACACACCAGCCCCGGTTCCTCACTCCATCCACCTCGCTGACACCGGCTCCGGCACTCGCCTCAGCGCCCTGCTCACCCCACCCTTCGACCAGCTGGCCAGCCCCGGCCTGCATACCGCCGCTCACACGCACTACCTGCAGCACCTGGCTCAGCTCGACAAGCCGACCACAACGCCCACCGCTGACGACACGCCCTCGAGCCCCACAACACGAACAACGCCCACCCTGGTGGGTGAGCGTTGTTCATCATCTGGAACCGCATCCCAGCCTGTTTCGACTGGGGTGGGTTCGGGTAAGAGCTTGCTGGTACGGATGAGAGGACTTGAACCTCCACGCCCCGCAGGGCACTAGCACCTGAAGCTAGCGCGTCTACCAATTCCGCCACATCCGCAGATATACGCACTACAGGCTCTTACCGTGTATTGTATACGAATTTCGGCGCTGCGTAAAGAGTTTTGTGGTACAATCAGGTAAATAAACTGTGGCGGGTCTGCCACTATTTTACATTATACAAGGAGTAATGATATGACCTCTACCCGTTCATCGTCCCAAAAGTTCGACAAACTAGAGTGGATACAACAAAAGATTAAAAAAAGATTAAAGAAATCCGAGAGCAGTGCGGCACCGCCAACTCGGGCGAAGCTGAAGATGAGCAGCATGCTGAGGTACGCCGACGGATGGTTGGTGCGCTAGGTTTAATTGCCACGCGATCGAGCGAGGATCTTACGCCAGATACTGCAAGCCGCATGCTGTATGGCCTGGCTGTATCGTCACGTACAGGCCAGCCAGCGCATGGTGAGCTTACCGAAGATAGTGTTCGCATCATTCGCGAGATCAGCGAGATGACGCAGCAGCCTGCCGAAGAAAATGACACTAATACCATAGGAATAGCAGCATAATATAACCAATGAGTACGATGAAGCGCACCCAACACTCTACCTCTGTGGCAACCGACCACCGTAATGTGGTAGACCACTACAAAGGGTTGCCACACCAAGCCATCGTTGCTGATCTTGATGAACATGGCTCGGTGCTTCATATTGCAATTGATAATGTGGTGCGTGACTTCAACATGGGGACGATCGTCCGCAGTGCTAATGCCTTTGGAGTGCGGCATGTCCATATCATTGGTCGGCGGCAGTGGAATAAGCGTGGCGCGATGATGACGGACACGTATCTGCACGTGCATTATCATCAAACGGTTGAGGATTTTTTGCAGGCCATTGCTGGCCGGCCACTGATTGCGGTTGACAACGTTGCTGGTTCGCAGCCGCTCCACTCGGTCTCATTGCCGCAGAGTGCCGTGCTTTTGTTTGGGGCAGAAGGACCTGGTATTCGCCCTGAGCTGCTTGAGCAAGCCACGTCTATTGCCGCGATCGAGCAGTTTGGCAGCACGCGCAGCCTCAACGTCGGTGTGGCGGCGGGTATTGCGATGTATGCTTGGGTGCAGCAGCATCGGCTACGCTCAGGTCAGGAGTAAAACCTATTTTATAAATCGAGTGGTTATTCCGCCATACTATTTTGCAGCAGAAGAGGGTGATAGTGATTATGTAGATGAGTCAAACCAGGCCAAGGGCTTGTTTTTCCATGCCGTTTATGCAAAAATAGCAGTAACTATGACAAAACTTTCATCGGAATCATATCGGGGGGCGCGGGATTGGTATCCGGAAGATCTTCGCGTGCGCAAATACATCTTTCAGACCTGGCGTCACATCGCCAAGAGCTATGGCTACGAAGAATATGATGCACCACTGCTTGAGCCAGTTGAAGTGTATGCTGCCAAGAGTGGTGACGAATTAGTAAATGACCAGACATATCAATTCATCGACCGGGGCGACCGACAGGTAGCGATCCGGCCTGAGATGACGCCGAGTGTTAGCCGGATGATCGCCAAGCACCGCCAAGAGATCGCCTATCCAGCACGCTGGTTTAGTATTGCCCAGTTTATGCGCTATGAGCGGCCACAACGGGGGCGCGAGCGTGAGTTTTGGCAGATGAATGTCGATATCTTTGGCGTTGATAACATGCAGGCCGAGGCTGAGATCATCGCACTTGGTAGCCGTGTTATGAAAACCTTTGGTGCGACGGACGACATGTACACCATCCGCATCAACAACCGCCAGTTGATCAATCTCATGATGGCGCAATTTCTTGAGCTTGATGCTGTGCAGGCTCAGCTGATGATTCGATTGTTTGACCGCAAGAATAAGATTCCACCACAGGCCTTTCGCGACCAGGCGATTGAGATCTTTGGCGAGGCAGCAGCACCGGTTGGTTTGCAGCGGATTGCTCAGCTCTTGACGGCGCGCACTATGGCCGATCTCCCCGAATCGATTCGCGATAGCGAGGCGGTGCGCGACGTGCAGCGGCTCTTTACACTACTTGAGCGTAGTGGTGTAACAAATGCCATCTTCGATATCACGCTCATGCGTGGGCTAGACTATTACACCGGTACAGTGTTTGAGTTCTTCGATACCCATCCAGACAACAACCGTTCGCTCTTTGGTGGTGGGCGCTATGATGGCTTAGTAGGGATGTTTGGCGCCGAGCCTATCAGTGCGGTCGGCTTTGCACCGGGCCTATCAATGATGCAGCTCTTCCTCGAGGCGCACCAACTGCTACCAGAGTTTAGCTCCACAACCGATATTTATATGATCGTCCTTGGTGGGGCAATGCGCGGTGCACTCGAGCTAGCGGATGACCTGCGCGATGAGGACGTTAATGTGGAAGTCGATTTCACTGGCCGCAAGCTCGATAAGCAGCTCAAGGCAGCGATCAAAAAGCAGATCCCATACTTCCTCTTCGTTGGGGAAGACGAGCTAGAGAACGAGATCTACACCCTCAAGAATATTGCGACGAGCGAGGAGCAAAAGCTCAGTCTGGAGCGCGTCGTCAGCGCCGTTAAGGATTATCGTCGTCAGCCATCGCGCAGTGAAGATGATGACTTTGATTTATCGTAGTATCACCATGTGTCTCTGTTGCAACTGTAGTTCATCTCTGTTAGCCTCTCGTTTTGCTCGTCTTGCGAAACACTATATATACGCGTGCATGCTTAGGTCTGTCGCATGCCTATTTCACACTGCCAGCGACATATGATACAATAACCAACTATGAAGACGACACTAGACCACCTATCAGACACCAAAGTACGCGCCACAATTACCGTCGGTGCAGATGAACTGGAGGCAGCTCGCCAGGTTGCTTTGCGCAAGCTCGCCAAGACGACCAAGGTTGATGGCTTCCGCAAGGGTCATGCTCCGCTCGAGCTGGTTGCAAAGAATACCAATCCGGAACTCCTCGCCGAGGAGACGCTGAATAACGCCCTGAGCAAAGCGGTTGCTGCCGCCTTCCTCGAGAGTGATGTGCAGGTGCTTAAGCGCCCAGAGGTAGAGATTAAGAAGTTCGTGCCTGGCAGCGAGCTGGAATTTACTGCTGAGGCAGAGGTCATGCCCACGATTACTCTCGGTGACTATAAGAAACTCAAGCTCAAGCCAGCGAAGATAACCGTTGCACCAGAAGAAGTAACGGAGATCCTTGATCGGATTCGCCACAGCATGGCCGAGCGCACAGATACTGATGAAGCAGCCCAGGACGGCGACGAGGTGACGATTGACTTCGTGGGCAAGCGCGATGGTATGCCTTTTGCTGGTGGCACCGGGAAGGACTATCCGCTTGTGCTCGGTAGCAAGTCATTCATTCCAGGCTTTGAAGAAGCGCTGATTGGCCTTAAGGCTGGTGAAACGAAGGCGGTTGAACTCACCTTCCCGGAGGACTACCATGCGAGCGAGCTAGCTGGGCAAGCAGTTGTCTTTGATACGACCGTCAAGAAGGTTAAGAAAGTGACATTGCCTGAGCTGACTGATGAGTTTGCGGCGAAGGTTGGGCCATTTACTTCTATTGATGACCTCAAGAAAGATATCGAGAAGGAAATTACTGCGCAAAAGCAGCGTGAAGCAGATGACGAGCTGCGCGACGTAGCCGTCAAGCAGTTGGCCCATGCCAGTACGGTAGCCATTCCGGAGGTATTGCGAGCCGACCAGCTTCGCTCAATTGAGCAAGACTTGGTGCAGAACCTCGCTCACCGCGGTCGCACCTTTGAGCAGTATCTTGCCGAGAAAGAATATAAGGACAAAGACGAGTGGATTGAGAAGGAGGCTAAGCCAGCGGCCGATGATCGCATCAAGGCGGGGCTTGTCCTGGCTGAGCTGAGCAAGGCTGAGAAGATCGAAGCCACAGCAGAGGAGCTACAAGAGCGCATCAGTGCCTTCAAGCAGCAATATGCTAATGACGCAACCATGGTGGCGCGCTTTGACGAGCCAGAGGTGCAGCACGAGATTGCCAACCGCCTCTTGACAGAGAAGACGATTGACTGGCTGGTGGCGCAGAATACCAAAAAGTAGCAAGCGGGACCAATGCGTACAACAGAAATTAGCACTCTGTCTTGACGAGTGCTAATTTTCTCGTTACAATAGTACTATGATGAAACCGAATGACTACCTAGTGCCCAACGTCATCGTCCGGACGCGTGATGGCGAGCGTGGCTATGATATATACTCGCGTTTGCTTGAGGATCGCATTATCTTCCTTGGCGAGGAAGTAACTGAAATGACAGCCAATGTCGTTGTCGCGCAGCTTCTCCATCTTGCCAACGAAAACCCAGACAAGGACATTCAACTCTATATTAACAGCCCTGGTGGCAGTGTGTATGATGGCCTGGCGATCTACGATACTATGCAATACATCGCGCCAGATGTGCAGACGATTGGTATTGGTCTGCAGGCAAGCATGGGTGCCTTCTTGCTTAGTAGCGGTGCGAAGGGTAAACGCTTTGTCTTGCCTAATGCTCGAGTGATGATCCACCAGCCCAGCAGTGGCACGCGCGGCAAAGTAACAGACCAAGAAATTAGCTTACGCGAGAGTATCGCCCTCAAGGAGCGACTGGCCACCATTATGGCGGACAACACTGGCCAAAAACTCGATAAAATCAAGGCTGACATGGAGCGCGACTACTGGCTAAGTGCAGCAGACGCCGTGGCGTATGGCTTGGCTGATGAAGTGATTGGTGCTCGCATATAGAAAATCACACAGCGTTCGTAGCAACTTTATGGTATCATATAGATATGACATCACGTAGTACAGATACTAGCTCCGAACCTAAATCAAGCCAAAAACCCTTACGTTTCCAGCGTATTATGCAGTATCGCCCACGTCGGGTAACAGTGATAATATGGCTAACGGTTATGCTAATGCTTTTGACTGGTGTAGCCGTGAGTATATTCTACAAGAACCGTCAAAGCGCTGCCTCCCTGATGAAATCGCAGCTCGTCGAAGGTGCTATGCTAGCACGAGCTGCTACGTTCTCGTCGGATGGTGTAATTTCGTGGGATGCGTACGCTGATGGTGGTGTGTATGGGACGATTACTTCGCAGGATGACCGCAACCGCCTGCTTGCACAGCAACCATTTATCCGCTGTACAGTTGGGAAAGAGTGTAGTGGATGGATATCAGCTGCGCAAGCACAAACCTATACACAGCCGATACCGGCTGGCGACACAGTGTGGTATAAAAACGATTCACTTCGACATTATGGCGAAAGCATTCTACGCGACACAAGTACCAAATGCGCCTTTTGGCAGTCTCCAGTTCAAAGACTGTGTATTTCTGCCAAGACCGGCCGCTTCTTCTATTATGTTAATGGCTTTGGATCAAATAGCTTACACCGGTTATAAAGGGGTGTATTATTAACCTGACGCGCCGTAGAATAACAAAGAAATGCGTTACAGTGTGTTACGACACTATTCAAGCGGTCTATAAAAATTGAAGCCTTGTCACTTGACGGAGTAAGGCGCGATCTGCTACAATTAAAAATTAATGAAGGTTGTGTAATATGGGTTAGGTGCGGACTACGCCGGTGGCGTGGCGTTTTAGTGTGCGAAAACTTATATTGAGTAAAGCTTCGGTGCCACAACAAATGCACGAGCAGGGTTTTGGAGTCCTTACACGTGCGGATAGATAACAATAATTCAAGAGGAGTTTACATGCCTACACCTACCACGGCAACAACTGCTCCATCGCGTGTGTTTTTTACCAGCAATGACACCGCGCTGGCAGTACCCGACTTGCTGGCTCACCAAGAAGAATCCTGGAAGGACTTCGTCGAGACGGGCTTGAGCGAAATTTTTGCAGAGCTCAACCCAATCGAAGACTACACTGGCCAGAAGCTTGAGCTGCGCTTTAAGGATTATGCCTTTGGCGAGCCCAAGCATACAGAGCAGTTTGCGAAAGAAAACAACCTGACTTTCGACGCACCACTGCAAGCCACCGTCGAGCTCATCAATAAGACGACCGGCGAAGTCAAGGAACAGAGCATCTACATGGGTGATTACCCTTGGATGACGGAGCGCGCAACGTTTATCATCAACGGGACGGAGCGCGTGGTGGTAAGCCAGCTGATTCGGAGTGCTGGTGTACTGTTTAGTGCTGACCGCGTGGCAGGGCGCAACCTCTATGGTGCCAAGATGATCCCAGGCCGTGGGGCATGGCTCGAGTTTGAGACTAGTCCATCAGGCGCAATCTACGTGAAGATCGATCGCCGCCGCAAGATTGCCGCCACCACCTTGCTGCGTGCTCTTGGTATGAGCAAGGTGTCGGCCATTCGCGAGGCCTTTGCTGATATCGACACTGGTGAGATGAAATACATCGAAGCCACGCTCGAGAAGGATCCAGCGCACGGCATCAACGAAGCGTTGATTGAGGTCTACCGCCGCTTGCGTCCGGGCGACCTCGCTACCGTAGAGAACGCTCGTCAGATGATTGAGCGCATGTTCTTCGACTTTAAGCGTTTTGACTACAGCCGCGTTGGCCGCTACAAGATCAACCAGCGCCTGGGTGTTGATGTGCCTAATACGGCCGAATATCGTACATTGCAGATGAATGATTTGATCGGTGTCTTGCGTGAAATTATTCGCCTTAACAACACGCAAGAGCCAGCTGATGATATCGACTCGCTGAGCAATCGCCGTGTGAAGCTGGTTGGCGAGTTGGTAGCGCGCCAGTTCCGCGTTGGTATGCTCCGGATGCAGCGCAATGCAATGGATCGTATGAGCATGAGTGACCTCGAGACGGTTACGCCGAGCCAGCTGATTAATGCTCGCCCGGTAGTGGCGGCAGTGCGCGAGTTCTTCGCCAGTAGCCAGTTGAGCCAGCTGCTTGATGAGGTAAACCCGCTATCCGAGCTGAGTCACAAGCGCCGCCTGAGCTCGATGGGGCCTGGTGGTTTGAGCCGCGAGCGAGCCGGCTTTGAGGTGCGCGATGCTCACCCCACTCACTATGGTCGGATTTGCTCGGTGGAGACACCAGAGGGAGCCAACATTGGCTTGGTGCTGAACCTCGCTACCTATGCACGCATCAACGAATATGGCTTTATTGAGACACCATACCTCAAGGTAGTTGATGGCCGCGTGACTGATGAGATCGTCTACCTTGATGCTTCGCAGGAAGTAACAGAGGTGATTGCCGACGCTGGCGCTCGCCTCAATGAGGATGGTACCTTTGTACGCGATCGCGTTAGTGCGCGCAAGTTCCTCCAGCCAGGGCAGGTAGATACCAGCGAAGTCACTTTCATGGATGCTGCACACAAGCAGATCCTTGGGTCGACTGCGAGCCTCGTGCCATTCATCGAGAAGAACCGTATCGATCGCAGCTTGACTGGCTCCAACATGCAGCGCCAGGCAGTGCCGCTTTTGCAGCCAGAGTCGCCAACGGTTGGCACTGGCATTGAGCACGAAGTAGCACGCAACTCCAGCCAGCTCATTACGGCCGAGGCTGATGGAGAAGTGATTCGGGCTGATGGCGAAGCAGTCGAGGTGCGCTATGCTGATGGCGTCAAGCGCTACGACTTGATTCACTTTGCCAAGAGCAATGACGATCGTTGTATCAACCAAAAAGTCCGGGTTAGCCGTGGCCAAACCGTTGCGAAGGGCGACACGCTCATCGAGGGCGCGTCCATTGCCGATGGTGAGCTCGCCCTCGGTAAGGACTTGCTGGTAGCCTTTATGCCGTGGGGCGGCTACAACATGGACGACGCGGTGATTTTGAGCCGTCGCTTGGTAGAAGATGACACCCTTACCAGTATCAATATCAAGGACTACACCGTCGAGGTGCGCGAGACAAAGCTTGGTCCAGAAATCGTGACACGCGATATTCCCAATGTGAGTGAGGACAGCCTTCGCCACTTGGATGAGAGCGGTATTGTGCAGATTGGCTCTGAGGTTAAGGCGGGTGATGTCTTGGTCGGCAAGATTACACCAAAGGGCGAGCAAGAGCTCAGCAGTGAGGAGCGTTTGCTGCGTGCAATCTTTGGCGAAAAAGCCAAGGATGTGCGCGACACAAGCCAGCGTATGAACAATGCTGGTGGTGGCAAAGTTGTTGGTGTCAAGGTCTTTAGCCGCGAGAATGGCCACGAGCTCAAGACGGGCGTATTGATGCAGATTCAGATCTTTGTCGCACAATTGCGCAAGATCGGTGTGGGTGACAAGATAGCTGGCCGCCACGGCAACAAGGGTGTGTGTGCCCGCGTGATGCCAGTAGAGGATATGCCATACCTGGCCGATGGTACTCCTGTTGATGTGATCCTTAACCCACTGGGTGTGCCAAGCCGCATGAACCTTGGTCAGCTCTTTGAGACGCACCTTGGCATGGCTGCACGAGCACTTGGCTACAAGGTTGCTACACCGCCGTTTAACGGTGTGCCAGCCGATACCATCAAGGATGAGCTAGAAAAGGCTGGCATTGCGCGCGATGGCAAGAGCCAACTCTACGATGGCCTGAGTGGCGAGCCATTTGAGGAGCGTACAACGGTCGGCGTGATGCATATGATCAAACTCCACCACATGGTGAGCGACAAGATCCACGCCCGCAGCACCGGCCCATACACCATGGTGACTCAGCAGCCACTCGGTGGTAAGGCTCAAAATGGTGGCCAGCGCCTCGGAGAGATGGAGGTTTGGGCACTTGAGGCTTACGGCGCCGCGACGACGCTGCAAGAGATGCTGACCATTAAGTCGGACGACGTGTATGGCCGTGCCAAAGCCTACGAGGCGATCATCAAGGATGAGCCTATTGCCGGGCCAAAGCTGCCCGAGAGCTTTAACGTGCTTGTCAAGGAGCTGCAAGGCTTGGGCTTGCGTGTTGACCTACTGGATGAGTCTGATGAGTCGGTCGATGCCGAGCACGTCATTGCCGCGGCTGGCCCTGCCGACAAAACCGTCCCATCTGACGAGAGCGATGACGAAGCAACCTATCTTGATGAATCCGACGGCATTGGCACAATTGCCGATGACAGTGGTATGTCCGTCCAAGATATTGACACAGTAGAAAACCTAAGCGAGGAGGAAGCCTAAGATGTCCCACGTGGTAACAGATCACGATATCGCCAATTTTGATGCGGTACGCTTGGCCGTCGCCAGCCCCGAGGATATCCTCAAGTGGAGCTACGGCGAAGTCACCAAGCCGGAGACGATTAACTATCGTACTCAAAAGCCTGAGCGCGATGGCCTGTTTTGTGAGCGAATTTTTGGCCCAGTCAAAGATATCAACCCACACGACAGCAAGCTCAAGGGTGTGCGCAGCCGCGAAGCTGCAGTAGACAAAAATGGTGAGCTCGTCACCAAGTCGATCGTGCGCCGCGAGCGGATGGGGCACATCAGCCTGGCTACCCCTGTTGCGCACATTTGGTTTATGCGTGGCACACCCAGCGCAATGAGCCTTTTGCTGGGCATTACGGTGCGCAACCTCGAGAAGATCGCATATTTTGCAACATATGTCATCCTCGACGTTGACGCCGAGACACGCGACGCTTATTTGGCTGACCTTGAGGCAGAGACCGAGGCAGCACGTGCCGCCATTAAGATTCGCTTCCAGCGCGAAGCTGAGGCTGATGGGGCAGATGTGAAAGCGCTTGCCGAGCAGCAAACGCGCGAGTACGAAGAGCTTGAGGCAACCTACAGCCAAAAGAAAGCCCAGCTCGAGAGTCTACAAAAGTGTGCCCTCCTGAGCGACACCGACTACCGCAACCTACCCGAAGAGTATGAAGAGCTCATTAAAGTTGGTATGGGTGGTGATGCCCTCAAGACATTGCTTGATGATATTGACCTCGACACCCTCATTGCCGATTTGCAAGAAGAGGTTGAAGGGGCGCGCGGCCAACGCGAGAAAAAGCTGCTCAAGCGCCTCAAAGTGTTGGAGGGTATGCAGGCAGCGGGCATTAAGCCATCAAGCCTGTGTATGACGGTTTTGCCAGTCATTCCACCAGACCTGCGGCCAATGGTAGCCCTGAGTGGTGGGCGTTTTGCGACAAGTGACCTCAACGACCTCTACCGCCGCGTCATCAACCGTAATAACCGCCTTAAGAAGCTCATTGAGCTCAATGCACCAGAGGTAATCCAGCACAATGAGAAGCGCATGCTGCAAGAGGCTGTTGATAGCTTGATCGACAACTCCGCTGCTCGTGGTGGCCGTGCCGTCAATGCAACTGGTGGGCGCCGTCGCCTCAAGAGTATTAGCGATATGCTCAAGGGTAAGCAAGGGCGCTTCCGCCAGAATCTGCTTGGTAAGCGTGTCGATTACTCGGGCCGCTCGGTGATTGTGGTGGGCCCAAAGCTCAAGATCCACCAGTGTGGCTTGCCAAAGCAGATGGCAATCGAGCTCTTCAAGCCGTTTGTTATCAGCTGGCTCATTAAGGGCGATTATGCGCACAACATCCGGAGTGCAACGCGCCTGATTGAGGCGGGCGAAGCGGTCGTGTGGGATGCGCTGGATGAGGTAATCAAGGGCAAGTACGTATTGCTTAACCGTGCGCCATCACTGCACCGTTTGAGTATCCAAGCCTTCCAACCAAAGCTGGTTGAGGGCAAGGCGATCCAGCTCCACCCGCTCGTCGCTAACGGCTTTAATGCTGACTATGATGGCGACCAGATGGCTGTCCACTTGCCACTCAGTGCCGAGGCGCAGGCCGAAGCGCGCGAGCTGATGAGTGCCGTCAATAACCTGCTGAAGCCTGCCGATGGGAGCCCAGTCCTCAGTATTGATCAGGACGTGGTGCTCGGCAACTACTACCTCACATACGAGAAACCCTCAGCTCAGACTGACACTGTTGCTGTCTTTGCTGATAGCCGGGCTGCTGAGCTCGCCTACGACATGGGCAAGCTCCACTTGCAGAGCCCAATTCGCATTCGAGCTAAGGGTGAGATCCGGACAACCACCCTAGGGCGTGTCTTCTTCAACGAAATCCTGCCAGAGGACTTCCCCTACAACAACAACGTCCAGACCAAGAAAGAGCTCAAGCGGGTGCTTGGTCAGATCTTTGAGCGCTATGGCGCTGCCGAGACTGCTATCACTGCCGACCGCATGAAGGGCTTAGCCTTCCGCTTTGCCACCACTGCTGCGGTGTCGACTGGTATGGAAGACTACCTCAGCTTCGACGAAATTGCCGACTTTGTGGCTGAGGGTGACGCACGTTCTGCTGCGATCTCGGAGCAGCTCGATCAAGGGCTTATTACCGAGGACGAGCGCTACACATTGACCGTCAATAACTGGCGCACCGTCGACCGCAAGGTAGAAGACTTCTTACGCAGCCAATTGGCTCACATGGACACCTCTGTCGCAACGATGGTGAACTCCGGTGCTCGTGGTAGCGTCAACAACATTAAGCTGGCCAGTGCGATGATCGGTATCCAGGTGGATGCCGCCAACCGCGAGATTGAGCTGCCAGTCCGTAGCAACTTCAAGCGGGGGTTGTCGAGCCTGGAAGCCTTCGTGGCAACGCGTGGTGCTCGCAAGGGGCTCATTGATACTGCTCTTAAGACGGCCGACTCTGGCTATCTGACACGTCGCTTGGTCGATGTCTCGCAGGATGTCTTTACCGTTGAGGACGAAGAGGGTGACGATGACGGCTTCACTATCTACCGCAACGAGTCTGAGGAGACAATGATCGAGTTTGGCAACCGCTTGTTTGGCCGCTACACCGCTGAGGCAGTGCCGGGCCACCTCGACCGCGACCAGCTCATTACACGTGAGATTGCTAACGCCATCGAGGCAGATCAGTCGATCGACCAAGTACGTATCCAGTCTGTCCTCTCTACTAAGAACTTGCATGGTATTCCACGCAAGAGTTATGGGATCGATATGGCAACTGGCCAGCTCGTCGATGGTTCGCAGCCAGTTGGTGTCATTGCTGCCCAGTCAGTCGGTGAGCCTGGTACGCAGCTGACGCTTAATACCTTCCACAGCTCTGGTGTTGGCGGGTCGGACATCACCCAGGGTCTGCCACGTGTCGAAGAGCTCTTTGAGGCACGTAACCCGAAGGGTCAGGCCTACGTCACAGAAGTCGCTGGTTTGGTCGATATCTGGGAAGATGGCAAGAAGTACGTTGTACAGGTCACGCCGCAAGCAGGCAAGGTAGAGCGTATGCCGCTCGATGGCCGCATGGTGATGGTGCAATCGGGCAGTAAGGTGAAGGTTGGCGATGTCATTGCGTCATTCGACGATGGCACGCAGCCACTTACTGCACCGTTTGATGGAGTGGTTGAGTCCACTGGTGATTCGCTTGTCCTCACAGGCAATGCTACAGCACCAGTTCGCTACGAGATTCCTGGCACGATGTACCTCGTCGTTAAGCCGGGCGATATGGTCGAGCCAGGCGATCGCTTGACACTTGGTTCACTCAACCTGCACGACCTCATGCGCCTCAAGGGCACAGAGGCAACGCAGCGCTACATCATCAACGAAGTGCTCCGCATCTATGCTGCGCAGGGCCAGGATGTGGCCGGCAAGCACCTTGAGATCATCGTCCGGCAGATGTTCAGCCGGGTGCAGATCGATGATCCAGGCGACAGCACCTTCGTTATGGGCGACATCATCTCCAAGGCATCGGTGGTTGATGCCAACAAGGAGCTCGTTGCCCAGGGCAAAACGCCAGCCCAGTATGCACAGCTGCTGCTTGGTATCACCAAGGTGAGTATCTGGAGTGATAGCTGGTTGTCTGCTGCGTCGTTCCAAGACACGACTCGCGTGCTGATCAACGCTGCCACCAGTGGCCGCGCCGACCACCTCAAGGGTCTTAAGGAGAACGTCATCATCGGCAACAAAGTGCCGGTTGGTACGGGTGCGCATCCACTGCCGCTCGAGGAGAATGACTCTCCAGAGGATGAGTTTGTCGCCGAAGCCCAGGCCGAAGAGGCTGAGCCAGAAGTGACAATTGCGATTGATGAGCTGTAGGGAAAGCTAGTCTAGAGCAGAAGAGCCCCACTCTCTAGTGGGGCTCTTGTTTCATAGACGGTCTTAATACTATTCGACAATTATCGTAAATATGTGATATAATAGATGTAGTATGTATGAACGTTTTTCTCAATAATCAGTTCAGTCCGGTTCAGCTGACGAGAAAGTGAGCCAACGGCATAAAGAAGTAGCTGCTGCAGTAGAAAGTACAGCCGAAGCCGCCCCTACTGGGCGGATGCAACAGATACGAGATCGCCTATCGAAGATAGCGACACGAATTGACGAGCATTTCACGTATGGCTACGATCTGTATTATCCACACATCAGCAAAGAAGAAGCGCTTGTCATGCCTGAAGATGAGCTTATAGAGTCGACGAAAACAATTCTCAGCAGAGAGTTTGCTCCACGACCGAAAAGTTATGTTAATTGGCGAGTTATTGAAGGGCCAGTGGGCCTTCATGTTGTGGATCAGCGTCGTCCAAAACCTAGGACAAAACGGCACTGGTGGCAGATATTGTAATTATAAATGTAAATGCGAAGAAGAACAAAAAACTCGTTAGGATAACGACGAGTTTTCTGTTGGTTTTTGATATTGATCTAAACTGGCTTGTAACTTCTCAAGATACGATATAGACCAATTTGAACCGCCCATAGGGTGCCTTTGTCGTTGAATCGAAAGATAACGAACTTGTCTGCATCCAACCTATATCGCAGATTCTTTCTCCCCCACAGTCCTCCCTCAAACTCCGGATCTCCAAACGTGTTAATGACCTCCTGTATCGATGCTGTGTTTGATATTGATGTTAGTAGTTTGTAAGAGAGTGGAATGTAGGGCTCCTCATAAAGACTGTCATCCTGTAGGTAAAGAGAAAGAACGACGAGGATATCGTTACGCCACTGCAGTTCGAGGCCTGCGCTATAGTACGACCAGTACGATTCGGTTGAACCGACACCGAGGAAGCTTTCATCGGTATCTTCAATTGATGGCTCGCACGCCAAGCCATTTGTTGCTTTATCGACCCGCTCCTGTATTCCATCAATACCTCTTCCAATTAGATCAATATATTTGGTAATGGGGCCATCTAGTCTCGTTTCCATATTCCCTCTGTAAAGTTGGCTTAGTTGATTTACTAATTTTGATTATACAATAAATTGATGGTTATGTAATACGAGTCACTCCAACCCCTAGTAGCTATATAATCACAAACCGCCCTAACAGGTGTTGGCTAGCCTGCGCCATATACACTAATTGGCACTACCGATACTTCGGCATCTCTACCGTCACTACTTCGCCTTTGCTGAGGTCGCGGCATTTGTCGCCTTCATAGATTTGCCGTAGGTCGACTTTCTTAGCATTGCGGAGTTGAGCCTTATAGACGTCACAGGAGAGCATATCGTTCTGGCGGATCTGGAAGAAGACCCAGCGGCCATCACTTGATTGATAAAACAGTGCCGTCCCTTGCGAATTAAAGAGGTGCGACTCGGGCTGCACACCGCCTAGTGGTATCTCTGCCAAGCGATACCCAGCAAGCTTGCTCTCGCGCACCGTCATTGTGCCGACAATACCGACGTTGTAGCTCGAGCTTGCGGCAGGCGAGTAGGCATTATAGAGGGGAGCTTGCTGCTTGGCGAGGTCTTTGTAATCGGCAGCATCGAGGCACTTGAACTCAACGAAGCGAGTTTCCTTGTTCTTCGGGTCATTTGGGTCAAGTGGGGTATTGCTAATCTGGCAGGTTACATCGCCATTGCTGCGTGTAAAGTCTGCAAGGTATGGGCCATCTTTGTCGCCATCTTGCACAACATAGCGTGTGAATTGATCGTATTCAAGCATGTGCTCCAGAGCAGTAACATTGCGCTTGGCCTCAGCCTTGGGCAGGGTGGCGGCAGCACTCTTGGTTTTGCTTGGATCAGTAGCGATAGAATAAAAGCGAGAACCTTCGGCCTTGACCGGTGTTGACAGTGATGACTTAACGGCTTCTGTGCCTTTGAAGTACTTCTTGGCACGCTCGAGTGTCTTGGCGGCAGTGAGTTGCTCGCGTGGGCCAGTCTTTGCCTCGGTGTGCTGCTCGGTGTTCTCGGCTTTGTGCGGCCGAGTTGCAAGATAAATAATCCCTGCTGCGATGGCAACAACCACTAAACCAGCCAGAGCAAAGCGTATCGCTAGCCCGCGCGGCGTCAGGCGAGAGCGTCGGTACTGGGGTGAAGGGGATGATTTACGTAATTGCATAGTGCCATTATACACTGCCAGCTAGGTTGGCAGCAATGACTCTTGCGCAAACGCACTGCACTTCGTATAATGCAAAGCATGAGCGCTATGAAAAATCGGTTAATGCAGAAAAAACAGGCTGGCTATACTGTGGTAGAGTTGCTGGTTGTGATCGTTATTATTGCCATCCTTGCTACGTTGACGCTCGTCTCATATCAACGTATCCAAGCCGGTGCACAGGGGCGAACCCGCGTGGCTGACCTGACGGCAATGCGCCAAGCACTCGACCGCTACTATACCAAGAATGGAGCGTACCCAGTTGCTAAGACCGCCGGCAGCACTACTCCCACCTACCAGCGCCGCGATAGTGCCACATTCTTGCGCCAATTAGTGCCGGTCTATATCACCACACTCCCCAGCGTCACCCAGGGTAGTACTACTGATGCAACCAGCAACACCTACCTGTACGTCACCAATGCTCAACAAACCGAATACAAACTACTCTATGTCAATACAAGCGGCCTACCACCAGGTGAATACGATGCCGTGCCCCAAGCAATGCGCACCACCGCGCCAGACCGCTACGGGGTGTGGTCGAAAAATGGCGAACGGCTCCCTGGCTAGCAGGAGCAGGTGGACTCATCAGGGGTGATAATTACTCTACCGCCCACATCCAATCCATGCTATAATCAATCGTTGAGAGTTGTATTACTCATGCTAAAAAACACGTAAGGAGAGAAGGAGCCCCCTATGGCAACCCCCAAGGATGTCCCTCTGCAGGACTTTCGCAACATTGGTATTATTGCCCATATCGACGCCGGCAAGACGACGACGACAGAAGGTATTTTGTACCGCACCGGTATTAACCACAAGATTGGTACCGTGCGCGGTGATGATGGTGGTGCCACCACCGACTGGATGAGCCAAGAAAAAGAGCGTGGTATTACCATTACCTCTGCAGCAGTGACCTGCTTTTGGAAGGGCCACAAGATTAACATCATCGACACCCCTGGGCATATCGACTTTACCGCCGAGGTGGAGCGTAGCCTGCGTGTGCTCGATGGCGCAGTGACGGTCTTTGATGGCAAGATGGGGGTGGAAGCTCAGAGTGAGACGGTGTGGCGCCAGGCCAACAAATACGGCGTGCCACGTATCTGCTTTATCAACAAGATCAATCAGACTGGTGGCGACTTCTACAAGTCGATCGAGTCGATCCATAGCCGCCTCAGCAAGCAAGCCTTTCCAATTCACCTGCCGATTGGCTTTGAGAAGGATGTCTGTGGTGTGGTAGACCTCATCGACATGAAGGCCTACACCTATGACGACTACACCGACCACGAGCTCAAGGTGGGCGAGATCCCAGCTGATATGCTCGACAAGGCAAAGCGGGCTCGCAGTCTGCTCGTTGAGAACGCTGTTGAGGCCGATGACGACCTGATGATGAAGTTCCTCGACGAAGGTGAGGATGCCATTACTATTGATGAACTCAAGGCAGCACTGCGCCAACGTGTCTTGGCTGGTGACTTCTTCTTGGTGACAGGTGGCGATGGCCGCGGTGTGATCGTCGAGAAGGTACTTGACCTGATGGTAGATTACCTGCCAAGCCCGCTTGATGTTGGTGAAATCTGGGGCAAGAACCCCAAGACTGGCGACGAGGTAAGCCGCACACCTGACGATAAGCAGCCAATGACCGCACTAGCCTTCAAGCTGGCTGCCGACCCATTTGTTGGTAAGTTAATCTTCATCCGTGTCTACAGTGGTCGCTTGACTGCCGGTAGCTATGTCCTCAACACAACGACAGGTGAGAAGGAGCGTGTGGGGCGCATCGTCCGGATGCACGCCGATAAGCGCGAAGAGATCGACAGCGTAGGCGCTGGCGACATTGCTGCTGTGGTGGGCCTGAAGGGCACCTTCACGGGCCATACCTTGTGCGATCAAGCACATCCAATTGCTCTTGAGGCAATTAGCTTCCCCGAGCCACCGGTATCGATCGCGGTGGAGCCTAAGACTAAGGCCGACCAGGAGAAGATGGGTATTGCTCTGCAGCGCCTGGCCGAAGAAGACCCAACCTTCCGCGTCTACACCGACGAAGAGACAGGCCAGACTATCATGAGCGGTATGGGTGAGCTCCACCTAGAGATTTTGATCGACCGCATGAAGCGCGAGTTTAACGTTGAGGCCAATGTTGGTGAGCCACAAGTCGCCTACCGCGAGACCATCAAGGGCACGGCCGAAGCGCAAGGTAAGCATGCCAAGCAGTCTGGTGGTCGTGGCCAGTACGGTGATGTTTGGGTGCGCTTTGAGCCGAATGAGCCAGGCAAGGGCTACGAATTCTTTGATGAAATCAAGGGTGGTGTGGTGCCACAAGAGTACCGCCCAGCTGTGCAAAAGGGTATTAAGGAGACGCTCGATGGCGGTGTGATCGCTGGTTACCCAGTGGTCGACGTCAAGGCAACCTTGTACGACGGAAGCTACCACGATGTCGACTCAAGCGAGCTTGCCTTCAACCTTGCTGCTCACTTGGCTGCCCGCGAGGGTATCAAGAAGGCCAACCCAGTCTTGCTTGAGCCGGTGATGAAGGTTGAGGTGACAACGCCTGAGGAATTCATGGGTGATATCATTGGCGACCTCAATAGCCGCCGTGGCCGCATTGAGGCAATGGAAGACTTGATGGGCGGCGCAAAGCTCGTCAAGGCTATCGTGCCACTGGCAAACATGTTTGGCTACACCAGTGACATCCGCTCGATGTCGCAGGGCCGAGCTGCCAGCACGATGGAGCTTGCTCACTATGAGGAAGTTCCGCCAAACGTCGCGCAGGAGATTATCGAGAAGCGCAGTAAGTAAGCCTTCTTGTATCATCTCTATTAAAACACCTCTATTACAGGGGTGTTTTATTATCTTGTCTCAGCGCGAGGAATGGTGAATAGTGCGCAAAAGCCGACATGTATGCCGGCTTTTGTTGGCGCAAGGCTATGGTTTGTACTACTTTTTCGTTTTCTTGTCGTGCTTGGCTATTTTCTTGACGGCAATTTTTTGCGGCGCAGGTAGTGGCTTCAGTGGTACCGTTACCCTCAAGATGCCGTCCTCCAGATGGGCCTTAATCTGCTCAACATCGCTACCATCTGGTACCTGTACACGACGACAGAAACTTGTGCTGCTCTCACGAACGACGTAGTTGCGCTGTTTGTCCTCGGTTTTTTCGTGCCGTTCGCCGCGAATAACGAGCGCACCATTGTCAAGGCTTACATCGAGGTCTTCCTCGGCAAAGTTTGGCACGTGTGCTTCAACAACCAGTGTATCGTCCACTGTGTAGACATCGGCTGTGACAGCTTGGCTGAGTGTCGTGGTAAAGGGATTATCAAACAGCTGCCGCTGCAATGCGCGCAATTCCTCAAATGGATTGTATTTTGCAAGACTATTCATAGGGTGCCTCCTTATGTGTTGCTTTTGTATTCTTATCATAGCGCGGTAAATAGAACAATACAAGTACTTGCATCTGTCTAGCAAAGCGCTTATACTTATATGCATGGCACAACCTACTCGTCAGCAACGCAGACTGACACAGCTCAAATGGCTGAGTTTTGCTGCTATGGTAGTAATTTTGTTAGGTTATATGTATTGGGATGTCGAGCTGAGCCCGGCAGCCTCTACCACTAAGACTGCCGGCAGTGGTCTGGAAAAAACACTCGTGCTGGGCACCGATCCTGGCTTTAAGCCGTTTGAATATAAGCAGGGGCAGGAGATCGTTGGCTTTGATATTGACCTTGTGCGGGAGATTGCTAAGGATACCAATCGCTCATTACAAATTGAGGAGATCGCCTTTGATGGGCTCCTGCCAGCCTTGCAAGCTGGGCGAATTGACCTCATTGCAGCCGGCATGACCGTCACTCCAGACCGGCGCAAAAATGCTGAGTTTTCGCACACGTACTATACTGCAGCGCAAAAGATAATTGTACCAAAGACTGGCTCAACAATTGCCACTAGTGATGACCTCATTGGCAGGCGAATTGGCGTGCAGCTTGGCACGACGGCCGATACACTGGCGCACAAGATTCGTGAAGCGCAGGTGGTGCAGCTCCAGTCGACGGCAAGTGTCGTGCAAGAGCTCAGTAGTCGGCGGATCGACGCTGCCATTATGGATGATGGGCCAGCTCAGCAATACCTCGCCACGAACCCGCAGCTCGTTGCCTTGCTGCGCAACCTCTCACGCGAAGACTACGCCATTGCTATCAAAAAAGGCAATAGCAAACTACTCGCTGAGGTAAACGCCAGTATTGCCGCAATGAAGCGCGATGGCCGCTATGAGAAGCTTATCAAGAAACACTTTGGAGTAGCCCAGCCATGAATGTGTGGGATATCCTCTTTGGTGATGAGCGCTATCTCTTCTTGTGGCGCGGCCTAGAAGTGACCATCCTCCTGACCGTCTTTTCGACGATCATTGGGCTTGTGATTGGCCTAGTTGTCGCTCTTATGCAGCAGTCTGCTTGGCAGCCATTTCGCACCTCCAAACTACATCGCCTCCAGCGCTGGCAGCCATGGGTGAGCTTGGCTCATTCTTATACCACCGTTATTCGTGGCACACCCGCTTTGGTGCAGCTGCTCATTATGTATTATGTGGTATTTGGCTCGTACCGTGGAGTGCCAAAGCTGTGGATTGCAAGCCTCGCCTTTGGTATCAACAGTGGTGCGTATATTGCTGAGATCATTCGCGGTGGGATCGAAAGTATCGACAACGGGCAGGTCGAAGCGGCGCGCTCACTTGGCCTGAGTCGCTGGCAAACCATGCGCTATATCATCCTGCCTCAAGCACTCAAGCAGTCATTGCCGTCACTGATCAGCGAAGGGATTTCGCTCCTCAAGGAGACATCAGTCGTCGGCTGGATTGGTATGAACGATCTAATGCGCGGTGCTGATAATATCCGGTTCCAGACGGCCACCGCCTTTGAATCGCTCTTTGCCGCTGCAATGATTTATCTCGCCCTCACCACGCTATTTACGTGGGTGATGAATCGAGTAGAGAGGAGGCTCAAGGCGCATGATTAATATCAAGCAGCTCCGCAAGCACTACGGCAACGATTATGTTTTGCGCGGCATTGACCTGACAATCAAGCGGGGAGAGGTTGTCGTTCTCTTGGGCTCGAGTGGTGGTGGCAAAAGCACGCTGCTTCGCTGTATTAATATGATCGAAACACCGACGAGCGGGGAAGTATGGATGGATGGTATTGAGATGACAAACCCAGCGACCGATCTTAACAAAGCCCGGACTGAGCTTGGCATGGTCTTCCAGCAGTTTAACCTCTTTCCGCATATGACGGTACTCGAAAATATCATGCTTGCACCACTCAAGGTGCGCAAACTATCGAGAGCCAAGGCCAAGCGTCAGGCGCTTCAAATGCTCGACTTGGTTGGCCTTCGTGCCAAGGCTCAAGAATACCCGAGTCATCTCTCGGGTGGGCAAAAGCAGCGGGTAGCGATTGCCCGTGCCTTGGCAATGCAGCCAAAAGTCTTGCTCTTTGATGAGCCAACGAGTGCGCTCGACCCTGAGATGGTCGACGAGGTATTAGCGGTTATTAAGAACCTTGCCGAAACAGGGATCACAATGATCGTCGTCACACACGAGATGTCATTTGCGCGCGATGTCGCATCGCGGATTGTCTTCCTTGACGGGGGTAAGATTATTGAAGATGGTACGCCAGCGCAGGTCATTAATCACTCCACCCAGCCAAAGGTTCGCGCCTTCTTCGCCGCACTCAGTAATAATTGATACATCCCTCTATGCTATAATGCGCCCAAGGAGGAATAGTATGTCAGATACAATGCAGCGATTCAAAACACTCTTTGCCGGGAGCGGTGTCGACTACGTAGAATGCGAAGTTGTGAATGCCACGCAGCACTATCTGCAGTTACGCGAGCAAGGTAAACACGAGGGTTTCACGCCAGTAATCGTAACGCTCGATGACCTCATCCTAGATGAGATAGCGGAAGGCCTAGAGAACGCTGGCGTCCAAACAATCCCCGAGCTTGTGCAGCACATTATGGAAGCATCGCAGGCAATTGATGTACCAGCCTTCTTTGCTCGGATCGCGCAGGAGCTGCCAGCTGAAACAGTGAAAAAGGATCAGCAGATCTCTACTGTAGATGACTATTTTGCGCCGGGCTTCTCGGCGTCGCCTGATGACGATGACCCTACGACAGTTGACTTCATCAGCCCATTCCAGGCAGGCAGCGACGATCCGATCATTATTATCAAACTACCAACCACTGCGCCGTATGAAGCACTCGCCTACCTCTGTATGGGTGGTTGGAATGATTGTCCCGAGCCAGCCATCCAGGTGGCGGTATCGCGCTATTGGTATGAGAAGTACGGTGCTGCGCCTGCCGCTATCAGTCATGATACTGTTGAGTATTACGTCGAGCGTCCACCGCAGACCGATGCTGGTGCTAAGGCGGTTGCCGTTGAGCTCTTCTATTTTTCATATGGCGACGCAGTCTACCAAGGGTCGGAGACCTTTGAAGCTTTGGCAAATCAGGTATATGGCAGTCGACAGTGGTATGTTTGGTGGGACTAGCTACTTTACTTTTTTGCCACCGCACCCTATAATAAATCCTAACGCGCGACGCGTTTTGTCGTAGTGTCTCTACTCCGGCAAGTAGCTCGCGTCGTACCAAATATTAACATAAGTAAGGAGTACTTACCTACATGGCAGATTTCGATCGAAGTAAGCCACATATTAACGTTGGTACTATGGGTCACGTCGACCACGGTAAAACAACGTTAACGGCTGCCATCACTCACGTGTTGGCAAAGCGTCTTCCAAGCGATGTAAACAAGCCTCGCAACTACGAAGACATCGACAACGCTCCTGAGGAGAAGCAACGCGGTATTACCATCGCCAGCTCCCACCAGGAATACGAGTCGGAGAAGCGCCACTACGCGCACGTTGACATGCCAGGTCACGCCGACTACGTCAAGAACATGATTACTGGTGCCGCTCAGATTGACGGTGCTGTGCTGGTGGTTGCCGCCAACGACGGTCCATTGCCACAGACACGCGAGCACGTGCTGCTTGCTCACCAGGTTGGTGTACCAAAGATCGTCGTCTTCCTCAACAAGATGGACTTGGCCGACCCAGAGTTGGTTGAGCTGGTTGAGATGGACGTTCGCGAGCTGCTCACCAAGAACGGCTACGATGGCGACAACGCACCAATCATCAAGGGTTCTGCCACCAAGGCGCTCGAGGGCGACACCGAGGCAGAGGACGCCGTGATGGAGCTGGTGGCTGCTATGGACGACTACTTCGAGTTGCCTCAGCGCGACCTCGACAAGCCATTCTTGATGCCAATCGAGGATGTCTTCTCAATCAAGGGTCGTGGTACAGTTGCAACCGGTCGTATCGAGCAGGGTGTCATCAAGATCAACGACCCAGTAGAGATCGTTGGTCTTAAGCCAACTCAGACCTCTGTCGTGACTGGTGTTGAAGCCTTCAAGAAGAGCCTCGACCAAGGTCAGGCAGGCGACAACGCTGGTCTGTTGCTGCGCGGTATCGAGCGCACCCAGATCGAGCGCGGTCAGGTGATTGTTGCTCCAGGCACACTCACCCCACACACCGAGTTTGAGGCGGAAGTCTACATCCTCAAGAAGGAAGAGGGTGGCCGCCACACACCATTTAGCAAGGGCTACAAGCCACAGTTCTACTTCCGCACAACGGACGTGACTGGTGAGATTGAGCTCCCTGCCGACAAGGAAATGGTGATGCCAGGCGACCAAGTAACCTTCAAGGTGACCTTGAACGCCCCAATCGCTATGGACAAGGGTCAAGACTTCGCTATCCGCGAAGGCGGCCGCACAGTCGGTGCCGGTGTTGTGACCAACATCGTCAAGTAGTTTGCACAGTACTCGCAAACTCACAAAATACCTCCCATAGAGGAGGTATTTTTGTTTGTCCTGCAAGATGATTAATGCCGCTATAAACTACACCATAAAACACACAACCCTATAGGGTATGCTGTGGAGTGCAGCACCACGCATCCAGTAAAAGGTGGTTTAGTCAGGCAAATAGAAAAGAGTGATAACTGCTATCACTCTTTTCTTAGGTGCTTCTATAGCAACAAGCTACATCCGGATCTCGACATCCACGCCAGCTGGCAAGCTGAGGTTGTGGAGGTTGTCGATTGTCTTGGGCGTAGCATTGGTGATATCAATCAAGCGCTTGTGAACGCGCATCTCGAATGTCTCACCGCCAGTCTTATATACGTGTGGGCTCTTCACCACTGTATAGCTGCTGCGCCGTGTTGGTAGTGGCACGGGGCCTGCCACGCTTGCGCCAGTGCGCAGGGCGGTGTCGATGATTTGCTTGGCTGATTGGTCGATCACCTTGTGGTCGTATGCCTTGAGGCGAATCCGAATCTTGAGCCCTTGGTTGTTTTGAGCCATTGCTCCTCCTTGTATGTGCAACTCTGTAACTTTAGCAAGATCGAAACAAGCTAAATTATCAGAGTAAATTAATAATACATCTAGCATTATATCATGAGAATATATATCTCGTGTTATTTATTATGAGTTGCCATCAATCTGTACCTGAGTGTCATCCATAAAAACATGAGTCTTTCGCAGAATTTTGCGCCAAAAGCTACCCATATTTGACAGCTGACCCTTTCGCTTCTGGAGCAATTCGTGTATACTGTACTAGATATAGCGTTATAGTAGTTAGTGGCAAAAGGGACAATATATGAACTGGAAGATTATTCTTCGATCGCTCAAAAATAAAGACATGCAAAAGCGCCTTGGTATCGTGCTAGGGCTCATCGTCGCCTATCGTTTCTTGGCGCACGTGCCAGTACCGTTGGCCGAGCCAAGCCGACTTAAGGATATTATCCAGAACGTCGTATCGGCGAGTGACTTTGGTGGCTTCTTAAATATCCTGACTGGTGGAGCATTGGCCCAGCTGTCTATCGTTTTGATCGGCCTTGGGCCGTTTATTAACGCCAGCATTATTACCCAACTCCTTACCAAAGCCATCCCAAGCCTTGAGGAGATGCACAAAGATGGTGAGTCGGGCCGACGCAAGATCAATCAGTGGACGCGTATCGCTAGTGTGCCGCTGGCGATTGCTCAATCGATCGGTATCATCTACTTTTTGCGCCAATCAGTCTTGGCTGGGAGCACAACCGGTACAGTAGCTGGTTCGCTCCACGAGTGGATTGTCGCAGTAACGGCACTGACTGCTGGGTCGCTACTCTTGATGTGGCTTGGCGAGCTGATGACAGAGCAGGGCGTTGGTAATGGTATTAGCCTACTCATCTTCGCTAGTGTAATCAGTCAGCTGCCAACCACCTTTGGGTCGATCTACTCATCGCTCTTTAATACTCAGAATGGTTCGCTCAGCGTCTTTGGCTGGTTCTCACTACCCATTAACCCAACAACCTTCTGGACAGTGGTCATTCTTGGGACGATCGGCCTTATCTTACTCTATCTCCTCGTTAAGATTAACGAAGCACAGCGCATTGTCACGATCAATTATGCCAAGCGGGTTGGCGGTAATAGCTCGTATGGTGGCATCAAGAGCATCTTGCCTATCAAGCTCATTGCTGCGGGTGTGGTGCCAGTTATTTTTGCAGTAGCATTCCTCAGCCTTCCAGCCTTTGTGGGGCAGTTGCTACACGCGACACCTGGTGCAAACCAGCAATTAGCAAATAACCTCATCCAGTGGTTCCAGGCACCCACCGCTCAAACATACGCCACCGGTGGCCTGACAGTTCTCATCTACCCATCGATCTACTTCTTACTCGTCATTGCCTTTACCTACTTCTACACCGGTATCGTCTTTAATGCGAGCGAAATTACGGAGAGTCTTGAAAACCAAGGTGGCTTCATCGAGGGGATTCGCCCTGGCCCAACCACCGAGAAGTATCTGTCGCGCACCGTCAATCGGCTCAACCTGTTTGGGTCGCTTGCCCTAGGGCTCATCGCAGTCATTCCGTTTGCGATCGACTACATCTTTGCACAGCTTGGCATCAATGCCAACAACATGGCAATCGGTGGTACGAGCTTGCTCATTGTTGTGACGGTCGGCCTCGAGACGCTCCGTCAGATTAATTCACGAGCACTGATGGTAACGTACGACGACTTCTCAGTTGACGACCTTGATGCCAAACCAAAGAAGCGCGGTTTACTCAGCCGGCGGCGCACTACCGCAAAGGCATAAGCTATCACTAGCATATATCCTCACAAAAATACCGCTACCTCTGTCTGTGGCGGTATTTTGATACTTCTTTCGTGTTTCTGCAATAGTTTACTGCCGCGCCTACTGGGTATGCCATTAGTGGCGTAATATCTTAGTATTGTATGCCAAATGTAAAGAGAGGATAGAACGCTAAACTGTGGTAGGGCTGTGGGGAGATGGCGAACGCTTGCGTATAATATTATTAAAATGTGAGTGCTGCTATAGGGCGATCTCAGCGCAGCCCTTTTATAAAAACACCGTTGCTGCACGAAAATACTATTCATAATCGTACAATAATTAATGCAAAAAACTAACTATTTCTCTTTACTCACACAGAGAAATAGCGTATAATACGAAGCTGTATATCTATGGCAAGTTCGAAAGAAGTTATCAAATTGCGCGGCAAGGTAGTGGAAGCACTGCCTAATACGCAATTTAAGGTAGAATTGGAGAACGGCCTAAGCATTATCGCTCATATCAGCGGCAAGATGCGCAAGCATCACATCCGTTTGGTCCCAGGCGATACCGTGGAAGTCGAGTTAACCCCGTACGATCTCACAAAGGGCAGAATCGTCTTCCGCGCACGCGTTTAATAACGTAGAGCGGCGGCCTGATATCACCGCTGTTCTCAGTAACGGCAGGTTTTTCCTGTAGGGAGATTTGTACGCTCATGAAAGTTCGTGCGAGTGTCAAAAAGATCAGCCCCGATGATCAGCTGGTCCGGCGCAAAGGCCGACTCCGTGTCATCAACAAGAAAAAACCTAAGAATAAGCAAAGGCAGGGTTAAGCATGGCTCGAATTGCTGGGGTAGTTATCCCATCAGACAAGCAAGTGCACATTGCTCTTACCTACATCCATGGTATTGGGCGCACACTTGCTCGAGACATCCTTGCGGCGGCAAAAATTGAGCCGACCACTCGGGTGAAAGATCTCACCGAGGCTGAGGAGCAGAAACTTCGCGACATTATCGACAAAGATTATGTCACCGAAGGTGATCTGCAACGCCTGGTGACCAACAATATCAAACGCCTCAAAGACATTGGTGCATACCGCGGTCTCAGGCACAAAAATGGCTTGCCAACACGCGGTCAGCGCACTCGAACGAACGCACGAACTCGCAAGGGTAAGGCGATCGCCGTCGGCGGGGCACAGCCAAAGGCAGCAAGTAAGACGTAGGAGAAAGGACGAGATATGGCACAAGCAAAATCCACCAAGAAAAAGCAGCGCCGATCAGTCCCATCTGGTCAGCTGCATGTACAGGCAACCTTTAACAACACTATTGTCACATTTGCAGATAGCAAGGGCAACGTCTTGACCGCTGCCAGCGCTGGTGCATGTGGCTTCCGTGGGAGCAAGAAGGGTACAGCCTATGCAGCACAGATTGCTGCAGAAAAAGCCGCAGAGGCTGCCAAGAGCAGCTACGGCGTCCGCACCGTTGATGTATTCGTCAAGGGTGTTGGGCTCGGCCGCGATGCGGCAATTCGCGCAATGAGCAACTTCGACATTGCCGTCAATAGCATCAAAGATGTAACGGGTGTGCCACACGGTGGCGTTCGCCCACGAAAGGCAAGGAGGGCGTAAATGGCACGAGATAGAAGCCCAATCGTGAAGCAGAGCCGCCGCGAAGGTGTGGCGCTTCACCCCAAGGCACATAAGATTTTGGCACGCAAGAGCGGTATTCCAGGTGAGCACGCTCATGGCCGTCAGAGCAAGCCAAGCATGTACGCAACCCAGCTCCGCGAAAAGCAAAAGGTGCGCCGCATGTACGGCCTGCTCGAGAAGCAGTTTGCTAAGCTGATGAACGAAGCAACGCGCAAACCAGGCCTGAGTGGCGAGAACCTTCTCCGCTTCCTCGAGCTCCGGCTCGACAACGCTGTGTATCGTGCTGGCTTTGCGACGAGCCGTCGCCAGGCCCGCCAGCTAGTGAGCCACGGTCACTTTGAGCTTAATGGTCGCCGCGTCGACATTCCATCAATCCGCCTCAAGGCAGGGGATGTCATTACCGTTCGGCCAAAGAGTGCAAAGTCTGGCTACTTTACTGCAATTGACGACATCTACGGCAACACCTCCCAACCACCACTGAGTTGGCTTAAGAGCGATATCAAAAAACTCAAGATCGAAGTATCGGGCGAGCCGAAGCGCGAAGAAGCTGAGGCCGACATCAACGAGCAGCTGATTGTTGAGTATTACTCACGCTAACAAGGGTAAGGAGAATTTTGTACATGTCTAAATTAATTCACGATCCGGCGTTGGCGCGCATCGATGACAATGGGCCGCACAGCAGCACGTTTGTCATTGAGCCACTGCACGCCAGCTACGGCAACACGCTAGGCAACAGCTTGCGCCGAGTACTGCTGAGCAGTATCCGCGGTGGGGCCTTTACGGCTTTCCGGATGCAGGGTGCAACGCACGAGTTTACCACTGTACCTGGCGTTAAAGAAGATGTTACTGACATCATGCTCAACCTCAAGGGTGTCGACTTGGTTGTTCACAGCGATGAACCAGTCGAGCTGCGGCTTGAGAAGCAAGGTGCTGGTGCAGTAACCGCTGGGGATATTGCAGCTAACGCTGAGGTTGAGGTTGTCAACCCCGAGCACGTCATCTGCACAATCGACGACCCACAGGCTAATGTCGTTATTGATCTGGTGGCCGAGGCTGGTCGGGGGTACTACCCGATCGAAGAGTCGAGTGCTAACCGGTTGCACAGCGACATGATTGCTATGGACGCGCAGTTTAGCCCCGTGACCCGAGTGCGCTTTAAGGTGGACCCAACTCGTGTTGGCCAAGAAACCAATCTGGAGCGGCTTGAGATGACCGTCGAGACTGATGGTAGCTTGACGCCACGCGATGCCTTTGAGCAGGCTGCGGCGATTTTGGTCAATCAGTATACCGCTCTTGCTGGTAGTACAACTGTTGTATCGGCACCAGCACTTGGTACTCAGACTGCTGAGGAAGATAACGAGCTGAACACCTCGATCGAAGACCTTGGCCTCAGTGCCCGCACCGCAAACGCGCTCATCAACAATGAGATTCGCACCGTTCACGACCTCGTCACTTTGACGGAGCAGGACCTGCGTGAACTCAAAGGCTTTGGCAGCAAAGCCCTCGACGAAGTAAAAGATAAACTAGCAGAATTGGAGCTCTAAATGCATCGACACGGATACAAAGGGCGCAAGCTCGGCCGCGAACGCGATCAACGTCGAGCCCTGCTCAAAGGCCTGGCAACCAGCTTGGTTGTCGAGGAGCGAATCGAAACGACGCTGCCAAAGGCCAAGGAGTTGGTGCGCTATATCGAAAAGCTCATTACCAAAGCTAAGAAGGGTGACCTCGCTCATCGCCGCGCAGTGATTGCTGGGCTCAACACCCAGACTGCAGCAATCAAGCTGGTCGACCAGATTGCCCCGCAACTCGGCCATCGGCCAAGCGGCCACGTGCGTGTGTATCGGACACGTCTGCGCCGTGGCGATGGTGCGCAGATGGCAATGATTGAGTTTGTTGACGAGCTCAAGCCAATGCCTAAGCCCGAGACAACCACAAAGGAGGCGAAGTAGTTATGGCTCACAAAACATTTTCGCAGAAGCCAGCCGATGTTAGCCGGCGCTGGATTTTGATCGACGCGAGCCAAGCACCACTTGGCCGCACCGCAACGGCTATTGCGCAATACTTGGTCGGCAAATACAAGCCAACCTACACACCACACGTCGATGGGGGTGACTACGTTGTCGTCATCAATGCGGCTAAGGCTGTTGTGACCGGCAAGAAAGAGACAGACAAAATCTACTACCACCACAGTGGTTTCCCTGGTGGCATCAAAGACGCTCAGCTCAAGGAAGTGCGCGAAAACGCACCAGAGCGCATCATTACTGCTGCCGTGAAGGGCATGTTGCCCAAGAACAAGCTTGCAGCAGACCGCTTGGCTCGTCTCCGCGTCTTTGCTGGCGAAGAGCACGCCCACACCGCACAGCAACCAGAGAAAGTAGAGGTACAATAAATGGCACAAGCAACATACGATTATGGTCTTGGCCGGCGCAAAAGCGCTACTGCCCGCGCTCGACTGGTCAAAGGCAAGGGAAATGTGACGATCAATGGTAAGTTGGCGCTTGACTACCTGTCGGGTAACAAGACACTGCTAGCTGAAGTGACCGATCCACTGGCCTTGGTTGGTAGGCAAAAAGAATTTGACGTCACCGTCCTAGTGAAGGGTGGTGGCCTCAGCGGTCAGGTTGATGCTATCAAGATGGCAATCGCCAAAGCGATTACCGTTGGTGCACCAGATCTGCGCGGTACACTCAAGAAGGCCGAATTTTTGCGCCGCGACCCACGCGAAAAAGAGCGCAAAAAATACGGTTTGCGCAGCGCCCGCAAACGCGAGCAGTACTCGAAGCGTTAAGCATTCTTGCCTACGCTTCACAAATACCCTGTCAATATGGCAGGGTATTTTGAGCTTCATTAATCTATATTTATATTGCTTATGTGTGCCTTTTGCTGGTTTCTGGGATGATGTCAGGAGTAGACACTTAATCACGATCGTGATTTAACACCGATAACCATTAACTATGCATATATAGCCCATAGCTCTATGAAGCTAAAGCCGCTTAAAAAAACTTCGCAGTATCATCGACCTCTCGTATGCTATATCATGCCAAACACACCAAGTCGGTGCATTGTGACAAGTCCAATACCGATAACGAATAAGATTGCAAAATAGACAGCGTCCAGCAACCAGCTCGGCGCCACCGCTGGCCCTCCGTCGTCTGTGGCTTATAGCGAAACCTCAGAAGGAGCACGAGACCAACGAGCATCGCGATAATAGCAGCCTCGATCCCCATACCCACGAGATCAATTCCATACCGACCGCTCGACCCAACCTGAACAATCCCCGGTGTGTTCTCACTTGAGCAAGGATTCTCCTCATGCACAGGACTGATGATTCGCTGATCTATGCTTGTATTCCAGTATGATGCGTAATCGTTTTTTGGGTGGTATGCACATTGTCTCTCTCCTCGATTACCAATTATCTTTAGTCTAGGATTATCATCGCTGCAATTCAATCAAAAGATGGTACAATAATATACTAAGTATGTACGATAAACTCCACGAACTATTTGGCCTGGCATATCCGCTGCATACCCAGGTGTTTGGCGATTGGCACGACATGTCTCGGCCGGTCATTGTGCTTATTCACGGTATTGGGGTAAATCATAATATTTGGCAAGATGTACTCAACCAGCTTGGCGACCAACCAGTCTTGGCAGTTGATTTGTTGGGCTTTGGTCAATCGCGCAAGCCTGCCTGGCCCGATTATACCCTGACCGACCATGCGCGTGCCCTGCGCAAAACGATTCGCAATGCTGCGCCGCTGCGCCAGGTGATCTTGTGCGGGCATTCACTTGGTACACTAGTCGCAATCGAATACACCAAGCTGTTTCCTCGCCGTGTGCAGCAGCTTGTGCTGTGCTCACCACCGATCTATCTACCAAGTGATATTGCTAAGCGCCCACTACGCGAGGCACTACTCAAGACAATTGGCAAAGGATTTCTTAAGGCGATCAACGCGTCACCAAAGCTCATTGGCGCAGTTAATCAATACAAGCGGACGCAGAAGAATTTTCATGTCAGCCGCGAAGGGTTTTCGCCATACGCCAAGACGGCACGCAATAGCATTTTGCTCCAAACATCGCTCGGTGATGCCTGCGCCCTGCCACCATTACCAATGACTATCCTGTATGGTACACTCGATGCGGTGATGATACCAAAGCACTTTAAGGCAATCCAGCGCCGGCGTCGCAATGTCGTGATCGAGACGGCGATTACCGGTCACGAGATTCGCAAACGCTATGCCAAACTTATTGCCAAACACCTCGAACAATAAGCTCGCTATTCCTATATAGTGTAATACAGTGCTGCATACTACTACACCTTTCCTAATATAATAAAGCTCCCTTCTACAGCAAGGGAGCTTTATTATATTAGAGAAGAAGTTTTCTTGTGCTATGTTACCGCGTGTTGTTTTGGAAGTCACATAGCGTCGCCGATACGCTATTGTCAGTACTTGACTCCACCACAACTTGCATGTTTGGATCACTTGATAGTTTCATCAGCGAATAGATCTGCCCATCTGGCATAGCAATCTCAAGGCTCCCTTTGTCGGCAACGAGATAGACAAAGTAGCGCTGGCGATTTTGCCAATTATTATATACTGCATACGCCTTCTCGTACTTATTTTTCGCTTCACCAGTGATCTTCGAGCTATTCCGTTTCACCTCGTAGGTACCAGTCTCGGTATTAAGGTCAACACTCACGCGGCTGTCGTTTTGATTGATAAAGACCCGGACGTGGCCTTTATTGTTAGCTGTATTGTTTGCAAAGTGAAGGCTAATCTCTTGCGAGGCTTTGCGATTGACTTTGAGCAATTCTTTGTGGTAGCCATCAGGTGCCGTTTTCGACGTTCGAGCCGATTGCTTTGTGCGGAGACCGCTGGTGCGAGCATTGTTATTGATCAAGCGCGACCGCACGACATACTTTCCATCCTTTTGGGTCATCGAGAGGGAATGGGTTGAGCTCATCGAGCCGATATGCTTCGCTTCTTGACCGTCATCCTTCAGAATCTGTCCTTGTGAGTACTCCCAGTTACCCATCCAGCCAATACTCTTAACGCGTGTTGGGCTTTCTTGGTAGTAATTAGCGCCGTAGTAATCCGTTCCGTAGTCAAGTCGCTCTGGTTGCTGCTCGGCGACAAAGTTACCATTGGCTTCGAGGTGGCCAATCATGTAGTAGCTGCCAGTTGTCGAACCATATTGATAGCCATTAGCCCCAAAGAGTAGTGCGTGCTTGGTAGTCTTTGTTTGTGGATCATAAAAACTCTTGAGGTTAGGGCACTCAATAAGGCCAAGATCTTTGCCGTCAAGCGTGCTACTGTTGAGCATGGTTGCGCCCTGGTATTCCCACTTTTTTCCGTCAGTACTTGAGTAGATACCAACCTTATCGCCCTCAGCCAGATACATCATCAGCTTCTTGGTAGATTCATTGTACCAGACGTGTGGGTCGCGGAAGTTCTGCTCTTTGGACTTTGCCTTCATGACTGGCTGGCTGTGATTATACGGGTGGTAGGTGCGACCATCATCGAGTGAATATGCGACATATTGGTGTTGGCCAGTCTCGGTATAGCTCGTAAAGTAGGCAATTATTGCCGTTTTGGGTAAGTCACGGAAAAATCCATTACTATTCTGATACACCGAACCCGAGGCAACTGCCGACCAGCCGTTGACAAACTTAGGAATCGCCACACCAAGATCTTCAAAGTGCTCCCAATCCTTGGTGCGAATATGGTACCACTCGGTACCATCATTGCTCGATTTATAGTTTTTATTGAGCAGGTAGTAGAGGTGGTAGTAGTCATCCGTTCCTTTGAAGATCGTCTGGATGTCATTCATGAAGCCTTTTGGCGTATTGTAGTGGTTTGACTGCTGGAATCCATCAGTATTGGTATTGGATACGTTGTTACTTGCTTTACTATTACTTGGATTCTGGATAGACTGCGCATAAATATAGCTTGACCCCACGTTCAGCAGCGCAAAGCCTGCCACCAGCGCAACAAGAGTATATTTTATCGTATTTTTTTTCGTTTTGATAGTTTTTAGCATGGTGCTCCTTAGCCCTTTTTGACATTAGCAAATCAATAACAGTACATTATGAGTGTCGTTCGTGTTGTTCTCCCGTCGTCTTTCTTAACTCCTCTCGTCTCGATTGTTCGAAACGAATCCTTACTATCTAGCTAACCAGAAACGCTACTCTATGTCAATAGATATCGTTTCGTATAGTATCCCATATACTGCGTGTTCTGACCTCTTATTCAAACTGGTCACCGAAAATGCTATACTACGTATATGTCCAAAGAAGTTATCCTCACCGGAATTCGTAGCAATGAAGAGCCAACGCTTGGTAATTACCTTGGTGCCTTTGTGCCAATGGTACAGCTGCAGCAGCACTACGCCGGGCACTACCAGCTCAATATGTTTGTGCCCGACCTCCATAGCTTTACCACACCGATCGACCATACGACACTTTACGAGAATACGCTGACAAACCTCAAGTATTTCATCGCAGCAGGGCTCGACATCACCGATGAGCATACGTTTCTCTATCGGCAGAGCTTCATCCCAGCACACAGCGAGCTCACATGGATTTTGGACTGCTTTACTGGCTTTGGCGAGATGAGCCGCATGACGCAGTTTAAAGAAAAGTCGGCTGATAACAGTAGTAATGTCACCGTTGGGCTCTTCAATTACCCTGTCCTAATGGCAGCTGATATCCTTCTTTACAACGCCCGGTGGGTGCCAGTCGGTGAGGATCAGTTCCAGCACTTGGAGATTACCCGTGATATTGCTCTGCGCATGAATCATAAGTTTGGTGAGCTTTTCACTGTGCCAGAGCCGACTGCCAAGCAAACCGCCTTCATCCAGCGCGACACCGGTCTACGCATCCGCAGCCTGACGAACCCAGAAAAGAAGATGAGTAAGAGTTCAAACGACCAAAAGTCCAAGATTAACCTTGCTGATACCCCCGCCCAAGCACGCAAAAAGATCATGGCTGCCACGACAGACTCGCTTGGTGTTATCAACTTCGACTGGCAACGCCAGCCAGGCATTACTAATCTACTTCAACTGCTTGCAATCTTAACCAACCGTCCGCAAGCTGAGGTGAATGCCGAGTGGGTAGGACAGACCCAATATGGTCCACTCAAGCGTGCAGTAGCTGAGGCGGTGGCTACCTTCCTCACTGATTTTCAAACACGGCTTGCGGACATTTCCGACGAGACACTGCTTGCTACTCTCGAGCGCTCTGAGCGAGCGATGAATGAGGTCGCTAGCATCACGCTCCTCCGCGTACAAAAGGCAGTTGGCCTGCGGAGTACATCATGAGTAGAGTGCGAGATGGAGTCATTGTATGAAAATCACATCAAGCGACCTCCTTGCTATCTTACGCCAGTTTCGTCAAGCAACTGACGATAATGTCCCGCGCCACATCGACCAAATCGCCAGTAGCTACCCACAGCCTATCAACCAGCTGGTGCGTTTTCGCTTCGACCGCCGGCAGTACTTTTTGCTCATCGACGACACAGCGGAGGATCATGCATCCTACATCATGCAGCAGATCTACACCGCAAAAAGTGATGCAACGGGAGAAATTCTCCCCAACCCACTCAGCGACATCGCAACCTACGGCCTGCCATTCAAGGGTAAGGATGTCTATCTCTTCCAGCAGCAACGCACCACTCAGCGCCTTGATAGCCTGCTTGCAGCTCGCTACCCCGAGACTAGTCGCTCCACCTGGCAAAAGCATATCAAGGCTGGTCACGTCGCTGTCAACGATAGAGTCGTCTGTCAGCCACGCCAACAGGTAGCAGAGACTGACAGTATCGCCATCAACCTACCTGACGCGGCCGACCATAGCGACAAAACCCTCCCCATCCTCTACATTGATGATGATGTGATCGTTATCAATAAGCCAGCTGGTATCCTGACGCATAGCAAGGGGGCGCTCAATGATGAGTTTACGGTAGCGGACTTTTTTCGGCGTTATACCTCGGTTGGACTGGAGACAAATCGGCCCGGGATTGTCCATCGGCTCGACCGCGACACCAGCGGAGTAATGATTGGTGCACGTACGCCTGAGGCCTTCCAGCGGCTTAAGAAGCAATTTGCCGAGCGCCACGCCAAGAAGACCTACCTGGCGATTGTGGCGGGGCGACCCCGTCAGCAGCAAGCCAAGATCGATGTCCCGCTGGGGCGCAACCCGGCCGCGCCAAGCACCTTTCGAGCCGACCCGCGTGGCAAATCTGCCCAAACAATCTATAAAGTACTCGCCTCGCAGTCCAGTATGAGCTTACTCGCTCTGCGCCCTCGCACTGGCCGGACACATCAGCTGCGCGTCCATCTAGCGTATATTGGCACACCGATTGTTGGTGATCGCGTCTATGGATCAGCAGGGGAGCGTCTCCTTCTGCACGCCTACCAGCTCGAAATCACAACTCGTGCGGGCCTACGTCAGACGTTTGTTGCACCGCCGCCAGCAGCCTTTATGGCACTCTTTCCTGAGGGAGCCGATGTCATCGCTCGTCTATAACCCTCGCACCGAGCAGCGTCTTGCCCAGCTTGCGCAGCAGCCACCACAGTCATTACTTCTTGTTGGTGCGCCTGGACTTGGGCTTATGACCGCAGCACGGCAGGTTGCGAGCCGCACCGCACTTATCCTCCGGCCTCATACCAGCCAAGGCCACGACGACCAGCAGCGCGGAACGATCCGCGTTGATGATATTCGCTCGCTTCATACGCTCACTCAAGGCAAGGCAACAGCTCGGCAATTTGTCATTATCGACGACGCCGACCGGATGACACCTGCCGCCCAAAATGCCTTCCTTAAGCTCCTCGAAGAACCGCCCCAGGCGCTTCATCTCATCCTCACTAGTCATCAGCCCCAACGCTTGCTGGCAACAATTCGCTCACGCGTCCAGACCGTCCGTATTATCCCACCTCAGCCAAACCAAGCGGCCACTCAGCTTGATCAACTTGGCATTATTGATCCCACGCGCCGCGCCCAGCTGCAGTTTATTGCTCAGCAGCAGCCTGCGACGATCGTGCGCTTGGTCGCTAATGACGAGGAATTCCGCACCATTGCTCTGGCAATGACCGATGCACGTCAATATATCACTAGTGCTACCCGCCAACGCATCGTGATTGGGCAGCGCTATAGTCACGATCGAGCTCGGGCATTGCTCTTGCTTGAGTGCCTGCTACACATTGCATGGCATTCACTCCGGACGCAGCCATCGCAGCAGTTGCTTGCCCAGGCAGAGCGTATCGCACGTGCACACGAGCGCATTACTGCCAATGCCAGCGTGCGGATTCAGCTGCTGGCATGTGGTATACTATAACTATGTATGGATTATTATTGGTAGCTTGCGCTGGTGCCTTTGCCTTGTGGCAACAGCAATCAGTTGCCGAGACCACCTCACAATTACCAATGCGCCTCTCGGGCAAGCTTGACCGCCTGTGGGAAGTAGCTCAGGAATCACTCCGCGATCGACGTTATCTCCGCGCCGAGAAGGCACTGCTCACGATCCTGCGGGTAGATGAGCGTAATGCAACCGCCTATAACCGGCTCGGTATTTTATACGCCAAGCAGAAGGCCTTCGATGATGCGATTGAGTGTTTTGAGATCGCTCAAAGCCTCGAGCCAAGCGCCTCGAGCTTGCACAATGTTGGCCTCATCTATTACGAAACCAAGCGCTACGACAAAGCCGCACTCGCCTTTGAGCAAGCGCTGGCCATGGAAGACAAGCTGGCTGCGCGGCATATCGCCTACGCCAAGGTGCAAGAAAAACTCGGCCACAACAAGAAAATGCTAGAGTCACTCGAGCGCGCTGCCAAGCTAGAGCCTGGCACTCAAACATATCAGCTCCTGGCCGAAGGCTACGAACGAGCTGGCGACCACAAGAAAGCCCAGCGCATCCGCGCCAAGATACAACCCCAAGCTACCTCTGCGCAATCACCGCAGCACCACCGAGCACAACCAGAGCCTCGCCAGCAACCCCAGCAACGCATTACTGTGCCGTCTCAGCAGGTAGAGCACCAACCTTCAACGGCGTATTACCATCCACCGGCTGCATTGCCTGCTCCAGCAGCGCCAGCGTATACTCAAGCACCTCCGCAGCCGCAGCCAAATGCCGCCTACAGTCGACAGTCATCCACTATCCATCCACCAGCACGAGCACCAATGCCCGCTAACCGTATCCAGCGCAGTGCGCCACGCCGCATTACGATGTAGCGCCAGCGGTATAAGGTAGAGATAAAGGCTAAGTACAATAATAAGGCAGCAGTATGTATGCTGCCTTATTTACATTCTCAGGGTGGGGTTTCTCACTTTGATATTGATTATCACTAATATCACACAATTACCACGCTTCCAACACTGTTCTTACTACAGCCAATACAAAGAGTGGGGGAATACGCCCTCATCAATCACAGCAACTACGTAGCTGGAATAACAAAAAAGACCTCCTCCTGAGAAAGTCTTCGTTATGTATACGTGTGGAGCCGCTTTACGGATTCGAACCGTAGACCTACTGTTTACAAAACAGTTGCTCTGACCAGCTGAGCTAAAGCGGCAGAAATGGTACCGGAGGTAGGACTCGAACCTACGAAGCTAAAAAGCGGGAGATTTACAGTCTCCTGTCATTGCCACTAGACGACTCCGGCAAATAAAATGAACTAACTGTGAATTAGTATAGCAAATTTTTTGCCAATGTCAAAGTGCGAAAAACACAAATCACACAATCTCTTACAATTATGCAACGTACCTCTGTTAATAAAAGGACTTTTGCGATATACTGCACTCTATGACAAAAAAGTATTTCGATCATATTCTCATTGCCGCTACGCTCGATAGGCCGCCACAGGCTCGTCACGTACGAGAAGATTACCAGCCAACCGAGTGGCCAATACCAGAGGAAGAGCTCCACAGGCACCCTCTTATACCACTTTTTCCATCCCTTGTTGTGCGAAAGGATAGCGAGGTAGACACTAAACGGCGCGACAAAATAGCCAACCATGTTGAGCAACTTGCCCGTGACCTCACACCATTTACCGTGCAATGGGGTTGCGAGGTAGAGATGAGCGGGTCTGCAAAAAGCCCCCTCCATGCAAAAGAAATCACTCATGGTCGTGATAAAATCCTCGCTATCCGCAATGCACTTGGTTGTCTAGCTATGGAGTTGGAAATACTCCATAATGCGCCCAGCTCACTGCTATATGCTCAGTATAAGCCAGGTAACTCACTAATGTCGTCAACCATGAGAGAAAAACAAATCGACTTTATTAGCATATTTACTACTCACTCCTACGATAAATCGAGTCCTCTCGGTGGTAGGCCTCGGTCAATCACCCGGTGCGACTATCCACTTGGTCTATACTGTACTCCACGATCATCAATTGAGTCTTATAGAGACGACTATCCAATAACTACAGCGGCGGCTTATGGCTTAGCCGAAGTTACGCCTCCACAGCGAGGCCGTCACCAAGCACCAACCCCAACGGGTCGTGTCTATCGGCTACCACGTCACCGTCGGCCGGTCTAAGCTCGTTGCTGATAGTACTCGGCAAGGAAGAGGGCTTCTCGCCATATATTTCAGCGAGCGAAAAACATCCTCACTACCCTCACTATCGGTCAACAACAAAGATCACCCCAGCAATGGGGTGATCAACAAATTCAACCATGGAGCCACGATCGGGGCTTGAACCCGAGACCTCATCCTTACCATGGATGCGCTCTACCAACTGAGCTATCGCGGCATTACTTGGTATTCTACCATACGAGGTACGTACCAGCAAGCCTTACTGCTTTGGTTCTTGATGCGTTCGTTTTGCCAGCACACTCACCCTTACTCTTCACTGCTTCGCCTATAGAGCATGCGAAGTTCTACCAGTGGTCAGCCTACCTCATATAGCATCTATAACTTAACTTTTTGTGCCATACTCAATGTCACAATCGGGGAGGTTATGATACGTCTAATACATAATTGTCTTAGAATCCATTGACAAATGGGGGTATTCGTGGCTACAATACATATTGTCTATCGTTCGAACGATCTCTTGTCGATAGAGTATTTGTACGATAAAGTTTCGTGTTAGAATAAGAGTAACCATTAAATAAAGAGGAGTCTATGGCAATGGCTGGTTTTATGCAGTGTATGGAAGTAATCGACAGGTATCGGTGGTGGGTCGGAGGGGTGATATTCCTCATGATCGTCCTGAGTTGGTGGCTTCGCGTGGTAAGTGCTCGCAAGAATAAAACCTACACTGCAACACTCCGCAAAAAATACGCGGTCTTGGTTGTTGCTGAGGATGAAGATCCTGAAGTATTCGAGAGCTGCCTCGCTAGCATCAAAGAGCATAGCAAGCCGACCCAGCTGCTTGTCTCGATCAACGATACGTCACACGCTCACCAGTCTCTCAGAGCGATCGCTAAAGAATACGCAACAACGGTGGTCGAGCAGCCTGAGATGATGAGCTATGATGCGCAGCTTGCCTCACTGATCGAAAAGGTGCGGCGTGTAAGTCTTGTGGTTGTCACAACTCCGCGTGCGCACTGGACACCATCGACCATCAACCTTCTCTTGCCCTTTGCCGAGCCAACTATTGGGCTCGTTAGTGGCCGCCAACAATACACTGGTGGAGCGACGCTCTCTCAGCGAATCGGCAGTTGGCTGCTCGATATGCAGCAGCGTGTTATTTTGCCCATGCAGAGCCGCCACGGCCAAGCCTATGCCATAACGAGTGACACCTTTGCTATCCGGCTTGAGCTACTCAAGCAATTTACTCAGAGCGATGCAACAGCGCAGCCATGTGCCGCGCATCATCCATCAAGCATTGCCCTGTCTCTGTCTGCACAATACCACGCAGCCTACCAACACAGTGCTCTCACGCAGATCAACCATCCAGTAGAACTCTACCGGATTGCAAGCAGCTATACCCAACTGAGCCGTGCTGCCTATTGGCAACTCTGGCATCAGCACGCACGTATCCGGCGGGCGGGGCCACTTGTCTGGCTCACACACATTGGCTTTTGCTTTGCGAGTTTGCTTTATCTTGGGGCGCTGATCGTACTCTGCAGCACGCTCGTCAACAACCTATACAGCACTCTGACCGGGACGGCGACTACTGCAACGCTCTGGAGTAGTGTAACGATCCTTGGGCTCGTGCTTGGTTGGCTTGTGTGGCAGGCTGTGCGCAATATTCCACACCTAAAGCATCACCCACGCGACCTATGGCTCCTGCCACTCTATCTCCCGATCGCTGGGAGTCTTGCACTGACGAGCAAACTATGGGCACTCATTACGCTCTCTCGCCATCACGCACCCGCTCCATCGAGCGCACTTCGTCAATATGCAACTGGTCTCGCGGCAATTGTCCTGCTGCTCATTACAGTGCCACTCGCATATGTCGTGGCAATGATCCCAGCTCAGCAACCACAAGAAGCTCCACACCGCCCTGCGCAAACTGCTCCACGGCCGCAGCAGCAACGTGATAATCGCGGCAATACAGACAAGAAGCAAGCTAACCAACCAGCAACCACCTCTAGTCAATCGCAAGCGCAACAGACGCCAGCTCATTCTGAGAAGAACCAGACTACCACATCAGAGCAAAAGCCAATTATGCTAACCGCCCAGGATGGCGACTCCCAGTCGCTTGTGGCGCGGCGCTTCATCAAGAGCCACCACCAAGCTCAGCAGCTTAACCCCGCGCAGGCGGCATATGCCGAGAACCGCTTAGTGGCCTTGATGGGGCAGCGTGATGAAATCGACAGTGGCGAAACCTTCACCGTGAGCGCCTCACAGCTTGCCGCTGTTATCACTGAGGCCCGAGCACTGAGTGCTGATGAGCAAGCGAACTGGGCCGCCTATACCACAAGCGAGTAGCAAATCGCCATCGCCACTAGCATTACACCATAGGCTATGCTATAATCAACCAAGATATTTTATAAAATCTAACGAGTAAAGAAATGGCAAAGAAGAACAATACCAAGCGAAAGATTATTGCTCTTGTGAGCAACCTCACCAAACACCGTACCTACGTAACGCGCAAGAACACAATGAACACTCCAGATAAGCTTGTTCTGCGTAAGTATGACCCAATTGCTCGCCGGCACGCTACTTACACAGAGACGAAGAAATCGCTCGGCCGTAACGAGGTTAAACCGCGCAAAGGTTAGTCTTATCGCAATAATAATCAAAAACAGCATTCATTCACGAATGCTGTTTTTTGTGCTAGCAATCAATTGTGAGAGTTAGTATAGCGACCGATGCGGTTCTATGATCGATTGCTTACACATTACTACCTGAGTCTCTGTTCTTCTGCGCCAGTTTTTACTCACTATTTATATTTGGGTGACATTCCTAAAGGACTATCGCGAGACCTAGCAAATTCTTAATCATTCGGGTAGACAGCCGCGTTTTGATCAGCATTAGCTCTTACTGTGTTTTTAAGGAAAGCAGGGGAGAAAAGGGGGTATGAAAAAACTATCAATCCCAACACCTAAGACTATCTATGGCGATAACCCTGGTGGATGGTAGTATGGCGCTCAGCTTGCGCAACGGCAAGCTGCTCAGCAAACACGTCAAATGTCGCTGCTAGCCAGAGACCATCAGACACCATCCGGTCAAGCAGCTCCATCGTCGGCGTTGCCATAGCGGCATAGATATAGAGGACACCGCTCGAGATCTCAATACTGAGATCATCGAAATGCGATGCTATTACCGTTGCTACATCAGGGGTGAGGTAGCGCTCTATCTCGACTGCCCGCCCAAGCTCGCCATACACTGTATATTTCTGCATAAATTCATCTGGCTGCGGCCCAAACATCCCGAGCCGGAGTGGTTGCAACTTGTAGCTGGGGTAGCTAGCAATCTTGCCCTGTCGACCGATGAATATATACGGTACATCACGGCGCGTGTACATATCTACCGCGGCTATCAGCCACTGTTGAGGCGAAGGCTTGGGGCTATTAGCAATGCGCACCATATCTCGCCGCGACACAAGTGTGACATTATAACCGCGAATATTACCCACGCTATAGTGCCGGTCGCGATGAGTCGTCGACATAGTATAGCCGCGGATTGGGTGGTAGTCGTCATCTCGTGGGTTGATCGTCCCAAAATAAACTAAGCCAGCTTGCTCGGCAAACTGCTGCACTATCTTGCGCGCTGCCGAACGCTCTGCAAAAGCCGCTGGCGAAACCTGCCGCACAGCACGCTTAACGCGGTGGGTAATGGCATCATGGGCTGACATAACTCCAGTATATCACTCCTTTAGGCAAAAAATACCTCCGTCAGGGAGGTTGGATACTATTGTGGCAGGGGCATGAGGAATCGAACCTCAATCTACGGTTTTGGAGACCGTTATACTAGCCGTTGTACTATGCCCCTCTGTACTGTCTCCAGTATATCAAATCTATAGCCAAACCGGAAGAACTTTATATGGTAAAGCGAATATTGATTTGGTTTATGCTAAAAATCTCTCGCACCACGCGGAGTCTGCTATAATAAAATACATGCAACCAACGCCTCCAGTTCGGCCCTTTGCAATACTCATGGTTGGCTTGCCCGGTAGCGGCAAGACATTTTTCGCCGCTCAGTTTGCCAAGGCCTTTGGCTCACCCTTTATTGATATTAACGAGCTCTCGGGCTACTGCCAAGACGATGCAGCAGCGGCAGTAGTAGGGAAGACATTTTTGCAAGAGATTGCTAAGACCAAGCAGCCCTTCATATACGAAGGCGATAGCAACACCCGGGCTCGCCGAAGTGAATTTGTCCGCTGGGCACGTAGTGAAGGGTATCGACCAGTGATTATTTGGGTTCAAACGGATGTCGCCACAGCCCGTAGCCGAAGCGTCAAAAACCAGCGGCTCTCACGCGAGGCGTTTGATTACTATGTGCGGCGCTTTAGCGAGCCAAACGCGGGTGAACTCTATTTTGTCATCAGTGGCAAGCACCCGTATTCATCACAGTCCCGGGCTGCCCTGACCTTCTTAAAGCAAATCGGTCAACAGACTGAAGACGAAGCTCTGCCGAGCAAAGCACCAGCCACAACTCCACCAGTAGCAAAGCAGCGCACTCAAGTGCCACCACCGACACCAGCCAGCCACCCAGTGCGTGCTATGTCAAGCGCCCCACGGCGAGGACAAATTCGCTCGACACGCTACATTGTACAATAAAAATAACATCTTGGCTAAAAGGAGGAAGGCTCTTATCTATGTCTTCTACGCTCCATGACGATGAGTTTGGCGACATCGCTATTAAGCGCAGCGCCAAGGTGCGTTCCATCACAATACGACTCGCGCCAAATGGCCAGCTCTATGCCAGCGCCCCACGGTACGCACCACTCTTTCTCGTTCGCCACAGCATTGTCACCAACCGCCAAGCACTCCGCCAGCTCCTGCGCCAGCACGCCCCACATATTTATCGAGATGGAGACAAAATCGGTAAGCATCATTCGATCGCAATTATCCGCACACAGATGGTCGCTCAGCCCACGGTGTGCATTGCTCGGCAAAAGCTGCTTGTCTCTCTTCCACCAAAACACACCATAGACGAGCCAACTGTTCAGTGTGCCATCCGACGAGAAGTTGCGACCATCTTGCGCCGCGAAGCCAAAGCCTACTTGCCACAGCGCCTCCACGAGCTTGCTGCGCGCACTAGCTCAACCTACCAGCGTATCCGATTTAGCCATGCGCGTACTCGATGGGGGAGCTGCAGCAGCACTGGCACGATTAGCCTTAATATTGCGCTCATGAAACTCCCTGATGAGCTGATTGATTATGTCTTGATCCACGAGCTCTGCCACACTCATCACATGAATCACTCGTCAGCCTTTTGGGGACTGGTGGAGCAGTATGACTCACACTATCGGCTACATCGGCAGCGGCTTAAGCACGAAACACCAATGATATAGCATCAGCAAATGTCACACAAAACGCTTGTGCCTACCGTCGTACTCCAGGTATACTAGAAGCGTGTCGCCATACGCTACCAATAGCCAAACCAGTACTGTTGTGCGCGTCAGCAGTGTTGTCTTTCCACTCTTGCTTTTTGCGTATAGCAAGCTTCTCGGTCTTGATGCAATGCAGCGCATTCCTGGGGCGGGTGAGTGGTCTTTTTATGCGGCGGCCAGTGCTTGGCTTGCTCTTGGTCTCTACACCTGTTTCCGTCCGTCGCAGACGAATAAGCAGCGAGCCTGGCAGCTCGTCTTGTATCATGGGCTCGCTGCGAGCTATCTGCTCAGTATCTCTGGCGTAGCAGTGCCGTTTACCTGTGCGTGGTCGTTGTTTATGCTGGCGGCTTTTGCTTATGCTGGCTTTTCTGGGTGGCTGCTCAGTGCACTCGTGCTTTTTATTACAGCAGCACTTGATGCATTTTGGCTGACGCCACAAAGTATTGTTGATATTACCACAACAACGTTGGTGGCCTTTATGCTTGGTGTGGTGATTGTTGCCCTCGCATATCGCCACAATCTCTACCGCTCGGCACTGCACACTAGTCGCGAGGCAATGACCTTGCAGCACGATCGGCTCCTGACGATCATTAACAATCTCGCAACCGCTATTATTGCAACCGACCAGCAGGGTATTATCCAACTCTACAACGCTGCAACGCTCGATTTGCTCGATACCAATACAAGCCCACATAGCAAACCAATCGATACCATCCTACCACTGCGCGATAGCGCCAAACAACCAGTCTATCTGACCCAGCTGCTCCACGCTGCAACTGTTACGCAAACGCGCGATGATGTATGGATGGAAGTATCGGGTGAGATGCTCCGCCTGAGTATCATATTTTCTCCAATACGTGCACTCAATACAATGAGCGGTTCAAGCGATGGCTACGTCCTCATCCTGCGCGACATCACGAAAGAGAAGTCGCTTGAAGAAGAGCGCGATGAGTTTATCAGCGTGGTAAGCCATGAGCTTCGCACTCCTTTGACGGCAGCCGAAGGGGCGCTGAGTAATATCCAGCTCATGCTCCACCGGCGCGATATGCCACAGCACACACTCAAAGACCACCTCGATGCAGCCCACGAGCAAGTTGTGTTCTTGGCCAAGATGGTTAATGACCTCAGCACTCTTGCACAAGCCGAGCGTGGTGCTGCTGATATGCCAGAATTACTTAACGTCCGTGCGCTCATGGACGATCTCTACCATCAATATCACCCTCAGGCTACCAACAAGCAGCTCACCCTCACACTCGAGACGTCGCCGCGGCTGGGCTACGTCGTGGCGAGCTCACTATATGTGCGCGAACTTATCCAAAATTTCCTCTCTAACGCCCTCAAATACACCAAAGAAGGAGAGGTCCACCTCAGTGCGCGCAAGAAGGGTAATCGCATTATCATCGCTGTGCGCGACACTGGCATTGGCATTAGCAAGAGCGACCAAGCACACATCCTCGAACGCTTCTGGCGCAGCGAAGACTACCGCACGCGCGAAACTGGTGGCACTGGCCTTGGCCTCTACATTGCAGCCAAGCTCGCTCGCAAGCTCGGCACACGCATCGAGTTTACGAGCCAGCTCAATCATGGCTCGACCTTCTTCTTCGCACTGCCAGCCGCAGCCCAGCAAGCAGCACCGCGTGAGAAGCATAAGAAATCTTAGCTGCATTCTCTGGAGAATTTTGGCTACTACACTTCGTTTTGCCACTAGTTACCTCTCACAGAGCCGCATACCAGCGACGGCATTGTGAGTGCTAACGGAGAAAAAGAGTAGATTGGAGCTTTCATCTCTTGACAACCCTCACTGCAGCGCGCTACACTAGGGCTTGACAGCCTGCAAAGACAGGCTATTAAATTTGGGGAGTATGCTGTGGCGAAACCAAGCAAAAAATCATCAACCAACCGCGTGACGCGCATCACAGCGCAAGACACCACGCCCACCAAAACCAAAACATCAAAAGAAAAGCCAACCTCTGCGGCACCAGCCAAAACTGAGGCCAAGAAACAAAAGGCAAGCAAGCCAAAGCGTCAGCGCCGTGGCCCATTCTCGGCGATTCGCAATTACTTTGCTGGAGCCTGGTACGAGCTCCGTATGGTGCGTTGGCCCGATCGCGCAACGACATGGAAAATGTCTGGTGCACTACTTGGCTTTATTGCAGTGTTTAGTGCAACGCTTTTGCTGCTCGATGCTGCATTTAAATATCTATTTCAAATTATCCTGGGGAGGTAGACAATGACAAAAAAACGCTACGACAGCACACGGCAATGGTATGCTATCCACACCTACAGCGGTTACGAAGAGAAGGTGGCTGATAGCATCCGCCAGCGCATTCAGGCCGTCGATATGGCCGACAAAATCTTCGATGCAATCGTCCCTAAGGAAAAGCAGATCCAGATCAAAAATGGCAAGCGCAAAGTTGTTGAGGTTAAGATCTTCCAGGGTTATGTCTTGGTCGAGATGAAGCTCACCGACGAGACATGGTACATTGTGCGCAACACGCCTGGTGTGACGGGCTTTGTGGGGAGCGGCACCGAGCCAACCCCTGTAAGCGAGGCTGAGATCAAGAAAATCAAGAAGCGCATGGGCGTGGAAGACCCTAAGCATCAGATCGACTTTAGCGAAGGGGAAGTGGTCAGCATCGTTGACGGGCCATTCAAAGACTTTGATGGCACCGTGAGTGAGATCGACACCACCAAGGGCAAGCTCAAGGTGATGGTAAGTATGTTTGGCCGTGACACGCCAGTTGAGCTTGATGCGCTGCAGGTCAAGAAGGTATAAGCCTCACACGCGGTTTGCATTTGTATGAGCGATCCACTATAATAGCAACGTTACGCACTCAATACCAGTAGTAATTGAGTAAAAGGAAATATAATGGCAAAAAAAGTTATCGGCAACCTGAAGCTTCGTATTCCAGCTGGCCGTGCCACCGCTGGGCCTCCCGTTGGTAGCACGCTTGGTCAGTGGGGCTTGAATATGATGGACTTCATCAACCCATTCAACGACGCCACCAAGGCAGATATGGGCAAGGATGTTATCGTCCATATCCAAGTGTTTGAGGACCGCACCTTCGCATGGCGCAGCCTCGGCCAACCCGTTGATGATATGATCCGTGCTGCGATCGGTATCAAGAAGGGTAGTAGCAAGCCACACAGCGACAAGGTTGGAACGATCACCCGAGCGCAGCTTGAGGAGATCGCCCAGGCAAAGATGGAGCAGCTCAACGCCATCAGTCTCGAAGGAGCAATCAAGACGGTGGCAGGCACAGCTCGCAGTATGGGTGTGGAAGTCGCCGACTAATCCACTCAGCGCACATCAAAATACCTCTGCATACAGAGGTATTTTTGGTATAAATTGACATATTTTGCAATAGTAGTTTACAATAACAATATGCGTAAACTCCTCCTCGACAAAATCTCTATACCAATCCTTATCCTTGGTGTGTTCGTCGTTGCGGTGATTGGCTGGTGGCTGTATTATATGACGATCGGCAGCTTTACAACGACGATCTTCTATGGACGCTTCGATCGTGATGCAATTCGCCATATGGATGTGAGCTATCAGTCGGGGTATGCGATAGACGGCTGGGATGGCAATAATGGTATGGTTATTGGCACCATCACCGACAAAGCGACGCGCGATCGCTTGCTGAGCATGCAGCCATTTACGAATTGTCCACATGGGTGTTCGGGGTGGTACCATTACGGAGACAACCTCCCCCACCCTGAGTCGGTATTTCGAGACACCGCTATCCTTGGTAATCATACTATTCCACCAAAGAAGTTTAGTGATCAAGCTCGAGCAGCCATCAGCAGTGACAACCGCTGCGTGGCACGCTATTCGTCGAGCCATCGCACCAACGATGTATTTTGTTTTTCACCAAGCAGCGGGGCGTTTGTCTATGAGTTTGTTGAGTTGAATGGAATGTAGATAAATAGCATGCTAGTGTCAGTAAGAACGAGAGAAATACTGCACCGCCTTCAAGATTAAGAAGATAATTATAGTACAAGAGGAATGATCATGAGCACGTCATCCACCCATGCCCAGCAACTACAAAATATACCAGTGCGCCGCACCAAGCAGATGGTACGGCTATGGCTAATCTTTGTCGTTGTTGCGCTGATATCAGAGGCAATATCATATATAGTCAATTACCCTACGACTCACTACACACGAATAGATCCAGTTTGGGCAGCTACCATAATTTTCGGTATGGATGCAGCCTGCTTTGCGGCTGGTGTGCTATGGCTTGGCCGTGGTAGTAGGCCTATTTCGCGCGTCATCTATGGCTCGACAGCGTTCTTGATGGGTGCATTCGCCTTCCAAATTGGACATAAATTCATTCCTGCCTCAGCAGCCATAGCATTGGGCTTCCTTATTGCAGTGCTTGCCACTATTCCTCGCTTTCATGTGCGACATTACAAGCAGGTAGAGATAACGATGAGTGTATTGATTATCGTTGGCGCACTTGGGCTAGCGTGGGCATTTCGTATTGTTAGTATGTATCATCCGCCTCTGCAGGTTCATTGAAAATAGCAGTGTGGTTATCGTAATAACAAACACAGTCGATAAATCTACAGAGATATCTTTTCAGTCATACGGCAAGTGTTAAGTAGTACTGCATTATCACGTAAAACTACTTCACTACCAACTCTAGTTGCTAATAAGACCTTCTTTGCGGAAGTGAAATACAACTACTAGATGGAGGCTAAGTCTGGACGGCCCTCTAGCCTTTTGCGCGCCATGATCATTCTATGCATCTCACTGCTACTTTTGCACTCGGTAATCTTTTTAAGAAAAGCTAGGTATTCTGGGTCGTCAGTTTCGGATGAAAAACGCTCTATAGGTGGCTCCTGTTTTCTGTCGTATTCAAAAAGTTCATCGAAAGCATCATTCAAGTCAGCGAGGTCACCGTGATGATCTTGGGTATCATTTGCTTTGGCTGGTGCTATAGTTTCTCGAATCGCACCCGTCACCTTCTGACCTACTTCCTCAAGTGCCATAACACCCAGCAACTGTTCTCGCATTTTCTTCATACCAATTTGCAACTCTGTGCTCTTCGTATCTTCTGGGTTTACTGGTGGCTTGTCGGTGAATGGTGGTGTCTCGCTCATAATAATCTTTATTATAAAACAGTCAATCAGTACTTACAATACACTCGCAAACAATTTGCTTAGAGTAGCAACTAAAGCCAACAAATAAAAAACCTCACACCCGAAACACCCATAGCGTGAGAGTGAGACATAAAGCAAAAAATGGTCGGGGTGACAAGACTTGAACTTGCGACCTCACGGCCCCCAGCCGTACGCGCTACCAGCTGCGCCACACCCCGACAACGTCTCTCATTATAGCACAACTGGCAGTGCGTGCTCAAAATAACTGCTCCGTTATCTCATATTACACAAGTGTATTATCTCATGCTGCGGGGCCATATGTGCTATACTAGAAAGGTTAATCAGTAAACGTGGGAGGCACCCAAGCCGCTTGCACCACAGAAAGGATACTATGGCAAAAAAAGCCGATCTGCTTGAAAAAGCAGCAGAGCTGAAACTTGATGTTTCAGAAAAAAACACTATTGCAGAGATTGAGGCAGCCATCGCTGCCGCAAACGATAAGGATGTCATTGCCCAGCGCGAAGCCACCGTGGCAAAGGCTGGCAAGCGCAGCCAAAAGGCTCTCGACGAAGCCGAGGCTAAGGCCGAGAAAGAAGCCCGCAAAGAGGCTGGCGACACAACCCCTCAGGGTGATGTCGATGCAGCTATCAAGAAAGGGCCCGCGCCAAAGGTTCGCCCACTGATCGAGCGCCGTGGCAAAGCCTATCGCAAGCTAGCTGAGAAGGTTGAGAAAGACAAGGCATACTCGCTGGACGAAGCACTCCAGCTTGCGACTGAGACCAATCCTGCTAAGTTTGATGCGAGCGTTGAGCTACACGTTCGCCTTGGTGTTGATCCACGCCAGGCCGATCAAAACATCCGCTCGACAGTCGTCTTACCACACGGTACAGGTAAGACTGTTCGCGTTGCCGTCTTTGCACCAGAAGCCGAGATTGCAACTGCTACCAAAGCAGGGGCAGACATTGCTGGCGAGGAGGCTATCATCAAGTTGCTCGACAAAGGCACGTTAGACTTTGACGTTTTGATCGCCACCCCGCAGTACATGCCAAAGCTTGGTAAATACGCCCGTCTGCTTGGGCCAAAGGGTCTAATGCCTAACCCAAAGAGCGGTACTGTAACAACTGACATTGCAACTGCTGTGACTGAGGCAAAAGCTGGTAAGGTGGAGTACCGCGTAGACAAGCAAGCAGCGATTCACCTCAGTATCGGCAAGGTAAGCTTTGGTACAGAGAAGCTCCGCGCTAACGCCGATGCCTTCTTCACTAGCCTGCAAACTCAGAAACCAAGCTCACTCAAGGGTGTGTATGTCAAATCCATCGCAGCTGCAACGACGATGGGACCTGGCATCAAGGTTGAGCACAAGCTCGACTAGTTAGAAAAGGTATAGCACTTGCCATAATACTGCCAGTCAGGGAAGCTGGCAGTATTATTTATGTGCCTACCTATGCATGGTATGATGGAATGAGTGGTGATACTCTCATACAATTCATTCATCACCATAGTAACGGAGGTGCTATATGAAAAAATATGTTTACTCACTGGTTGGGAATATTGGTTATTTTGAGCGATTTTTGCAGCCGCAGACACCAGAGCAGGTTGCACAAAAGGTGAGCCAGGCTATTGCTGACCCAACTGTCCTTGATGGCAACCGCTGCTTTAGTATCTGTGTGTGGGCCCTGCCAGATGGTATTGCCCATCCAAAGAATGTACCAAAGGATAGCTTGGCTGATGGCTACTATATGCAATGTGCTGGGTCGAATACCGGCATGACTATAGAAGTGCGCGTGCCAGATCCAGACAATCACACAGCCCAGTATCCATATATCCACTATGTGATTGCCCGAAAGCCAGTGGCCGATAAAGAGCGATTCATTCCACTCACCTGGCAGCGCGATGGCGAACCATTTACGATACGCATTCATCCAGAAGAGGTATTTACGGGAGAAGAAGCTGGGCAAGTCTTTGCAGATTATATTACAAAGGACACTATACCGTCTGAATCTGTTTTACGAAAAATTGATATATAGGGCTAAGGGTATTTTGCACTGAATATAAGGTTATGTGAATGGCTCAGCATCAAGGTAACTACATCGTCATTGAGGGGATTGATGGCACGGGCAAATCGACCCAAGTAGAGCTTCTTGCCAAACACTATCAAAGTCAAGGCTACGTAGTGACAGTTGTGGAGGAGCCGAGCAGCAACGACCTAGCCCAGACCACACCAATTGCTCACTATCTCCGCACTGTTATCAAAAATGGCAATCTCCGTCGCGACCCAGAGATTAATCTCGCACTACTTAGTACTGCACGGCGCGAGCTATGGCAGCAGATTATTCAACCAGCGCTGGAGCGGGGCGAAACTGTCCTCGCGTCTCGCAATTATTTCTCGACACTCGCCTATCAGGGGTATGGCGAAGGCCTGAGTCAAGAACATATCCGGCACATTACCGGCTTATTTACCAGCCAACGCTATCTCACGCCAGACTATCTCATCATCCTCACGCTCAACGACGAGCAGGAACGCATGCATCGTATAAAGCAGAGAGGTGCTCTCGCGACGCTAGATACCTTCGAATCACAAGACAGCGACTTTCAGCAGCGCGTCCATGATGGCTATCGCATTCTCGCGAGAAACCACCACATTCCTACAATTCAGTGCATTCGCGATGATGGAGTGCTTAAGTCGCCATACCAGATACAGCAAGAAGTTCTATCGATCATTAATCTAAAATAATTATGCTAAATACCCTATGGGGCTATTTAGCAAGAAGTAATATTAGTAATATAACTGTACCTGACCCCCTACATAATAACCTTATATTCACACAACATAGGAGTATCTTTAGTGTGAACAGCCCAGCCTCACGCATCGCATTAGTTCATTAGTATGCATCCTGCAGAGGTCAACCCTTGTGATTTTTTGATAACTTTGCTACAGTTGTATGCACTGTGTCGAATCCAACAAAAGAGCGTACAGCTAACCCAGTAAATAACACCTTAGCGCACGAGGCAAATGCGGGCTTTGATAAAGATCGATACGATTTATACGAAAAAGCGCTCAATCTCACTAACACACCAGAATCTAAAACAAAGCGAATTGTATCGGGCTTGAGCCTCATGCGAGATTTTGCTGGGGAGCTATTTGCAAAGTACAGCAATCACAGCGCCTATACTGCGTACTTATTGTATACAGCAGGCAACCGCGATGAACTGCTCAAAACAGAGAACCTTGCCAGCCTCCGCCACAAGATGCTCGAAGATCATAAAAAACAGTGGGAAGTAGATGCATATAAAAAGTTTAACCAAATTGTTTCGATGCTGCAGGATACCAGCCAGTTGTCAAGCGCCTGGAGTAAATTTCTTAATACGCAGAAGATACCCTCTAACCCAGACACCGAGAACAAAGAGTCTCTGTACACAGCCATTACGAAAGCTCGAAAGCTCGAAAAATCAAAAGGAAGGATAAAGCCTTCCTCTGCGGAGAGTCAATATCTTACAGATGAACAGAAACAAAGTCAGCTTCTTGAGACTGCAACACACGACCGCATGCAAGCAGAGAACCTCATGCAAGAGCTGTGGCAGCAGCCAATGAATATGCTCGATCTTGATGACCTTTTAGATGCAGGAGAGAGCGTTGGGCTTTCGACTATTTTTATGGAGGCTGTCAACACGCTCAATAAACTTAACAACACTCGCTATGATACATCGGAAGCGTATGAACTAGCCTACAAGAGCGAGGCATTGCTTGCACCACTGTGCGAAATTATTGGCTTTGATGGGCTTGCAATGGCGCTCCGAAGCAAGGTGATATGCCTCCAACTGCGCAATACCGGCCAAGGGCATTTTGTGGATCTTGCTGAGCGCATCCTGTCGGAATTTGGCGTGCTGGGTACTACCGATACTGACAACCCAGATCACGTCATCACTGCCAAAGAGCGCAACCAAAACTATTGCAACATTACAGAAAAAATTCTCGCGCGCATGATTGGCAAAACAGACAAAAGCGGAGGCGACAGTAAGCTTGTCCTTGGCCAAGAGTCGAACCACAATATTGTGGTAGGGAATGGCAACTGTAGCTATGAGTGGCATACTGAGCTCCGAGCGGTATGGCGGCTCAAGTCTGTTGGCTCTCTCGCGCGTAAGCTTGCAGAAGCAGCAAAAAAAGCAGAGAAACAAAAGAGAGAAGAATATCAAAAAATCCGCGCCTCTATCTCACCAGACATACTGCAAGCGTATGATGACAAGATGAATAGTGTAAAAGCTAAAGAGAAAGAACGCCAGGATGGGCGAGAATTCGTCTCATACGAAGCTCTGCAGGCGTATGACGAGAATACAATAAAAGTTTTGGACGATCTGAAAAATCAATGTATTGACGAGCTCTGTGAGCAATTTGACGATATTACACCACAAACACTACACTCACTATCTCCACCAGAAAAAGACAGCTCGCTTGAGGTGCCGTTTGATATCGATGGCATTACATTCATTACAGAGGATCGCGATGAACTGCTTGATGTGTTCTTGGATATGATCGACAATAACAATATTGTTACGCCACCCCAAAATAAAACTGCGCAAAATAACAAGACTTCAACCGGTGAGGAGGATGCTGACTATACTATTACCCCATACGCTGCGCCAGGCCGAGACAAGATACTCAAGGTAGAGGGAGACACTCAATTCATCGAGGATATTAAGGCTGCATTTGAGGCTCGTTACCAAGGCACTCGCGCCGAGCAGTACATTGACTTCAAGGAAGACAACAAGAAGGGTTTTCGCGTTGCTAAGATGACAGGCCTGTATGAGGATCAGGCCTCGGGTATTTTGCCCTTTGAAGTCCAGGTCCTCACCAAGGAGGATCGCAAGGCAACACGCCATGGCATAGCAGCACATATCTTATACAAGCTTGGTAAGCAGCTTGGCTATCAGCTCCAGCCGACAGAAGAGCAGCTCACGCGCATGAGCAATCTCAACAGGCGTAAGCAAGATTTTGGCAAAACAAGCCTGCACCAACCAAGCCGAAGCCGCATCAACAATACCAATCGCAAAATCGATGCAATGCTTGCTCGGGTATAACTACACAGCCGCTCCTTCACTCTGTTTACACACTGATACAAATATTTTTCCACACCTTGCATCCACCCACCACCATCTGCTATAATCCTTCTTAGACATTGCCAAAGACCGTAGCGGGCTGTTATGCACGACAAAGCAGCCGATAAGTATGCTACCGAGGGAATTTCGGATACGCCGTGGCCTATATTATGCCCAGCGTTTTAGTACGAAACTCGAGACTCGTCTTTGCGATAATGCAGAGGCGATTTTTTGCGGCACATGTCGGACGTTAACAATGCGGTCGGATACAACAACAAACCAGTAATACTACACTCCCTCTGGGCGTGTAATAGGTATTACAACTCCAAAGAAAGGATTTTATCTTATGGCAATTTCCAAAGATAAAAAACAAGCTTTGGTGGCTGAAATGAGCGAGCTTCTCGCAGAGGCAAAGGGCACTGCCGTTGCGTCCTACCAAGGGACAAGTGTGGCAGATCTGCAAGCGTTGCGCCGCGAAGCTCGCGAAGCTGGTGTTGTCATTAAGGTGGTGAAGAACCGTCTCGTGCGTGTTGCCTTTGCGCAGCATGACACCTACAAAGATACCGACACTTCGGCCCTGGCTGGGCAATTGCTGTATGCAATCTCGCCAGATGACGAAGTGATGGCAGCAAAGGTGTTGCACGAGTTTGCCAAGACGCATCCAACAGTTCAGTTGGTTGCTGGCTTTAGTGGCGAAGGTGAAGCTCTCAACACAGCCGATGTTACTGCACTGGCTGGCTTGCCAAGCAAGAACCAGCTGGTGGCCGAAGTGGTGGCACAGCTGCTCTCGCCAGTACACGACACTACCAACGCACTTTCGGGCAACCTTCATGCGTTGCTCGATGGCATCGAAGACGCCAAAGCAGCTGCGTAACCAAGCGCAGCATTGTACTAACGTTTGCACTATGCAGACAATAACTCGTGCGATAATTCTACCGCACATCATTGAAAGGAATCCATCATGGCAGATGTGAAAAAACTGGCCGAAGAACTGGTTGCTTTGACCGTTCTGGAAGTCAACGAACTCAAAAATGTCCTCAAGGACGAATACGGCATTGAGCCAGCCGCTGCTGCAGTTGCTGTCGCTGGCCCAGCTGCCGACGCTGGTGCTGCAGAGGACGAGCAGACCGAATTCACCGTCACCCTCAAAGAAGTTGGCGGCCAAAAGGTTGCCGTCATCAAGGCTGTTAAGGAACTCACTGGCCTTGGCCTGGGTGAGGCAAAGGCTTTGGTTGACAACGCACCAAGCCCAATCAAAGAAAAGGTCAGCAAAGACGACGCCGAAGCTGCCAAGAAGACCTTGGAAGAGGCTGGCGCTACCGTCGAACTGGCATAACCACCCCACCGACCGCATTGCTACCATCAGCACACCCGCTTGGGTGTGTTTTTGGTTGGTTTGCACCTCCGAGGAAGGGAGAATATCATGAGTAGCATGACTGTCACTGCCATCGTTCTAGTAGTTGCCGCCGGTCCATTGCCGTGGTATTTTTGCTGGTCATTACCAGCAGGGAGTTGCGATGGAAGGCACTAGATAAAGACAGAGTGATTATACGTCTCTGCCAGGCAGTCTTTTCTGGCTACATAATCGAGACGGTAGGTCTCATCGCTACTGTGTGCTATACCTTGCATATTAGTATCGTTGGGACGATCTGCTGGTCGATCGTTGGGTTACTGGGAATTACTCTCTCATATAGCAATATTCTGCAACGTTCGCATCGACCAGTTGCTCAAGAAGGCTGTCTGCAGCTATGATAGTCTGCGCGGTTTCCCATCAGAGATAGAGATTAGTAGCCGATGACGAAAGGAGGTGCCCACGCACAGCAATCTGTTGAGCTCACTGCTCCGGATTGCTGTGCGTCATTCTAGGATTAGTGGCGCTCTAAGCATCGTACCATTTTTACAACGAACTATTGGCTACCCCTGTTATCGCTGTGGATAACCACCAAGCGCCTTGACAAGGCCCCACCCCATCGCTATATAATGGGTTGATAACTAAGAAAACAGACAAGGAATTGCGAGAAAATATGTCTGAATTACCAGAGAAACAGGTGAAGCGATTACGATCGCTGATTCAAGAGGCAGAGACAAACCTGGCCGCTGCAAAGGAATTATTGATGAGTATTATTGGTGACGATGGCGAAGTCGTCGTGCCAAGCAATAGCCGCGAGGAGGTATCGGGCAAGATAGTCGAAGGAATCTTTGACGGGCAAGTAATGGTTGATGCCGATGGCAAGAATTATCCTGTGCCAGCCAATTATGCCAGCAAGTCTAAGCTTGTTGAGGGTGACAAGCTCAAGCTGACGATCGCCGACGATGGCGGCTTTATCTACAAGCAAATCAAGCGGGTGGAGCGCAAGCAGATTATTGGCACACTCACCCAACACGATGGTGCATACTACGTGGAAGCACAGGGGAGAGAATACCGGATCCTGCTGGCAAGTGTGACATTCTTCCGGATTGAGATTGGCCACCAGGTCACTGTCATCATTCCTGAGGACAAACCCGATGCAACGTGGGCAGCGGTGGAAGCACCGTTATAGCAGATATACCTGCTGAGATGATATACACAGATTATGTTGTGCCTCTACAGGTACATTATAAAAAGCAACAACCGTTACTATGTGGAACTGTTGTTGCTTTGAGGCGTAATTTTTATACTTTCGTTTACTAAGCATATAGTCAAAATAAATTGACTACTGTTTGATAGTTAATTACTTTAGTGATTTACCATTTATTGCTGCAGGAATCGCCTCATCAAGGTACCATGTCCAAAATGCGCGACGAGCGT
>CAUSLI010000004.1:0-58245 GCA_963532885.1 uncultured Candidatus Saccharibacteria bacterium | reverse complement strand
TGTAAAATGTGGGTGATGGGCATAGCTGCACTGCATTACTGTGCGGCTCTTTGGAGGATGGGCGAGCGTGTGGGGAGAGAAGCCGCGGGTGCTCACCTAATAATATAAATAGCTGTGTGTGGAGTAGTGCCAAGATAAATACAAAAATAGAAAAATCAAAAAGTACAACGCCCCCACACCTCTGTACCTCGCTAGACTTTGCGGGCTGTCTCGCGTATAATATAATGCGTTATTAACCTAAGTTTATCGTCCGGATAAACATCCATATGGATCCCAAAGGAGGTTTGCATATGAAACAATATGAACTAACGGTTTTGATTCGGCCAGATCTAGAATCGAACCTTGAGGCACCGCTTGTCAAGGTGCGTGAGCTGGTGCTTGGTGCTGGTGGTTCTATCACCAGCGAAGACAACTGGGGCAAGAAAAAGCTGCAGTATAGCATTAAGAAGGAAGACTTTGCGGTGTATGTCTACTTTGAGGTGGCGCTGCCTGCCGATGCGCCGCTGAAGATCAGCAATGCGCTGAATATCTCTGACGATGTGATTCGCTACTTGCTCGTCAAGGTGGATGAGAAGGGCCGCAAGCTGATGGCCGAGGCTAAAGCGCGCGAAGCTAGCCGCCAGACAGAAGAGTAAAAATTACCACAACAACTCATAACCACAGTAAAGAATCGAGGAGGATATATGGCTCGAGGATTTAGCAAAGTTATTTTGATGGGCAATTTGACGCGCGATATAGAGGTGCGCACCACAGCAAGTGGGCAGAACGTTGCGAATTTTACACTAGCAGTTACTCGCACGTGGCGCAACCAAAATGGCCAAAACCAAGACCAAACCAGCTTCATTAACTGTGTGGCATGGGGGCGAACAGGTGAGACCATCGCGCAATATGTGAAGAAGGGTAGCCCGCTGCTCGTCAGTGGTCGCCTCGACCAACGCAGCTATGACGATAAGGATGGCAACAAGCGCTCTGTTGTAGAAGTAACAGTAGAGGACTTCACCTTCGTTGGTGGTGGACGTGCTGACGGAAATACAACACCAGCTGCAGCGCCAGCTAACGGTGGTAGCAGCCAGGATGTCGTCATCGAAGATATCGACGACAAACCAATTGACCTATCAGAAATACCATTTTAACAACATACTAAAGGAGAACAAATAATGGCCAAGCGCATGCGCAAGGACACACCGGTCTATTTTGACTACAAAGATGCAAAGACATTGCAGAAGTTCATTAATATTTATGGGCAGATTGAGCCGCGCAGCCGCACAGGGTTGTCGGATAAACAACAGCGACAGCTCGCCGTAGCAGTGAAGCGGGCTCGCCACTTGGCGTTGCTACCATTTGTGGCGCAAGGTTAGGAGCTTTTTCAGCGCAGTACCTCTGTGACTGCGCTGGCGGATGTTTCGAACGAAGCAGCAACTACTAAACAGGAGATAGGTGATGTACCAACCAACTGACCTCAAAAAAGGTGTGATTGTGCAGCTCGATGGCAAGCCGTATCGGGTTGTGGATTATAATCAGAAGGTGATGGGCCGAGGTGGCTCGATTGTCAATGTGCGGCTGAAGAACTTGATCGACGGCAGCGTGCTGCCCAAGACCTTCAAGGGGCAAGACAAGATTGAGCCCGCTGAGGTATCGACGCAGAGCGTGCAGTACCTCTATAATGATGGTGATACGTTCTACTTTATGGAGCCAACCAGCTTTGAGCAGTTTGAGCTTGCTGCAGACCTCGTCGATAGCGCCAAGGACTATCTGAAGGAGGGGGATACACTAAGCCTGCAGTTCTTCGATGGTAAAGTGATCAATGTCGAGCTACCAAAAAACCTCTACCTCCAGGTGACCTATACAGAAGATGTTGTAAAAGGTGATACAACCAGCAGTGTACTCAAGGATGCGACGCTGGAGACGGGCCTTGTCGTCAAGGTGCCAGCCTTTATTAAGACGGGCGACGTTATTTCTGTTGATACAGCAAGCGGAGAGTACCGCGAGCGCAAGAAATAGTGCCCTGAGAGCTCATGAGAGCCGCTCTCATCACGTTTACATGCAAAAGTGAGGAGAAGAGGGATAACACATATACACCGCAAAATGCGGTGTATTTTTTGTGCCGTGTGAAGTTCAGGCGGGAGCACGCTAGAGATGTGATAAAGACAACATAGAGTAGCAACGGTTTTTGGCCAATTTTGAGCGCGAGCTTACGGACACTCTGTGTTTTTGCTGAGTGATAGGGGAAGAAAGAGGATGCAAATGATGTTGTAATAACTAACACATACGGCTCACTGTCAAGCTCGATAGGATCAAGCTCTTATTGTAGAGAATGCAACAGAACTCTCTGTGGCGAAAATAATGCCAAAATATACAAGGCATTGTAAAAAATACAGAATATAAACAGGGAATACCAAGCGAACGTTCGAAGAATGAGCGTAGTAGGAAGCACAGCGATTAAGCAAAACGATGACATGTGCACAACACAAAGGCGTAGGTATAGTGATGTACAAACAACACCACGATAGCTAGAAGGGTATAGTGAGCATAACAACGATGTGATATGCTCAACGATCGTTTCGTGCGGCATGGAGCACGCACACGTATGCTTACACCCAGGATAAACACAGCAACCATAAGCATAAATGAACAAATTTCCGTTACAGACGCGCATTTACCTTTAGTAATATAATGACGCTTATGGCAATAGGGCATAATACAAAACGTACCAAAGTAAACATAAGCATTTTAAAAATAATGAACACAATTTTTTGTTGTGTTGCTGCGAAGCTACGCGTTTGGCTTGAGCACACTCGCGTAAAAAAATGCTGCTAGCAACATGATGCGTGGAGCTGTTGCTGCGTGATAAAAAATGTGATCATTGTCCAGCTTGTCTATTTTTGAGTTTGGATATTTTTGACTTTTTGCTTTTTCATGCAAGTTTATTGTAACTTGTTGGAGGGTGTTTCATTTTTGGTTTTTGCATACTGAGCAAATTATAGCGAGGCGATATACTGCTGCGAAGTATAGGCTGCGCGGATGAGCGGCTGATGATAAAATTAATCATGGTTTGTAGATTTGTGCAAAAATGGATTGCTGATTATTGCAGCTAGAATTGCTTATAGATGGTTCATGCAAATTTTACAAAACGTGTATAAGCGCAAAACATTGTGCGATACATATTGGCCCATCTATGTGCGGCGAATATGCGAAATATACCATGTAGCATACACAAATACTCACGCTTGGCTTGCAAAAATGTGATGCTGCAAAAAATCAATTTTTTGTTTAGGCGAGTAGGCTCGCTATGCGAAGCATCTGCTGCAGTGGCATCGTGTTTTGTTACGTATAGCGCTTGTGCGGGAGGATGAATGTGCAGCTCGTTGGTGATGCGGCACAGCCATATGAGCAAGATATTTTGCTATCACGATGTCCACTCAATTTTTGTTATATATACTATATGTCTGGCTGAGCTGTCTTGTGTTTTGGATATCCTGTTAGCTTCCAGCGACGTGTGCGAATGAAGAATAGCATGCTGCAGTGCGCGATAGTTTGAGTGGGTTATTAATATAAAAGCTGCAATAGCGCGCAAAGAACAAAGTGGATTTCTTCATCATCAAAATTTGAAAAACGGCGGAAGTAAGAAGCATATCCACGCGCAGTAATATCATCCAATCTCATCATTACCATGCTCTATAGCCTCATGTATCGTGTAAAAATGCAGCAGGCATATTAGCTTCGCACCAACTAAATATCTATCCACTCGTGCAGTATAATAAGGACATGAAAAAACAACGACTAGACAAAGCAATGGTGGCGCGTGGCCATGCAGCAACACGCTCGGCGGCCGAAAATTGGATTCGCCTTGGCAAGGTATTGGTGGATGGTGCGGTGGCACACAAGCCGGGGATGTTTGTGGATGAGTCGACGCAGATAAAGCTGGTGGCGCACGAGCGCTATGTGTCGCGGGCGGGGCTCAAATTAGCCAGCGTCGCGCAGCGGCTTAATATTTCGTTTGATAATACTATCGTGCTTGATGTTGGTAGTAGCACCGGTGGATTTACCGACTATGCATTGCAGCATGGTGCGCGCATGGTGTATGCAGTGGATGTGGGGACGGAGCAGCTCCACTCCAGCCTGCGTGGCGACCCGCGTATCGAGCTGCACGAAAAAACCGACATTCGCGATTTTGTGCCAGCCACCACACCAGACATCATCGTCATTGATGTATCGTTTATTAGCCTGCGCAAAATTTTGCCGCACCTCGTGCACATTAGTAGTCCGCGCACCAGTATCATTGCAATGGTCAAGCCGCAGTTTGAGGCGCAGCGCGCGCAGCTTACACGCAGTGGCATCGTCAAAAATGACAGCGTGCGCCGCGCTATCCTGCGCGACTTCGAGCAGTGGGTGCGCACCCAGTGTGTGATTATCGACAAAGCCGACAGTAGCGTCAAGGGTGCGCATGGCAACCAAGAGCGGTTTTACCGATTGCAAAAAAGCGCAAAGCGCTAACGTCTCATTGAGAGCAAGCATCGTTGGCAAACTTCTCCTGCTACTCTCTCCAGCAAGCAACATAAGGACTTACTACTCCAGCTACACGCTTAGATTCAGAAAAACCAGTTTCATACTCCAACGAATGAAGCGGTAAGGGCAGTGAATACTTCGAACGGATATAATCTAGGCTTTTGTATACTGCCGGTCGACGTGAATCGTTATATATAATAAACAAAGACCTTGCGTATCGCTTCGTATCGCACTCAATAACTGCCTATGCCAGATTCTGAAAAAGCAGAGAATAGGATGGTGCGAATAATATAGTAAATATAAATCCAAGTCACACATTACAGCACAACAAATAGCGCCATCACCACCGTCGGCCCATTGATGAGTATGCTGGCAATGGCATGTGCCGTCATTGGTACGTACATATTGCGCGTCATACTATATGCCAAGCTAAATGGCAGCGCCCACACCATACCCAGCAGCACGCCCCACGGTGTGACGAAGTGCTCTGCGGCAAATAACATAGCACTCAGTAGAGTGGTGCAGATGATCGCTGTGCGACTGGTCAGGCAGATCATTCGCTTGCGAAAAATTGTTTCTTCTACGATGGCGGGGAGAATGATAGTTGAGAGCGCGAAGAGTAGCAATTCGCCTGCCGTCTTGACCGGCATTGTAATGGCACCTGTGGTGAGGTGAGGAAAGGCTTGCTCGAGCACGCTCGTCGCACCAAACGCTCCTGCTGCGCAAACCAGTGTGATTACTACCTGCCGCCAAAAGCGCCACCCACCAGCGAGCGCACGACACCATTGGTGTATACTCACACTTTTTGTCGCGATGATATAGCCAAGCAGCGCCATGAAAAATGCCGTATTGCTATAAACAAACAAGTGCCGCGGCAGGACAAAACACGAGACGATGAAAACAACCTCGAGTATGACCGGTATGGCAATGCGCCGCATATAATGATACATATACCACCAGTGTACTCTTTGCTATACCTTCTGAGAAGATTATAGCAATAGTCCATGCAAAAACTCGCCACAAGCTCATGGCGAGTTTGCTGATGTTCCCCTAGCTAGGATCACTTGCTTACATTAAATCGAAATTCCACCACATCGCCTGGCTGCATGACATAGGCTTTGCCTTCGGTGCGGATCTTGCCGGCTTCGCGCGCTTTGGCCTCGGAGCCTGCTGCCACGAGGTCGTCATAATCCACCACCTGCGCCGCAATGAAGCCTCGCTCGAAGTCTGTGTGGATGACCCCGGCCGCTTGGGGTGCCGTCCAGTCTTGGTGGATCGTCCAGGCGTGCACTTCCTTTGGCCCAGCGGTGAGATAGCTCTGCAGGCCAAGCGTATCGTACGCCGCTCGGATCAATTGTGTCAAGCCAGCCTCGGGCACATCATAGCTTGCCAGGAGCTCCAGCGCATCCTTTGCATCCAGCCCCTTGAGCTCGTCCTCTAGCGTGGCACAGATGAAGAGCGCTGTACTGCCATGGGCGAGCGCTGCCAGGCGGGCTTTGGCCTCGGCATTGGCAAGGGTTGCTTCGTCGACATTAAAGACGTAGATGACTGGCTTGGCGGTGAGGAGGTGGAGGTCGGCGATTGCTTCATGAATAATATTTTTGTTCAGATGAACAGGGGTACCGGCAGCAAGGTCGTCGCGCAACTGCTGCAAGTACTCGAGTGTACTGCGCGCCTTGGGGTTGGCCTTGGCTTCTTTAGCGAGGCGAGCCAGGCGAGTCTCGATGGTCTGGATGTCTGCCAGCATGAGCTCGGTGTTAATGATATCGATATCGCGCTGTGGGTCGATGGTGGTATCGACATGGACGATGTCGTCATTTGCAAAGGCGCGGACAATGTGGACGATTGCATCGCACTGGCGGATATGAGCGAGGAACTTATTGCCCAACCCCTCGCCGCTGGCAGCACCAGCCACCAGCCCAGCGATATCGACAAAGGTCACAGTGGCCGGCACGACCTTCTCAGCGTGGTACATATCGGCCAGCACTGCTAAACGCTCATCGGGTACGGGCACAATGCCAGTGTTGGGCTCGATGGTGGCAAAGGGGTAGTTGGCTGCCAAAATATCATTGTTGGTGAGGGCGTTGAAAAGGGTCGACTTGCCAACATTGGGCAGGCCAACGATACCGATAGATAGACTCATATATATAGTATAGCAGCGCAAAGGGGAAATCGGCAGGGGAGAAGGGGAAAATGCGAGGAAGGTGAGCGTGCTGTGGTGTATATACTTATAAAGTAAGGCTCTTTCGCCATTGGTGTACTATTTTGCTTCATCACAAGATAAGCCCTGCGCTATCTCACGCTCACCCTCCCCACACTCCCTCCGATGGAACACTATAAGGGTCGATACTTCCCAAGTATCGACCTCTTGCGCTGGGCTGAAAACCGGTCATTACGACCGGTTTTCACACTCCATCGGATGAAGTGGTGGGGAGGGAGAGCTAGTGATACTTATGAGCTATATAAGGATATATGGCGATGTCTCTGCCTTGCGTCATGAACACGGTGCACAATTGCCCTAACTTTGCTATAATCATAAGCATGACATTTGTACACTTTTGCTGCCAATCACTGGTGCGTGCTGGCCTGATGGGGCTGCTGTGCGCTGTGGGGGTAAGTGCGGCGCTGGGCGGGCTGGTGGCAGCTCGGCCCAACAATGAGGTAGAAGCGAAGCTGCCCGAGCTCTGCCGCAGTGGCAGTCCCTGTGCAGTGGTGTGGTTCTCGCAGCCTGGCGAGCGGAATTATTATAAGTCGGGTATATCAATTGACCACAACCAAACCGGCCTGGTCGATATCGTCATTCGTGGCTCGGGCTACTCGGGCAATCGCTCAGGCCCCTTCGACATTAGCTCGATGCACCTCGACCGCAACATGAACTGGAACTACAACCGCAATAGCCGTATCAAGAATGTCCAGTCGAGCGTGATGTACCGCGGGCGCGTCAGTGGCCAAAACCAATACACCAGCCAGGGTAGCGAAGTGCGGGCGCAGCTCGACATTGGTCAGTTTGATATCCCGGTGGGACAGTCGCGTACGGTGGGAATTGGCCTGTATAGCTGTATCTCAACCGATGGCGGGCGTACCCTGGCTGCTAGCGAGAACATTGCCTGTGGTACGAGCGATGTTAATGTGACGATCACGCGGCGCATCCCACCCTGGACGATCAATGGCCAAAGCTATGTGGGCAAGCAGTGGCCTGGCACGCAAAATATGCAAAAATCCGTTCGAGCCTTCCCTGGTGAGCAAATCTACTGGGCGCACGACCTGCGCAACAACGGCCCCAACAGCGCAACCGTATCGGTGGGGATGGATGGCACCGGCTTTGCTAATAATTACAGTGGTGGACATAGCCTGGCGCGCAATGTGACGGGCCGGCCTGGGCAGCTCTTTTATACGGTGTATCCAAGCGGCGGCACGACCGACCGCTATACCAGCTACCGTATCCAAACGAGCGACGTTGGCCGCACACTCTGCCAACGGATATCGTGGTCACCTGGCATTGCTGGTGACCCAGCGTGGCGACGCAGTGATCCAGCGTGTGCTAGTGTACACTCAGACTTTGAGCTCTATCCATCGGCCACGATCGACGGCAAAAAGCTTGCCACACTAGAGGGTGGGAATATTGCGCCTAGCCGGATTGACGAATCTATCCACAACACTGGTGCAAGCACCGACAAAGACCGGAGCGAGAGCGAAGCCGCGGCCTACCAGTTCATCGTGCGAGGGCAGCACCGCCAGCAGTTCCTTGGCAGCCTGAGCAGTATCTTTGACCGTGGGGCGGCAGTGGGCTACCCTTATGCCCTGGGTAGCTACAGTGGCAGCGACACAGCCTGTACCTGGCTGCGCGGCAAGCAGCCGATCGACTGCACCAACGAGCCCACCTTCCGCGAGAACAAAAAATATCTCGACAGCCACACCCGCCTGAATGACACTAAGGATATCAACGCTGCCGATGCCAAGGTGGGGGATATGATCTGCCGCATCGTTGCTATCAAAGATTATAATTATAAACACACCGATGGCAACGAGCGCCGCATTTCCTCGCCCGCCTGTGTAACGGTGACGAAGCTACCATGGGTGCAGATCTGGGGTGGCGACTTGCGCGTCGGCAACGGCATTGGCGCGGCGAGTGGTAATGGCAATGCACAGATCGTTACTCTCAAGACGACCAAAGATGGCAATATGTATGGTAGCTGGGCTGAGTATGGCATGATGGCCCCGCAAAATGGTGGCAAAATCCTATCAGCCACTGGCGGTGTATTGTCTGGCCGGCGAGGGTATGGTGGTGACTATGACCGCTCGAAGGATAGCCTTGCCTTTGCCAATACCACCACACCAGCTGGCCGCTGGGCACCGCCGAGCAATGTGAAGGTACCAAGCTTTGGCCGGGGCGCAGCGGCTGGTACGTCTATCGATGTGGGGAGCTTTGCGGGCCACAATGTGCGTACCGTTAATGGCGATGCCACCATCCACGGCACACTGCCCGGCAGCAGCACACTGGTGGTGGAAGCAAGCGGCACAGTGACGATCGATGGCGACCTCAAGTACGGCGCTACCACTGTTGATGACGCCACCAAGCTTTCGCAGCTCGTCATTAAGGCCAAGAATATCGTTGTTCGACATAATGTTAAAGAAGTGAACGCCTGGCTGATTGCTCAGCCAACTGGTGGCAGTGGGGGAGTCATCTCCACCTGCGACGAGATCCGTCACGTTGGTGCGTACTTTAATGGCCTCACTGCTGAGACTTGCAAAGAAAAGCTTACCATCAACGGTACCATCATGGCGCGTCAGCTCCAGCTGCGCCGCACCTTTGGCGCTGAGAAGGATAACCTCGCCGAAGCTGCTGAGGTGCTCAACCAACGTGCCGACGTCTTTATGTGGGGCTCGCGCTACAACAAAAACAACGACCTCCCCATCACCACCGCCACCACAACAGAGGCTGCACCGCGGTTTTAGCTATGATGATTAGCTACAGGCCACAAGAAAAGGAGCAGGCTAGGAGCCGCTCCTTTATTGCAGTAGAATATACCAGACTCAATATAGCAAAGCGTGAGTTATAGTTGTTCCAACTCCTGGCCGGGCCGGTTCTTGGCATCTTTTAGCTTTTGGCGTATCGCTGCTGGATCGAAGTTACCAGTGAATCCCATGATCATGTCGGTTATATCGGTATAGGACTCGATGACATCTGGCTCATTTGTTGAAGCACGAAGGCCAGTTGGTGATGACTCGTCGAGCTTCAGAGTAAGCAGTTTCGAGTGACCGTACTCCGATCCTGGGTGTCTACTACCAGAAGTTGAGCGAGTGTCTAGATTGACAAGGTCGGGTAAATACATAATAGTCAGTGCGTCAGAACCATAGCCTGTTGGAATCAAGTTTCCCTCACAGCTTTTCGTTGGCACCCAGACAACATTTTGGTCGTAATATGATACTTCTTTGTCCTCAAATACTACACCATTTGGCCCAATCGAGACAAGCGACTGCTGTGTAGCTATCTCGTCTTTCTCGAGTTGTCCGCGCGAGAAAGGATAATCTCTTGGATAAGTAATCTTGTTGCCCTGTTCTAGATAAGCATAGAGCCATAGTGCGTATAGGTCGGGCGATGCAGGGTATGCCCCAGAACGCTCCAGGAATTCTCTGCGCATTTCCCGAGAGAGCTGAGCCTCGCGCTCATATTTGAGCATTTCTTTCTCGCGTCTACGTTGCTCCTCTGCAAGCTGATCTGCCGCAGCTGCAAGCGCTCGTCGTGTCCGGCCACCGCGTGGCGTATCACTTAATTCATGGGGGGTGGTATTTGGTTCTCGAGAGGACCGATCAAAGAATTTCATAATAACCTCATATATATCAGATAATGATAAAAAAGTCAATTACTGATATTTTCCTCCACCAACCCCCTTGCCTAAACCAATGTTGCTTATGTATAATAGATGAGTATGAAGTTTCAAAAAGGGTCGGGCGATTTCTTTGCACTCGATATCGGCACCAATGCCGTGCGGGTTTTGCAGCTGGCACCAGCTGGCGACGAGTGGGAGCTCGTAGCACATGGCTATGCGCCCGTTGACCGCCGTATTACTAGCAGCGATGCACCAGAATCGCGTCGTCGCCTGGGCGAAGTCATTATGACTGCCGTGGGCCAGAGTGGCATCAAGACGAAGAATGTTGCGATTGGCCTGCCGTCCAACAAGACCTTTACAACAGTGGTCGATGTGCCGCAAGTCTCCGATGCCGAGCTGCGTGCCACGATGAAATACCAAATTGACCAATATGTGCCGATGTCGGACGACGCTAAGGTAGATTGGGTGCTGCTTGGGCCATCGCTCCATGCGAGCGATCAGCAAGAGGTGCTGATTAGCAGTGTATCGAAGGGGTATAGCGAAGACCAGCTGGAGTTTATCGAGGGCCTGGGGCTGAATGTGATTGCCATCGAGCCCGACCCGATTGCCATGGTGCGGGCCTTTGCACCGCCGCAGCAAGCGGCAAATGGTGCCGCAGTGATGCTGATCGACATTGGTGAACTCTCGACCGACCTCGCCATTATCTACGGTGGAGCACCGCGCCTCGTCCGGACTATTCCGTCTGGTGTCAGCAGTCTCGTCAAGTCGGCAGTACAAAACCTCAGCGTTCAGGAGGACCAAGCTCGGCAGTTCATCCTCAAGTTTGGTCTGGCGGAGGATAAGCTCGATGGGCAGGTGGTGCGTGCTATTGAGGGTGCGCTGGATAACTTTGCGAGCGAGCTTATTAAATCAATCAAATTCTTCCAGACGCGCTACGCCAGCGCCCAGGTGTCGAGTATTACACTGACGGGCTTTGGCGAGATGATTCCACATCTCAGCGAGTATGTTGCGGCCAAGGTAGAGGTTCCGACCGCCCCTGGTAACCCCTGGCACGGTATCCATATGCCTCAGACGAGCCAAGAGCAATTGGCTAACGTCGCACCAGAGTTTGCCACAGCAGTCGGCCTAGCAAAACGGAGGAACGACGCATGATAGAGATTAACCTCATTCCTGATGTCAAGCGCGAATACCTGCATGCCCAGCGCATGCGCAATGGTGTGATATCGCTCTCCATTCTCGTGAGCATCATCGCTGGCGCAGCGGTGGCGCTGCTGGTGGTGTATGTTGGTACGCAAAGTGCCCGCGAGTGGCTGACCGACAACGAGATCAAAGACCAGTACGGCAAGATTAGTAGTGTTAAAGACGCCAACCAGATCGTTACCATCCAAAACCAACTAGCTCAGCTCTCCTCGATGCACAAGGACAAGAGTATCGACTCGCGGATTTTCGATGTGCTGAGTGCCATCAATCCTGCTGCGCCCAATGATGTGAAGATGTCGACCGTTAGCCTCGATCCGTCTGAGACGAAGCTCTCTATTGAGGGGTCGGCAGCCAACAGCTTTGAGGCAACGGATAAGCTCAAGAAAATGATCCTCAACACCAAGCTGAGCTACACTGATGGCGATAACCGCGTCCAGACCGTCAAGCTGGCTGACGATGTGACGGTGAGCGATACCAGCTATGGCGAGGATGCCAGTGGAGCTAAGGTGTTGCGCTTCAAGCTGACCTTTACCTACCCCAAGGAGCTTCTCTCTAATAGCTCTAAGAATCTGCGTATCGAAGCCCCAACCGGTAGCACCAATGTGACCGACTCGCGCTTGCATGTGCCCGATAGCCTCTTTACGCCCAAGGCGACCAACAAGGAGAAGAACTAGATGAGTAAGAAAGACGCCGCCATCCACAAGCGCCAACAGATCGAGCAATCTAGCCGGGTAATGTTCCTCTGGGTGGCCGGAGCCTCGGTGATCGTAGGCTTCGCACTGGTGATATCGTGGTTTTTGGTGCAGCAAATTATCTTTAAAGAGCGGGTGCTTGGCGAGAAAAACAACACCGCTGCCGTACTCAAGAACAACAACGACGCGGTGGAGAAGCTGCGCGGCGAGCTGAAGGTGCTGGAGACCAACTCACACCTCAATGCCAGCCGTATCAACAACGACGAGAAGGCGCTCCAGGTAGTGCTCGATGCTCTGCCAGCGGAGGATAATGCTCTGGCGCTGGGTGCGTCGCTCCAGTCTAAGCTGGTCAATGGCGTGGCAGGCGTGTCACTTGATTCGCTTAATATCGACCAAACGGACGACAGCGAGTCATCAAATAGCACTGGTGCAGCCGCCAGCAACGGCAACTTGCAGTCTATCCACTTCACCATGGAGGTATCGGCCAGCAACCCCAACGCTCTGCGCGAGCTTTTGCAGCGCTTCGAGCGCTCCATCCGCGTGATTGAGATTGACCGCATGACCATTGAGCGGACTGACAGCAAAGTCGCCATGAAGATCTCGGCCCATGCTTACTACTCGCCAGCCAAAACCATCGAGCTAAAGAAAAAGGACATCAAACCATGAAGAAGACCGACATCGCAATGATTATCTTGATCGCTAGTATATCAGTAGTGGTGGCGTTTTTTGTGGCGAGCAGCATTCCATTCTTGCAAATGCCGCAGCGTGGCACCAAGGTAGAGACAGTCGAGAAGCTCTCGGATACGATTGATGAGCCAGACAGTGCAGTGTTTAACAAGGAGGCGATCAACCCAGCGGTCGAGACGATCATTGGGCAATCGCAGCAGAAATAACAGAGGTAGCGTGTGGCACTGATGACAAGTGATATGCAAGAAAAACTCACCACACTCCTCGTCGACGAAGGGCTGATCACGCGCCAGCGCCTTGATGATGCCACCAAGCTGGCTCGCGAGAGTGGCCGGCCACTGCTGACTGTGCTGACTGATGAGTCGGCGATCGATAACGAGCTGCTGACTCGGGCGATTGCCCATGTGTCTGGTGTGCCGTATGTCAATCTCACTAATACGATTGTCGACCAAGACATCCTCACGCTTTTGCCATCGGATATTGCCGAGCGTTTCATGGCAGTGCCGCTGGCCGAGGTGCAGAACCGCTTGGCGGTGGCAATGATTGATGCCAACAACGTCCAGGCGGTCGATTACCTTGCCAATCGCGTCCAGCGCCCACTCAAAGTCTTTATGGCGTCGGAAGCTGGGGTGCGCCATGTGCTGGAGCAGTACCGCACCGACCTCAGTAGCGTGAACGTGGCCGCCCAAGTGTCGCAGGCCGAGGCAGCGGCCGAGGCCCGGGGCGATATCAAGACGATCGTCCAAGATTCGCCGATTAGCCGCGCCCTGAGCACCATTCTCGAATACGCCGTAAAGAGCCGCGCCAGTGATATCCACATCGAGCCGCTGGAGAAGTCGCTCAAGATCCGCTGCCGCGTCGATGGCGTGCTGCGCGAAGTTATGCAGCTACCCAAGAGTATCGAGCCAGCACTGGTGAGCCGGATCAAGATCCTGTCTGAACTGAAGATCGATGAGCACCGCATCCCGCAGGATGGGCAATTTGCCGTCAAGGTGGCAGACAAGGAAGTTGACCTCCGTATTGCCATTAGCCCCGTGGTGTGGGGCGAGCAGGTGGTGATCCGCTTGCTGGATAAGACTGGTACATCCTTCGAGCTCGAGCAGATGGGCTATGCTGGGCGTGCCCTCCGGCTGATTCGCCAGGGGATCCACCGCCCCAATGGGATGATCCTCACCAGTGGCCCGACCGGTAGTGGTAAGTCGACCAGCCTCTATGCACTGATTAAAGAAATCAAGGACGATACCATCAACATCGTCACACTCGAAGACCCGGTGGAGTACAAAATGGAGGGAGTCAACCAAATCCAAGTCAATAGTGACGTTGGCCTCACCTTTGCCAATGGTCTGCGCAGTATTCTCCGCCAAGACCCCGATGTGGTGATGGTGGGGGAGATCCGCGACAACGAGACGGCCAACCTCGCTGTCCAGGCAGCACTGACGGGCCACCTTGTCTTTAGCACGCTCCACACCAACTCGGCAGCGGGGGTGCTGCCGCGCTTGCTGGATATGCATATCGAGCCATTCCTTATCGCTAGCACTGTTAATACCATCATTGGCCAGCGCCTGGTGCGCCGGATTGGGCCGCAGCACGAGAATTATTGGTCGAACCCGCTCGAGACAGAGATGATCCTTAGCACTGTCGGGCATCTCTTGCCCAAGACCAAGGCAGAGGCAGCCAAAATCTCGGCCGACCTTGGCTATACCGACTTACCGCTGGCTGGCCAAAAATCCTACCGCCTGGTGCGTGGGCGCGACACGGCCAACACACCACGGGGCTACAGTGGCCGAGCCGGGCTCTTTGAGGTGATGGAAGTGACAGAGGAGATCCAGCAGCTCATTACCGCCCGAGCGTCGAGTACCGAGATCCAGAAGAAAGCCATCGAGCAAGGGATGATCACCATGCGCCAAGATGGCTACCTCAAGGCGCTGCAAGGGATTACCACCCTGGAGGAAGTCAATCGTGTCACATCAGACATAGCATAAGAAAGGAACCAACAACTACCATGGAAAATAGAGAATTACGCATAGAAGTCCTGCTCGAGGATGTGGTGCGCCGCCGCGCCTCAGACTTGCACATTCAGGTGGGGCTACCCCCCATGCTGCGCATCGATGGCGCGCTGACCCCTGTGGCGGGTTTTGGCCCGCTGGACGAAGCGCAGGTGGAGCGGCTTGTTTTTGCCATTCTCGACCAAGACCAGCAGCAAGTGCTGATGAAGGATAAAGAGTTTGACTTTAGCTTTGCCTTTGGTAATCTTGGGCGCTTCCGGGTTAATGCCTTTCATGAGCGGGGCAACTTAGCGGCTGCGCTGCGTTTGATCCCGAACGAAATCAAGTCTGTGACCGAGCTCGGTATGCCGCCCGTCGTCATGACCTTTGCTGACTTCCCGCGCGGCCTGGTGCTAGTGACGGGCCCGACCGGTAGTGGTAAGTCGACCACGCTGGCTGCTTTGATTGATAAGATCAACACTGAGAAGTCGCACCACATCATCACCATCGAAGACCCGATTGAGTTTACTCACAAGAGTAAGCGCTCGGTGGTCGTGCAGCGCGAAGTGCACTACGACACCTACTCCTTTAGCGCTGCGCTGCGCTCCAGCCTGCGCCAAGACCCAGATGTCGTGCTGATTGGTGAGATGCGCGATCTTGAGACGATTAGCGCCGCCATTACCATTGCCGAGACAGGCCACTTGGTGTTTGCTACCTTGCACACCAACAGTGCAGCGCAGAGTATCGATCGCATGATCGACGTCTTCCCGCCGCACCAGCAGCCACAGATTCGGGCTCAGCTGGCTAATATCTTGATGGCGATCTGTAGCCAGCGCCTCGTGCCAGCCATTGGTGGTGGGCGAGTAGTGGCCGCTGAGGTCTTGGTAGCCAACCCGGCGGTGCGCAACGTCATCCGCGAGGGCAAGAGCCACCAGCTCGATGCCATCATCCAGACTGGGGCAGACCAAGGCATGCAGACGATGGATCGCACACTGGTGAGCCTGGTCCAGAGTGGCACCGTGACGTACGACAGCGCCCGCGAGTTTGCGGTTGACCTCACCGAATTTGAGCGCTTAATGAGAGGATAATCAATGCGAAAGTTCAACTACGAAGCACGCGACAAAGCGACCGACACCATCATCAAATCTATCGTCCAGGCCGAGTCTGAGATGGCAGCGGCACGCGTTTTGACTGAGCAAGGCTTCGTTCCGCTCGACATCAAAGAAGTCGATGAGAGCGGTGGGCTCTTTGGCAGCCTGACGCGCCGTGTGACAACCAAAGATAAGGTGGTCTTTACTCGTCAGCTTGCGACGCTGATTGGTGCGGGGCTACCCCTGTCGCAGAGCCTTCGCACGGTGCTGGAGCAGACAGAGAACAAGAAGTTACAAGAGATTATCCAAGAAATCATTGCCGATGTTGAGGGTGGTCGGCAGCTATCGGACTCCTTTGGCAAACACCCCGAGATCTTCGACAAAATCTATCTATCGCTCGTGACTGCAGGTGAGGCCTCTGGTACGCTCGACCAAGCGCTCAAGCGGGTTGCCTCCCAGCAAGAAAAGGACGCCGCCATGGTGAGCAAGATTCGCGGTGCTATGACGTACCCAGCCATCGTCCTGGCAGTGATCATGGGCGTGATGCTCTTTATGTTGCTTGTGGTGGTGCCACAGGTGGAGAAGCTATATAGCGACATGCACAAGACGCTGCCATTCCTCACTGCGGCGCTGATCGCCGTGGCGAAGTTTACCGCAAGCTTTTGGTGGGCGGAGCTGATTTTGCTGGTGGGTGCTATCTACTTCACCCGCCAATATGCCAAAACAGGCCCCGGCACGCGTACCTTCGACACACTTAAGCTTAATATGCCCTTCGTTGGTAGTATGTTTCGCAAGCTCTACATGGCGCGCTTTACCCGTACTGGCCAGACGCTGCTTGCGACCGGTGTGCCGATGCTCGACATGCTCGACATCACCGCAACAGGGGTCAATAATACGATTATCGAGGCTTCCATCCGCCGGACTGCCGAGAAGGTCAAGGGTGGGCGAGCACTGTCTGTCTCGCTGAGCCGTGAGGATTATATTTTGCCAATGGTGCCGCAGATGATCAAGATTGGTGAGCAGTCGGGCAAGATCGACGAAATGATGGGTAAGACTGCCCAGGTCTACGAAGACGAGCTAGACGAAGAGATCCGCAACATCTCCACCGCCATCGAGCCCGTGCTGATGGTCGTCCTCGCCATTGTGGCTGGCGGCATGGTGGCGGCCATTCTCTTCCCGATATATAGCTTGGTAGGGCAGCTGACGTAGTGCTTGTAGCCAGAATATCGAATACTTCGTTTTCTCTGTGCTAGCTCACTCTCCCACACTTCATCCGATGGAGTGTGAAAACCGGTCGTAATGACCGGTTTTCAGCCCAACGCAAGAGGTCGACATCCAGCGAATGTCGACCCTTACAGTGTTCCAGAGGAGGGAGTTGGGAGGAGGGTGAGCGTGAGAGGTAGTGAAGCTGCATTAATTGTTGGATTATGCTTAATCCCTGAATCTTGTGACGATCCCATAAGAGAAAGTCTGATTCTCTATAGCCGGTTATGATAGTATAAGAGTGCACTATAGTCGGGGCCGGATAAGTGTCCATGCGTCGGCTTTTCATTGCCTAGCACAGTTCACTTCAGAGTAAATAGCATGCTATACTATACCCATGCCCTGGTAGCTCAACTGGATAGAGCGGCTCCGTCCTAAGGAGAAGGTTGTAGGTTCGACTCCTATCCGGGGTACCAAAGGAGTTAGAATATACTATAAATAAAAACTCGTCACGATGATGGCGATTTTTTGCTTGAGCTTTTGTGCTAGAAAGTGACGAGCTATGAAGCGAAGAGAAGAGTAGCTTACCTCCCAAATCCGCCAACTACCTCTGCTGCCCAGCGCACCCAGTCGGACATATCCTCCCAGCGGCTGCAGGCAGCCCCGACGAACATGATGGCGGAGGAGAAGAGGGCGAATGAGACGACCCAAGCCATAAAGTCAGCTGGCATGGTGCGCGTGCCACCACTTGTCCAACAGAGGTAGCATAGCCAGCCAAGTGCTCCTGCCGTAAGTATGCAGAGCGCTCGCACGATGCCATGGCCAAGGCGACGCTGCCAGTCAGGTGCTGTGATTGGCTCGGTGGGGTCGACAGCCACTGGTGTTGGTACCTTTGGCGGTGGTGGCGCAGCTGGTGGGTGGTGCGGCGGTGGCACCGGTGGTGTTCCGGCACCAGCAGTGGTGCGGCGCTTGTGGATAAATCGCCCAGCCGTCACCATATACAAATGCTCCGTAGTCTCATCATGGTTTTTATTATACGCGGGGGTTGTGGGGTAGTGTCAAGGGGGGTGAATCACTGAAGCTTTTGCTTCTTCTGCGCTAGCTTACCCTTCCGCACTTTATTCGATGGAGTGTGGGGAGGGTGAGCGTGAGATGTAGCAAGGATACTACTGCTATAGGACACTCACTAGACCGAAAATGTTCCGGCCAGATAATACATAGCATGTATCCGCTTGCTTGGTCGCTGGCCTTCTAGAATATTTTCTTGTCCAGCGAGCGCCCTATAGCAGCCGGCAGCTAGGTTTGGCACCCAAGTGGAGGTGAGTTCGTGCTACAATAGACAGCAAGAAAAGCATAACAATCATCACACAAAAAGGCAGGGAGTAATGGCACAGACCAAGGCATTTAATGGGCAGCGCGAGGGTGAGGAGTTGCTGTTTGTCTTTCGGCGGCATATTATTGCCATGCGCAAGGGGTTCTATATGCTGCTGCTGCCGCTGGCGGTGGGGGCGATTCCACCACTGATTTGGCAAGACACATTGGAGCTGTTTCTCTTACCGGTGGTGGGGCTCGTCTTGGGGTCTATTGGCTTTTGCTATCATTTTTTGATGTGGCGCTACACCTACTACATCGTGACTGACCAGCGCATCCGCCAGGTGACGCAAAAAGGATTTTTTGGCACCGATGTGGTGGAGCTGAGCTTGGCAAAAATCCAAAATATCAGCTATAATATACCAGGATTCTCGGGTGAGGTGTTTCATTTTGGTACGATTGTGATCCAAACATTTGTGGGCGATCTCATCATCCGCAATGTCGATCATCCCGAGCAGATCTACAATCAGCTGCAAGATGCCGTCAGCGAGGCGGAGCGCGCAGCACAAGCAGCAGGAGTATCACCATGAAATTACCAAGCAAAAAACCCAAACGCAGCCGCTACGGCGCTCAGTCTACATCAACTGCCCCAGCCGCCGGTCTGAAAGATCGCCTTGCAGCGCTCAAGCCGCAGCGAAAGGGAAAGAAAGCAGGTAAATCTGCCAAAACAGAGGCCAGCACAGCCAACCCCAACACTCCCAAGAAGTTCGAGCGCATCACCAACGAGACGGTGGCGGCACACCGCGAGGAGATATTGGCTGGTGGGCGCAAGTTTAAGCACCCCGTCCAGACGTCGCGCCGACGGGTGATTATCAATACGATCATTGTGGCCTTGGTAGCGGCCTTGCTGCTGGCGGCGGTGGCGTGGCAGCAGCTCTACATTGCTCAGAGCTCCAACAACCTCCTCTACCGCATGACGCAGATCTTTCCTGTGCCGGTGGCTAGTATTGATGGCGAGCTGGTGCGCTATAGCGACTACCTGGTGCAGTATCGGGGGTCGAAATTCTACCTTGGTAAGTATGATGAGATCCGCATCGACAGTGATGATGGCCGCGAGCAGCTCAAGCACATCAAGCGCGAGTCGCTCAACCGAGCGCTGGTTGATACCTACGCTGCCAAGTTGGCACGCCAGCACAACATCACGGTGAGTGAGCAAGACATTGATACCGTTATCGAGCAGCAGCGCAACACCGCTAATGGCAAGATTAGCCAAGAAACGTATGATGCATCGTCGCGCATGATGTACAACTGGTCTCCATCGGATTATCGCCAGGCAGTGCGGCGCAGCATTGTGCGGGCTCGAGTAGCCTTTGCGGTTGATAAGACGGCCGATGAGCTGCAGCGCAAAGCCGCTGGGCTGGTGGCGAGCAGCAATGGTGAATTTGCCAAAATCGCGACCCAGCTTGGTGGCAGTGGCCGGAGCAAGCCGCAGGTGGGGGATTCTGGCCTGATCAACCTCGCCAGTAGCTACAACGGCCTCGCAGTGAGCGAGATCGCCAAGCTCGAGCCTGGCAAACCCTCTGGTGCTATCAAGAGCACAACAGACAGTGGCTACTACTTCGTCAAAGTAAATGAGAAGAACGATAGCAAAATCCGCTTCACCTACCTCTACATCCCCCTCACCGAGCTCACCAAGCAAGTCGCCCAGCTCAAAAGTGACGGCAAGGTGCAAGAATACATCGACGTGCCGCAGAAGTAGGGGGTCATTTCGTCCGATGGAGTGTGAAAACCGGTCGTAAATGGCCGGTTTTTAGCTCTGGTGCTGGGAGGTGGAGCATAAGAAAAATCGTGCATTCAACCATCAATAAGCACCTATGATTTCTTAGCAGGAAATAGGCGAGAACACGCCGTTTTTGATACATTTTCCTCAGCAATCATGCCAAAAATACAGGCAATACAGCGCTGCTTTGCCTCTCTCCACACAGGCCCATCATCTCGTGCGAACAAAACCTAGACAACGCTGCCATTCTACGCTATGATAGCAGTAACGTAAGCATATTCGTACATTGGTACAAAGGAGAAGTATGAAACAACACCAAGCGAAGCAAGAAGGGTTTACCATCATCGAGGTGATGTTGGTGCTGGCGATTGCCGCCTTGATATTCTTGATGGTCTTTGTGGCGCTGCCTGCCCTGCAGCGGGGTCAGCGCGACACAGCACGCAAGAATGATGTGCAAAACATCGCTGCTGCCGTGACGCAATATACATCAAACAACCGCGGGAAGTTCCCCGACAGCAAGGGCCTCAAGGGCTACCTGGGCGATCTCTCGAACCTCGACAAAGAGAGCATCACCGTCCAAGACAACGCGGGCAATGGCACCGTAACGCCTTCTACCGAGAGCGCCATCGTCGTCAAGGGTGTGCGCTGCGACGCCACCAACTCCGACGGTGCGACCCTCAAGAAGGGCACATCGAAGCAATTCGTCGTCGTCACCAAGTTAGAGGCAGGCGGCAACGGCGTGGCATATTGCCTTGAGTCGTAGCAGGAGCAAAAGACACACAAGAAGATGGCTGGTACCAAAGGGTGCCAGCCTTTTTTGTGGTGGAGCACACGATTTGCTGAATCATACTTGTGTAAGAAAATATTCTAGAAGGCTAGCGACCAAGCGGGCGGAAAAGCTCTTGGTTTTATCTGGCCGGAACATTTTCGTCACAAGTATGGCTCAGTAATTCACTACATAGTGAGGAAGGTTTGGCTTGTATTTGCACTGGCCTCCGGTAGGGCGTGATGATGTAGCACGTTCTTGCGCATCTTTGCTATACTAGTGAGGTATGACGATCTTGATAGCAGGCGCACTGCTCCTTCTCGGTGTAGTGCTGGGTAGCTTTGCGGGCGCGCAAGTGTGGCGGGTGCGTGCGCGGCAACTGCGGACTGATAAGCAAACCGGCCACCCCTACAACAAACACGAATGGCGCCAACTGCGCGTCCTCTTACAAGGCACACTGCGAGACGACCGCTCGCGCTGCCTGCAGTGTGGGCATGTGCTGGCGTGGTATGATCTACTCCCCGTAGTGAGCTGGCTATCGACTGGTGGGCGCTGCCGCTATTGCCAGCAATTCATTGGTTGGTTTGAGCTGGTGATGGAGCTGGTGCTGGGGGTGGGCCTGGCACTGTCGTACCTGGTGTGGCCATGGGCTCTGCCGGCTAGTAGCTTGCTCTTTGCTGTGTGGGTGGTGGTGGCCTTGGTGCTGATGATCCTCGCGGCGTATGACGCCAAGTGGCAGCTCCTGCCCGACCCGCTTAACTATGGCTTGATGGCACTGGGCGCACTCTTCGTGCTGGTGCGGATGACGACGCTGCACGATGTTGATCTTGTATCGCTCACGGGGGCGGTGGCGCTGCTGGCGGGGTTGTATGGTGGGCTGTATGCTATCTCGCGCGGGGCGTGGATTGGCTTTGGTGATGTGAAGCTCTGCGTGGGCTTGGCGTTGCTGCTGGGCGATTGGCGGTTGGCCTTTATGACGCTGTTTTTCTCTAACATGCTGGGTTGCATCATCGTCCTGCCGGGCCTGGTGCGGGGCCAGCTCAATACGCGCTCGCAGGTGCCATTTGGGCCGCTGCTCATCATTGGCTGCGTTATCTCGCTCTTGTTTGGTGGGCATATCTTGCGCGCGCTGGTGGCGCTGCCGCTGGGCTTTTGAGGCCCAGGCTAGATAGATTTGCTCCTTCTTGTAAACCTGATGTAATACTTGACAATCCAGAGAGAGAGAGAGAGTACTATAGGCATCATAAACACCTAACTCCAAGGAGATATGATGTCACGATATGACCAGCCACTTAATGGTGAGACAGACCAAGCAAAACCGTATGAGCCAGAACTGCAGGGCTTTCCAATGCCAAAGACTGAGGAATTCAGTGAAGGAGAGGGCGCAAAGCGCGCCAAGCTGATAGAGGAGGCGATGGCAAAGGTCGAAGCAGAGCTCAATAACGAGCGCAAAGAGAAGTACTGCGAAGATATTGTTGCGGAAATACAGCGGATTGGCGGAGTGTTGGCAGAGAATGGCTTTGGTAGCCGGCCTGAGGACAAGCATGTTGCCATCACTGGCCATGTTGGTGGTGAGAACACATATTGGCGCGGGATCGATGTTCAGTATGTGACGGCCGTTGCAGCGCGGGTTATCCTCAAGGGTACATATGATGATAGTGGTTGGCAACAAGCTGAAGAGGACTTGATATATAAAGGGAGCGACTTAGATATCACTAACCCAGATGATGAAACTCAGTATAATAAGCGTGGTTACGTCATTAGCATTGTAACTGGCCGACCAGTCGAAGTGTATTCCGACCGACCACTAACAGAGGAACGGAAGAATAGCTTCCATGGTCCTCACCAGCGAGGGACAGTGCTAGTGAGCTTTGCTGGCCGGTATAATGACGAGGCAAAGCTGCTTCGTGTTGGCGAGCTAGGTAAGCCAACTAACCCAGAGGCATACGAGCGCGTCCTTGCTGTCATGCAAGATATTGAGGCGGAGTTACTAGCTGGCGAAGAGACGCAGTAGGCAGTAAAGCCCTTTGAAGTGAGCCAAGCAAAGACCAGTCCATGAGCGGCTGGTTTTTGCGCTCTGTGCCTGAGCTGTGCAGAGGTATTGTCTCTCCCCAGAATCGCCTCATCACCCTGTGCCGTCAATGCTGCTTGTGCTATACTAGAGAGGTTATGAGTATGCCAGTGAAGCCAGGGTTCACCATTATTGAGATGATGCTGTTTTTGGCGGTGAGTGGGGCAATGGCAGCCGGGATTATGGTTGGTGTGGGCGCGACGGTCAATGCACAGCGCTACCGTGATGCCACCCATTCGCTGGTGAGTTTCTTCCAGGGGGAGTACGACCGGGTGGTGAATGTCCAGAACGATCACGACCGCAACCTTGGCTGTAGCACCAGCGGCATTAGCCAGAGCATTACCCCACAGGTGCCTGGCACAAGCGAGTGCACTATTATTGGGCGGTTCATTACCACTGGCCGTGATGGACGAAGCCTCATCGCACGGACAATTTATGCCACGCGCGATGGCTCAGCTGCAGCAACGGATTATGAGGCGCTAACTCACTCGGGGCTTGTTTTGTCGGACACCGCCAGCCAGACAACTACCTACGAACTAGCGTGGGAGACGGCGCTGCGGCAGGGTGCACGCCACTCGTATTTGATCGTGCGCTCGCCCTCTAGTGGTGCCATCAAGACCTACATTGGTAACACAGACAACCCTATGACCGTTCTCTCGCCTGATAATGACGCCCAAAAAGGCGACACCAACCTCTGTATCGACCCCGATGGCTTGGTCTTTACTGGCATTAGTGGGGCAGTGATTGCCCGGGGTGGCAGCTCGGCCAGCAGTGTGAAGCTGATTGGTGGAGGAATAGGCCAATGCTAGGGCGTCGCCACGAGCGGGGTGATACGATCATTGAGGTGATGTTTGCCTTCGTGCTGTTTAGTATGGTGATTGTGGGGGCGTTTATGATTATGAACCAAGGCATGGCGCTGGCGCAGCGCTCGCTGGAGGTAACGCAGGTGCGGCAGCAGATCGACTCGCAGGTGCTGCTGATTCGGACTGCTCAGCAGGCGGTCAACCAGCAGCTGTGGGAGACCATCAAAGGCAAGGTGGGCACGACCACACCCATTACGCTGAGCGAGCTCGCTGAGAGCAACTGCCGCCTTTCGCCAGATACGCTGCGGGGGCGCGGGGCATTCTTTGTTGCGCCGCGGGCCGATGCGGCCACGGGCAAGCAGGTCATCCGCCTCTTCGAGCCGACCAATGCCAGCTACCAGCCCGAACCGACGACCTACAGCAAGGTAGACTTTGGCAACGATCCGCGGGCGCAGGGGCTTTTCGTCCAGATTGTCAAGGCAGAGGGTGCCAATGCCAACCTCGCCTACGATGTGTATGTCTCTGCCTGCTGGCCGACTGTAGCGAGCGATAAGCCAATGACGATTGGCACCGTAACGAGGTTGTATGATGTGGCGCGCTAACAAAGGTAAAACACAAGGAGAGAAGCAGCGGCAGCACCTAGCACGGCAGGCCGCACGACGCAGAGAGCTGGGCTTCACTCTCATCGAGCTGCTATTGGCGATGAGCTTCCTCTCAGTGCTGCTTATTGCCATTACGACCTCCACGCTGCAGATCATTGGCCTGTATACAAAGGGAGTGACGCTCAAGTCGATCAACCTCGCAGGGCGCGATGTGGCCGATTCCTTCCGGCGCGATGCCTTGGCCTCAGCAGATGGAATCCGCTATGTGTCGCCAGACAAAGGTGGTGGGCTAGGGCGCCTGTGCTTTGGTACGATGTCGTATGTGTGGAGCCCGGCTGCCAAGCTACAGCAAGGTAGTGCCATCCGCTACCAAAACGACACACGCCAGGGTGATGTGCGCGGCGATATGATTGTCCTCGCCCGTGTGGCTGATGCTGGTGCGCAGTATTGCAACCCAACGGCTCGTGGCACGTACTCGACCGATGTATTTCTTAGCAAAGCAACGGAGCTGCTGGGCTCGCGCGAGGGGGATTTGGCGCTGCGCGATCTGCAGATCAATCCCGTTATCGAATCGACCGAGGGCACGCACACCATCTACCGCCTCCGCTTCGTCATTGGCACTAACCAGCAAGATACGATCAACACCGCCAACCAGACCTGCAAACCACCCACGAATGACAGTGCTAATTACAACTTCTGTGCCATTAATATTTTTGAGACATTGATACAGGGGTAGGATGATGAGGTGGATGCAACAGCAGAGCAACAAGCAGCGGCAGGCCGGTATGGTGTCGCTCTTTGTGGTGATGTTTTCAACAGTACTGATCACGGTAGTAACAGTGAGCTTTATCCGTCTGATGGTACAGGAGCAACAGCGCGCCAGCAACAACGACCTTTCGCAGAGTGCCTACGACTCGGCGGTCGCTGGAGTAGAGGATGGCAAGCGTGTCATTCGTGCGGCTCTCAAGGGTAATGAGCGGGCTCGCCGCGCCATTGAGCAGCAGCGGTGCAACACCGTGGCAGCAGCTGGTGTAGTGTCGTCTGTTAGTGGTGAGACGACCATCAAGACGAGTAGTGGCAGCAGCACGCTCAACCAAGCCTACACCTGCGTCAAGATCGAGGCCAAGACCGAGGATGTCAAGCTCGACCTAGCAGAAGGGGAGTCGACCGTCATTCCGCTGGTTGGCGCAGATGCCTTTGATAGTGTGCAGATCGAGTGGATGCGCAAGAAAAACAGCGACAACGAAGTTGCCTCCATCGAGACACCAACCTCTGGCGACCTCCGCTCATTGCCGCGCAAAGACCAGTGGAGCCCCAACGCCCCAGCTCTCATCCGGGCCCAGGCTGTCTTGCCCACCAAGACAAGTGTGAGCCTGAGTGAGCTCGACAGCGCCCAAGTCTCGACCAACTTCTTGCGCCCTAGCATCATCACCGACAATGCGAACCCACTCACCATCCAGCGCCCCGGCCTGCGCGCCAATAGCGACAGTGGTGCCCAAACGACCGTCAATGCCGTGCCGTGCTCCAACGCGCGCTACACTGGTGGTGGCTACGCCTGCCAAGCCGTCCTCCAAATGGCTGGTGGTGAGTCTGTGCCAGCGGGCTCGCGTGTGGCATTCTTGCGCGTGACCAGCCTGTATAAAGCCTCGGCCGTCAAGATCTCGCTCAAACGAGCAACTAGCGTGACGAAGTTCGACACCGTCCAGCCCGAAATCGACTCCACCGGCCGGGCAGACACCATCTTCCGCCGCATCAAAAGCCGCGTCAATGTCGGCTTCAATACCAACGGTAGCTTCACCTTCCCAGAGCAAGGCGTCGACATCACTGGCAGCCTCTGCAAAAACTTCTATGTCACCAACGACGAAGCCGGCCCACTGGGCACGTCGTGTAATCCGTAGGAATGAGAATCTAAAATAGATAGGTCGCTATTATTTAGAATAGCGACCTATATTTATGTATAAGAAGGGGATGTTATTTACGGCGCATCTGGCCCAAAGTACTCGAAGTAGGCGTTTTCTGCGTCGGTTATATCCTTCATTGCTGGAGACTCTATTGTGACGCTTACGGTATAACGGATGTCTGTATTATCATAAACTGTCTTGTCAATGAACCTGCCTATGGAGACATACGCCTTTGAAGGAAGGTACCAATAATGGTGTAGTATTGTATCATCCGAATCGTCCTTACCTCTACCAAATTTTGATTGCATAGACTTCACGCACGCAGAATATAGGTCATCAAGCTTATCTGCAAATTCTTTCTCCAATTCACTAGGAATCTTAGTTGTTAATGGTATCCTTATAGAGCTAAAATACTCCGTTCTATCATCGAAGAGAATGGATCCATCTCGCTCGCTACCAACTTGAACTGTGCTGACAAATCCTCTGCCTTCAGGGCCAAGACGCCACCCCAATGAATCTCGCAGCTCGAATGCCTGTTGTTTGGTCATTGGCCAGCCATGGTCCGCCCAAGCGAGGATTACTCTCATCGCTTCTTTGTGGTCAAACATTCTGATTACACTACCATCCGAGCCCCTGTGCTCAGTTGCTCGCGAAGGCTGGATGTTGTTACTTGGTGATGACATATTATTCATAGTTTCCTTTCTAGGGTTCCTACCCCTGTTCTCTCCCGCTATGAAATTGCTCGAAGATGTCGCGCAGGTGTTGGTCGGTGACGTGGGTGTAGACCTGCGTGGTGCTGATGTTACTGTGGCCGAGCATGCTCTGGACACTGCGCAAATCGGCACCGTTCATCAATAGGTCGGTCGCGAAGCTGTGGCGCATAGTGTGGGGGCTGACGTGCTTAGTGATGCCAGCTAGGCGAGCATATTTGCCAATCATCGATTGCACACTACGGGTCGTGAGGCGGCGAAAGTCGCCACTGGTGTTTGTGGCACCGTGGTTGCGACTATAGCTGATGAAAAGCGGGTCGAGCGAATCATGCCGGGCGCTGAGGTAGGTCTCGATCTGCTCGGCAGCACGGCTACTGACGAAGACTGGACGGTCTTTTTGGCCCTTACCACGCACCATGAACTCGCGACGCTTGAGGTTGATGTGGTCGCGATTGAGATTGACGAGCTCCGAGACGCGCAGACCACTGGAGAAGAGCAGCTCGATGATGGCTTTGTCGCGCAGGTTGGCTTCTTTGCCATCGCTTGGCACGGCATCAATCATCCGCTCTACTTCGTCATAATGCAGAAAGGTGACTTGCCGCTTGTGTGTCTTGGGGAGCTCGATCTTGCTGGGGGAGAGGCTGGTGATGTCGCGCTTAGAGAGATAGTTGAGAAAGCCACGCAGCGCGATGAGGTGGTAGCTCTGGGTAAGCATGCCGAGCTCCTCACCATAGACGCTTTGGTAGCGGTTGAGCCAGAGGCGGTAGCGCCGCACCAACTCGGGCGTGATCTGATCGACCGTCAATTCAGCACCAGCAAACTCAACGAAGCGCTCGAGGTAGTGCTTGTAGTTCTCTGCTGTCTTAGACGATCGGCCTCGCTCCACCTCCATGTATTCGATGAAGTCAATGATCAAATCTTGCATATAATAGTGCTGTGCCATTTGCCATAGTATACCACAATATATAGATAGAGAGGTAGAGCATCAGGTGTCGGCAGGGTTATCGTATCTAACTATATGGTTGTTTTGTTAGCAGCATCGTAGCCTACTGGATAAGAAAATATCTGGAGGCCAGCAATAATGTATGCGGGTATGCTCTATCGTCTAATCTGGCCGGAACATTTTCGATCAAGTAGGCTACGACGCAATACACCTTAGTTCTAGCGCTTCCCATTTTCGCGATCACTCACAATACGCTATAATACAAGCAAACCTAACAATAAGGAGCTTTATGAGCGAAACAACAGCGGTGCCCAACAATAATAATGTGCAAAAGACCTTGGTCGTCTTCAAGCCAGACGCTGTGCAGCGGGGAATTGTCGGCGAGATTTTGACCCGTTTTGAGCGAGTGGGCCTCAAGATTGTGGCTGTCAAGATGATCGCTCCGACGCGCGATCATTACTACCGCCACTATGAGGAAATTGGCAAGATGGTGTCGCGCCGTGGCAAGCACGCCTTTGGGGTGACGCTGGACTTTATGATGCAAGGGCCAGTTATTGCCATGGTGTTTGAGGGAGTAGAGGCCGTCAAGCTGGTGCGCAAGCTGGTGGGCCCCACCGAGCCAATGGCTGCCGAGATGGGGACGATCCGCGGCGACTACTCGCACATGAGCTTTGGCTATGCCAACGACGAAGACAAGGGCGTGCCCAACCTCATCCACGCTTCGGGCAACCCCGAGGAAGCTGAGCAAGAGATTAACCACTGGTTCTCAGATGACGAAATCTACGAGTACCATGCATTGCACGAGAAGTTTACGCGCTAAGCGTTGATTTCTTGCGTATCTATGCTTTGATAAAGCCACTAACTCCTAGCGAGTGCTCCCATCATAGGGGAACGAGCACCGCTAGGAGTTTTTGGTAAGAGAGGTGGGGTGGTGTGCAAACGGTAGTGCTTGTGGAGTCAGCTGTATCGACAATGAACCCACCAAGAGGGGATTGACTTTATTCTTGATCCGCTTGGCCATCATATCAGAGATAGTCTTAGTTTGCATATTGATGGACTACAAACGAAAGACGACCATTTCCGCATTATATAAATAAAAATCCTCTTGACCTGTTGCAAGAGGGTGTATCGTATCCAATACTGGCGCGCTCGACCGGATTCGAACCGGCGATCTTCTCCGTGACAGGGAGACGTGATAGGCCATCTTCACTACGAGCGCATAGGCTAGATCAATAGTAGCAGCAATTACCAAAAATCGCAAGAGGTTTGTAAGGAATCGTCCAACCTTAGTCTTGTATTACGCTCACCCCTCCCACACTCCCTCCGATGGAACACTATAAGGGTCGATATTCACTGGATATCGACCTCTTGACGCCAGGGCTGAAAACTCGTTATTACAACGAGTTTTCACACTCCATCGGATGAAGTGTAGGGAGGTGGAGCTAACGCCAGGAGAGTGACGGTCTTGAACGTATTGTAAGAAAAATCGCTAGCCACTCACTACGGCAGTTTGAGTTAGCACAGAAATTACCTCAGCGTAATGATGTCAGGTCAGGACTCATACGAAGACCATCCACTAAGCAGGTAGGAGCGAAGAGGAGAGTACCACCATCGTGTCCTCAGCCACAGCACTCTCGCAAAGCGCACCACGCTGCAGCGAGGTCGCTGATCTACAGGCTATCCCGCCGCGCTACCTTCCATTTTCGCCTCGCCTCTAGTATAATATAGCGGTGATGCCGCTGTAGCTCAGTTGGTAGAGCGGCGCTTTCGTAAAGCGTAGGTCACCGGTTCGAGTCCGGTCAGCGGCTCCATTTTGTTTATGACCAAAGAGAAGAAGGATTTTCTGCGTACCCCTCTCCGCACGATTGCAGCCGATCGGCCATTCTTTGCGGCGCTGATTGGTGTGTTTGTTGCGGGCATCATCTATATGCTGGTGATGGGCTTCACGCTGCAGGTGCGCGATGTGCAGGTCTACGTGCGCTACACCGCCTTTGGCGAGGCACATTTTTATAAGAGTTATTGGTATTATTTACTCAGTTTTGTGTTGTTTGGTGCGCTGGTAATGGTGGTGCACATTGGCCTGATGGTTAAACTGTATAGTCTGCAGCGCCGCCAGACAGCGCTTTTTGTGGGGGCGGCAGCAGTATTGGTGCTGCTGGTTGCTGCCTCGTATGGATTAGCAGTAATGCACCTGGCGTATCGATAAATGAACCACAACGATCTCGAGCTGCCTATGGGCAAGCGCACTCTCCTCTACCGATTATTTGAAATTCTCCCAGCATTCTTGAGCTATGGGATGCTGATTTTGTTTATCATTTTGTCTTTGGTTAACCCACTGTGGGCGTCTATCTACCTCCTCGTCTTGGTGATGAGTGTGATTGTCCGCTCGGTTGGCATTGCCTATCGTACACTGACAGGCCATCACCAGCTGGAGAAGGCACAGATGGTGGATTGGCGGCAGCGCCTGGAGCAGCTCGAAGACCCAGTAGCAAGCTATGCTGCCATCCAGCAGCAGCCACTACCTAGGCGGCACCAGCGTGAGTTCCATGCCCAAGAGCATCGCGAGAATCTCCGCCTTATGGCGGCCGACTCAGCGAGCTTCCCGCGACCATCGCAACTCTATCAAGCAGTGATTGTGGCGGCGTACAACGAGTCGTATGATGTCTTGCAGCCTACCATCGAGTCAGTTAAGAATACAACATACAACAACAAACAGATCATCCTTGTCCTTGCCTACGAGGAGCGTGGTGGGGTAGATATTGCCCGCACAGCCGCTCGCCTCCAGCAGGAGTATGGTGATGTGTTTTTCACCTTCCAGACTATCATGCACCCTAAGGACATGCCTAATGAGGTAATTGGTAAGGGCGGTAACATCACCTATGCTGGTAAGCAGCTCCAGCGCTATTGTGACGAGCAGGGGATTACCTACAGTGATGTGATGATCACCACACTCGACAGCGACAACCGCCCATATCCATCATACTTCGACTATGTGGCGTATGAGTATATCGTTCACCCCGAGCGCAAGCGTCTGTCGTACCAGCCGATAGCACTATACTTCGGTAACATCTGGGATGCCCCAGCGCCGATGCGGGTGATTGCGACGGGTAATTCCTTCTGGACGATCATCAGCAGTATGCGCCCCCACACGTTGCGCAACTTTGCCTCGCACTCACAGCCAATGGACGCGCTGGTGGAGATGAACTTCTGGAGCACGCGCAGCATTGTGGAAGATGGCCACCAGTACTGGCGCAGCTACTTCTACTTTGCGGGAGACTACAGTGTTTTGCCCATCCATGTGCCGATCTACCAAGATGCCGTGATGGACAACACCTTCTGGGGGACAGTGGTGGCGCAGTTTAAGCAGCTTCGGCGCTGGAGTTATGGCGCGTCGGATATCCCGTATGTCGCAATACGCACCTTTACGCGGCGGCGCAATGTGCCATTTGCCGAGGTGTTTGCCCGCTTCATGCGCTTACTTGATGGGCACGTGACGCTGGCAGTAATGGCTTTTTTGGTGACCTTTGGTGGGTGGGTGCCACTGTTGATTAACCAAGAATCATCACGCAGCTATGCGGTGCATATGTTGCCCGAGGTAATTAGTAATTTGCAGCGCTTCGCGATGGTCGGTATCTTTATCACCGTCTTCTTGATGCTTAAGATGTTGCCGCCTCGCCCTGAGCGCTACAAGCGCCGGCGCAGCTTTGCTATGGTGGCGCAGTGGATTCTTATGCCCGTCACGTCCATTTGCTTTAGTGCGATTGGTGCCTTTAATGCCCAGACGCACCTGGCGTTTGGTCGCTACCTCGACAAATTTGACGTAACCGTCAAGGCCACTACCGGCTCGCGCGACCGTGCCAAAGCCGCCAAACAAGCCCAAAAAGCCGCTAAGAAGCAGCGTAAGAAAGAGTAAATAAAGTAAATAAATACCGTCAATCCAATAGGCTACGCGTGCTTGTAGGTATAGCAAATTAGCATATTACAAATATAGCCGCAATAGTCTATGTCGATATGACATCATCAACGACTATTTCTTGTCCTCGGAATGGCCTGTCTAGTTCTTCATCGCTTAGGTAACCGAAGTCAGTGTCGTCAAAAATGTAATTTCCAATACAGCTATTAGAGCTACCGTAGTCACCGTATGGGTGATCAATAGAAGGCCAAACATCTGCATCGAGAAGAACATCTTGAGCAAAGTCATAGATTGCCGTTAGATCGAGCCACTCCAGTACAAGAGGTTTTACCCCAGGATACTGTTTCAGTACCGGATCCAACGATATCTTACGGGCACTATCCTCGAGAAAGGATGGTGAACACACCACCATACACCAGTCGTTTCCCTCAAAGAACGATGTAGATAACGTATATAAAGCGTCTCGAATTTCCTTTGATTCGGGGAAGACGTTTAGAGACACCTTAATATACCACGGCGTGTCTCTGCTACCAAATGTCTCTGAATGATCAAAATCAGCAGGCTTGTTCTTAGGATATACAGGAACAAATAAATCATTCGTGTTAAAGTAATCGTCACCAAACTTCCAATCCGAACCAGTATATTGTTCTATGACAGTGCAGCCATTGACTCGAAAAGGAAACCTAACTTTGGAATTCTGTCCATGCATAACAGTAGAATAGTACTATGATGGTATTAAAATTACAACCCGTCAGTTGAGGGTAGGATATTTTTCTGTCATATTTTCCAGAAAACTTTGGAAAGTGGATTTCGTGCCTGCTACGGTTCAATATTTCGAAAGTGTGATGGAAATCAAAACGGGAGAGTGTAGAGCGCAAAGGGTTCTGATGAAATTTTACAGAGGCCAGCTTATCAAAATACATGTTATGCTACAAAAATATCAAAATACAAATGCAAACTGCGCGCGCATTATATCACCAAACGCATACGACGGGCAGCAAAATGACCATAGGCAATGTGGATAACTAATGAAGTGGTGTGGATGAATATTAGGTGAAAAACCACAGCTATGCCTGCTAGGTGGTGCTGTGAAAAGGGTTGGGCGCTCAAAAAAGTGGTGGCATGCCAGGTTTCTTTATACTGCTTAGGACACAATAGTCTGGAGCGGGCGAACTTGTGATAGCTTAGCGACAGGATGTATGAGTGATGTGAATATATACACCAAATTTTCATTTGCAGGCGCTGTTTTTACTGTTTCATTCGTAGAGATAATGGAGAGGAGTGTGCAGATAGTGTGTAATATTGATAAGCATATGCTTTATATTGCATAGTTGATGCGTGAATTTGATGATGGTGTGAGCGATTTCTTGGGCTAGGCAGGTGGTCTGGGTGAGTGTGGCGCAGTGTGTGAATTCGCCCATATTTTGTTCATAATAAACCAGCAAATAGACTGCGACATGGCGCGTCATTTTACTTGTAATCTGCAAGCGATATGATGGGCTGAAGGACTACAGTCATGGTTGATTGCGACGACAACAAGGCGCTTGTGAGCGAATGATAGATGGCGACGAGAAGACGCTATTATGTGAATATTTTTTGTTATAATTCATACAATGTGAATTTGTAGGAGTGCGGCAGGTAGGCTCATGAGGAAAAGTAGAGATGCCAAGCAGGGTACATCACTTGCAATTTGCAACTAAAATATAGTACATGTTTTTACTATATATCAATTTTTGTGAGAGGTTCTACCTCTGTATACCCATAGTGTTGTGGTAGTAGTCGACGAAGGTGCCGGTTTTTGCGGCAAGCATGATTTCTTGTTTGAGCAAATCTTTTTCGTGGGCGATGGTGGCACGATAGTCGTCGCTCACGGCAGCATGTGGGTCGGCACAGGCGCCCCAAAAGAGCAGCTCGACGAGCAGTGGCAAGAGCTGCCAGCTGTTGTCTGTTGGGCTATAAATGTATTGATTGCCTTGGAGTGGATCGCGTTGCTTATCAAGCAAGCCAGCCGATTCTAACCGCGCCAAGCGATCGGCCAAAATATTGCTCGCAATGCGCTCATCGCGTGCGAATTCGCGGAAGTAGCAGCGCCCAAAGAGCAGCACGTCACGCATGATAAGGAGCGTCCATTTGTCGCCAAAAAGGTCGAGGCTGTAGCTAATGGGGCAGGCTGAGCGTTTGTGAGCTGTTCGTGTCATGCCTTTAGCGTAGCATCAAGGCTTGCGTTTTGCAAGTTTGTGGTGTGGGCGGGGAGCGAAGCAATATTGGCGAGGCTTTGTCATAACAAAAAGCACTTACTGTAGTAGTAAGTGCTTTCGCGCCAGCGCACCTTACAGACCGACATGGTGCACTGGCAAATAGACCGAAATGGTGGGCAATAGAGGATTCGAACCTCTCACCTCTTCAACGTCAATGAAGCGCTCTAGCCAAATGAGCTAATCGCCCGACACGTGTATTGTAGCAGAAGATGCAGGGGAGGGCAAGGGTACATGGGACACATACCTGAACGTGCAAACTTATCATCTTCGCCCTCACAACAAACCCATCACACCGAAAATGTTCCGGCCAGATGAATCACAGAGCTTATCCGCCCCCACAGCCACTGGCCTCCAGATATTTTCTTGCGCGATGGGTCTGCCGTGAGGGCGATGTAGTTGGGAGAGGTTGAGGCTGACACTATTTGCACCCACCCCCACTCTCGTTATACAATAGACGGTAAGTGCTGACGGGGCCTCACCAGCCTCCCGAGCTTCGTGGGTTGTCGTGATGTGCGAGAACGTTGCGTCATGAGTGCTTGGCGGCAAGCGCCAAGAAGTCCGGTGGAACCGCCGTTTGTGTGCAAGCGGCCCGAGACATGCGAGATTGGTCGGATGGAGTATATCCGTGCCAGGACGCATGTTTTTATTTTTATCAAAATAATTTATATACAAGGAGGAGCGAGTCGGCTTCTGGCTGCCAGTGCGCAGCAGAGAAGGTGATGAGCAAACAAAGCAATGAACAACGAGCAGCAAGCAATGCGCCACAGCTTGGCGCATATCATGGCGCAAGCCGTCCAGCATTTGTGGCCACAGGCGAAGTTTGGCGTGGGGCCAGCCATCGAGCAGGGGTTCTATTATGACATTGACCTTGGTGATGTGACGATATCTGAGGCAGATTTTGGCAAAATCGAGAAGGAGATGCGGCGCATCATTGCTCGCGATCTACCCTTTACACGCCGCGATGTGCCGGTAGATGAGGCGATTGCTTGGGCGAAGGAGACAGATCAGCCATATAAAGTTGAGTTGCTCAATGACCTAAAGCGCTCGGGGACAACCATTGCCAAAGAATTGGCTGGAGAGGCCCTTGGTAGCGCCGCAGAAGGCGAGAGCAAGGTAGAGACGGTATCACTCTACTCTCAGGGCGATTACACCGATCTGTGCCGTGGCGGGCACGTGGAGAGCACGGGCAAGGTGGGGGCCTTCAAGCTGCTGCGCGTGGCTGGTGCCTACTGGCGGGGCGACGAGACCCGGCCGCAGATGCAGCGGCTCTATGGCGTGGCCTTTGCAACACAAGCGGAGCTTGATAGCTACCTACAGATGCGCGAAGAAGCCAAAAAGCGCGACCACCGTAAGCTTGGCAAAGAGCTTGACCTCTACACAATGTCGCCACTGGTGGGGGTGGGTTTGCCACTCTTTACACCGCGTGGCACGATCTTGCGCGATAAAGCAGCGCAGCTCTCTAACCAGCTGCGCGAGAAATACGGCTTTGCCAAAGTTTGGACGCCGCACATTACCAAGAAGGATCTGTACGAGACGAGTGGGCACTGGGCGAAGTTTGGCGACGAGCTCTTTCTCGTGACGAGCCAAGAGACGAGCGACAAGATGGCCCTCAAGCCGATGAACTGCCCACACCACACGCAGATTTTTGCCAGCCAGCCACGGAGCTACCGTGATATGCCGGTGCGCTACCTCGAGACAACGACCGACTACCGCGACGAAAAAACTGGCGAGCTGGGCGGCCTGAGCCGGGTGCGCTCACTGACGCAGGATGATAGCCATGTGTTTTGCCGGCCGGATCAGATCGAGCAGGAGATGAGTAATTTGCTGGCCTGCGCCGAGGAGCTGTACCACATTGTTGGGATGAAGCTGCGTGTCCGCCTGAGTTATCGCGATGAGGGTGAGGGCTACCTTGGGGCACCAGAATTGTGGCAATCGGCCCAGGCTCAGCTCAAGGCAGCTGTGATGGCTAAGCAGCTGGACTATTTCGAGCAGGAGGGTGAGGCAGCCTTTTATGGGCCGAAGATCGACTTCATGGCGACGGATGCGATTGGCCGCGAGCACCAGGTGGCGACGGTGCAGCTCGACTTCGTCCAGCCTGAGCGCTTTGGCCTCGAATACACCGATGAAGCGGGTGAGATGGCTCGGCCCGTGATGATTCATAGCGCGCTGCTGGGCTCGATCGAGCGCTTCCTGAGCGTCTTTATTGAGCACACGGCGGGGTGGTTCCCCTTCTGGATTGCGCCTGAGCAAGTTCGTATTCTCACAATTAACAACACCGTAGAAGACTATGTTGATGAAATCACATCGGTGCTCAAAACAGTGGTATTGATGCGTCCTATAAAATACAACGAGGTAAGATATACAACAGATATGCGCAATGAATCGCTTGGCAAAAAGATCCGCGAAGCTACTGTTGTAAAAATTCCGGTGCAGATTATCGTTGGCCCACGCGACAAAGCCAACCGCCAGGTAAGTGTGCGCACCCAGCAGGGCGAGACGACAGTGCCGCTGGATGAGCTAGCAGCGTACCTAGAGGGGCTGAGCTAATGCGCCGCCTGCGCATTGCTGTGGATATCGACGACGTGCTGGCGGAGAATGCCGCTGGCATCGTCGCCTTTAGCAACCAGCGCTGGGGGACGAACCTGACGGTCGATGATTATGATGAGCACTGGGCCAAGATGTGGCAGGTGGATAATGCTGAGGTGGAACGTCGCACTGCCGAGATTGTGAGCACGAGCCTAAGCGCGGGCTATGGGCACATTGGTGGAGCGCTGGAGGTGCTAGAGCATTTGGCGCAACACCATCATCTGATGATTGCAACGTCACGCTGCCTACAAGTAAAGGGTGATACAATAGCTTGGATCGACGAGCATTTTCCAGGTATCTTTGCGAGCACGGCAGTTTATTTCTCGGGTATTTGGGATGAGTTAACTAATGATTCGCACCGTGCCACGAAGGCAGAGTTGATGACGCAAATCAACGCCGATGTGCTGATAGACGACCAGCTCAAGCACTGCCAAGCAGTGGCAGCGCATGGCCGCAACGCGCTGCTCTTTGGCGATTATGCCTGGAATCAAGCTGCAACACTGCCAGCTGGGGTGGTGCGCTGCGCAAATTGGTACGAAGTGGAGGTGGCAATTGAGCGACTTGCCAGCGATGAGCCTGCGTGATGCCGTCTACGAGCTGATGGCACAGCTGCCGGATGATAAAGTGACGACCTATGGTGACTTGGCGGCTTTTGCCGGCCATCCATACGCTGCTCGGCGCGTGGGGGAGATTGCTCATGGCGGGCCGGAGGAGCTGCCCTGGCATAGACTTGTGAATTGCAAGGGAGGTCTTGCGGTTGGCTTTCCGGGTGGGCAGGCGGTGCAGCGGCAATTGCTTGAGCACGATGGGATTCAGTGTGATGACTCATACCGCGTGGTCGATTTTGCGCAGCGCCGCTGGCGGCCACGTGCCACGCTGCATGATAATCTGAAAGACAGCTCGCATGCTCACAAAAAATAACACACCGCCTCTCGCGCCTACTACTCTGCCGCTCATTGCCATCGTTGGGCCGACTGCCAGTGGCAAGACCAGCCTGGCGATTCGCCTTGCGAGGCAGTATGGTGGTGAGATTATTTGCGCCGATTCGCGCACCATCTACAAGGGCATGGATATTGGCACTGCCAAGCCGTCGCCGGATGAGCAAGCTCTCGTGCCACACTGGGGGCTCGACTTGGTGGAGCCGGGCCAGCGCTACACAGTCGTGGATTTTCAGCGTTATGCCAATCGGCAGATTGCAGCTATTCGCCAGCGTGGGCGCATCCCGTTTCTCGTCGGTGGGACGGGCCTCTACGTCGATGCAGTGTTGTATAAATTTCAATTTCCGGTAGTGAACAAAAAGCTTATGCAGCAGCTACAGGGCTATTCTATAGAAACTTTGCACGAACATTGTAGAGAACACAACATAGAATTACCTAGTAATAAATACAACAAACGTCATGTCATTAATACAATAGTGCGAGAAGGACAACAGTTACAGAGGTCAGCGCATGTTGATAAAAATACCTATGTTGTGGGTATTGCAACGCCGCGTGATGTGCTGCGCAGACGCATTGCTGAGCGGACAGAGCAGCTTTTTGCGCATGGTGTTGTGCAGGAAGCAACGGAACTAGCTGCCCACTATGGCTGGGAGAGTGAGGCTATGACGGGGAATATCTACCCAATTGTACGTAAATTACAACAGGGCGAGTATACGCTTGAGCAAGCCAAAGCGGCATTTTGCACAGCAGACTGGCACCTGGCCAAGCGGCAAATGACCTGGCTGCGGCGCAATCCCGATATCGTATGGTGTGACCTTGAGGATGCTGAGGCCTACCTTGATCGGGTGCTCGCGCAAGCGCACCAGATGTGATACCATAAATCTAGTTGGTGACCGTAATGATAGATGCACTGTTTGGATCAAAAACTCGTGTGAAGTTGCTCCACCTTTTCTTGAACAATCCAGGAAAGGCATTTTATGTGCGCGAGATTACGCGGCTGATTAATGAGCAAATTAATTCGGTGCGCCGTGAGCTGCTCAATATGCTGGAGGTGGGGATCATTACGAGCGACAGCGTGGATAACAAATTGTACTACGAAGTAAACCAGCAGTACGAATATTATCCACCACTGCGCGTCATCTTTGCCGATCAAAAAATCGCTCCAGCCAAGAACAAGTCGGGCTACCGGCCGGCTTGGCAAGATGCGATTATGCAGCTGCCGCGCCTGCGTGTGGCGATTGCGGCGGGGGCGTTGGTGAAGGGGTCTGCCAGTACGATTGACCTGCTGCTGGTGGGCAACCTCTCAGCCACCAAGGTGCGCAGCGTGGTGGCGGTTATCGAGCGGCAAGAGGGGCGCGAGCTAACGTATAGCATCCTGAGCTACGACGAGTTCTATTACCGGCTGAGCGTGCGCGACCGCTTTATTACCACCATTCTGACCAACAAGCATACCGTATTGGTAGACGTTGATAATATATTAAAAGAAGACGAAGGAGAGAACCATGCTTGATATCGAATACAAAGGCGGCAACACAGTCATCATTACGACGAAGAAAACCACATTGACAGTTGACCCCAAGCTATCGCTGCTAGGCCTGAAGGACGCCAAGACGAAGGACGCAGTAGAGCTTGCGACCGAAGAGCGCTTTGTGGTGGCTAACCCCGAGGCGCGCCTTATCATCGACCAGCCTGGCGAGTATGAGGTGGGCGACTATACCATCCGCGGCATTGCAGCCACGCGCCACATCGACACGCCAGAGAGTGAGCAGCTCTCTACGGTATATCGCATTGAGTGTGGTGATATTCGCATTGCGGTGATTGGCAACATCGCACCAGAGCTGACTGACGCTCAGCTCGAGGCGCTGGGGGTGATCGACATTGTCATTATTCCAGTGGGTGGCTATGGTTACACGCTGGATGCGACAAGTGCTGCCGCTATTATTCGCAAGATCGAGCCACGAGTGGTGGTGCCCGTCCACTATGCCGATAGCGCGCTGCAGTACGAAGTGCCGCAAGACACAGTGGAGGTCTTTGAGAAGGAGCTTGGTGCGCCAGTCGAGCAAAAGCCCAAGCTCAAAATCAAAGCAGTGAGCAACCTGCCCGAAGTGCTGACGGTGTTTGAGCTGGCTCGAAGCTAAGACTAGTATACCCCAAGCGCAACCAGCCTCATAGAGAGGCTGGTTTTTTATGATATATCTCTACTCCGTTTTTCTCCTCACTGTTTTATCTGGTGGGGTATGAATATTAGTTGTAGTCGGCATGAGTGTTGGTGGATCGATGAGCAAGATGGGGCCAGTCTCTATAGGTTTCTCAAGAAATGAGTGCGAGACAGTGATGAGGATTTGTGAGATTTATAGTGAAATAATCGCCATAACATGGTCGATTTGACACAGCACACTAAATTCGATACACTTCGAAATATTACTATTATTTCGATTTGTATCGAAGAAAGGAACGGTTTTATGGAACAACAACCAACCACGCCGTGGGGTAAGATTGCGGTGCTAGCGCTGGGAGCCTTCGTGATTGGAGCGGATGGCTTTATGCTGGCAGCGGTATTGCCACAGGTGGCGCAGCAACTGGGGGTGTCGCTGGGGCAGACTGGCTTCTTGGTAACGGTGTTTGCGTGGGTGTATGCATTGGCGGCACCACTGTATGGCATGCTGATGGGGCGGCGCAATCGGCGGTCGACCTTGGTGCTAGCACTAGCGATATTTGCAATTGGTAATGGAGTAGCAGCGCTCGCGTCGTCATTTGTATGGATGATGGTGGCTCGAGTGATGGCAGCCTTGGGCTCAGCCATGATGATGCCAACGGCGATGGCTTTGGCAACCAGCCTTGCCCCGGCCAAGCATCGTGGCAAGGCAATCTCCGTCGTTACAACAGGTATGACGATGGCAACGGTGCTCGCTGTGCCGCTGGGCTCGGTTATGGGGGAGCGCTATGGCTACCATACGCTGTTTTGGGCAATGGCGGTGGCTGCCGTGCTGGTGTTGTGTGGCATCATACTGGGCATTCGGGCACGTGAGGCACAGCCAGCGCAGCAGGTACCAACGATTCGCACATTAGTAGCAGGCCTGGCGAATCGCCACGTTGCACTGACATTATTGGTAACGGTAGTGATATTTGTCGCTGGCACCAGCGTGATTTCGTATCTGAGTGCAGTGGTACAGCAGGCAGGCCTGCATGAGTACTTTAGCTGGATTTTGCTCATCTTTGGTGTGGGCTCACTCCTGGGTGGTGTGCTAGGCGGCTGGCTGACCGATCGTTTTGCCCACATTTGGCTGGCCCGCTGGGCAATGCTTGCCTTTGCGTTGGCGCTTGCTTTGCTTGGTGTGGCGGCTGGGATGCCAGGTGCGCTTGGGCTCGTTGGTGGCAGTGTGCTATTATGGACGGCTAGTGCGTGGATTGCCACGATTGCTCAGCAATACCGCGTCATTGCGCTTGCTCCAGAACGGGCTCAGCTAAATCTTTCACTCAATTCATCCAGTATTTACATTGGTCAAGGCTTTGGTGGTATGCTAGGCGGTGCGATTATTAGTAGCCAGCCAGCGCAGGCCATTCCGCTCATAGCGGCCGGTGTGGTAGTGCTTGCCTTGGCAATGACCAGCAGGTATGAGACAATACAAAGGAAATGACATCCCAACAAAATACCCCAACTGACGCACTCGCACCAGAGCATGTCTTTGCCGCCCTGTCCGATCCGCTGCGGCTGCGGATTGTCCGCCGCTTGGCTGCGGAGGGGCGGCTGGGCTGCAGCCAGATCGATCATAATCTCTCACTCTCGACTGTCTCGCACCACTGCAAAGTCCTGCGCGAAGCAGGCATTGTCACTAGTGAAGCGGTTGGCACCCAGCGTGTACTGGTGCTGCGGCCAGAGTTTGCTCGGCAGTTCGCTGGTGTGCTCGCAACGATCGCTGAGCTAGATAAAGCGAAGTAACCACCAAAATATCCCCTATAAAGGGGATATTTTTACAGGTGTCGTTTACTTAGGGCGACTACGCCGCAGCCTTGGCCTTTGTCTTGGCGCTAGTGAGCAGGCCTTTCTTCTTGAGGGTACGGATCGCCTTGGTCGAGAGAACCATGGTGACCTTTTGCCCATCGACAACGAAGGTCTTTTTCTGAAGGTTTGGTTTGAAGACTCGCTTGGTGCGTCGCAACGAGAAGCTCACATTGTTGCCGAATTGCTTACCCTTGCCAGTCAGTTCACATCGTGCTGCCATATTCTTATTCCACTTATTCACTTATATTATTACAATCTGTATTAGTATACGCTGCCAAGGAGGCAATGTCAAGGTGGAGTGCTGAGGCATCTATCCGCTATTACAGCAGAATTACCGCACCGAAAATGTTCTAGCTAGAATATACCACAAAGCTTGTCTGCTTGCCATGTCGCTAGCCTCCAGATATTTTCGTTTACCATAGTGGGGTAGGAGTGTAGGAGTGCTTTTGGGCTTCGAGTCTATGGTATTACTTGCCAAATACTTCATCGATAATTGCTTGCGGGTCATCGATGGGGAGCCGCTGCGTATCGCTACCAGTATGCCGCAGGAGGTTGATTCGCACACTGCTAGGCGAGGCAAAGACCATGATGTGCCGGTCTGAGCCATCTGCATTGCGAGGTTGCCAGCTAGCGGTTGCGTAGTCTGGCTGCTCTGCTTGCACCAGTGTACACACCTGTGCGAGGGTGGTTGGTTGTGGCAGCGGCTGGTCGATAAAGACGTTCCAACTGATGCTATTGTGGCCAGTGTGGCGTGTGGCATCAAGTGTTGTTTGATGAGAATCAACAGTGGTAACAACGGTTGTACTCTCTACATCATTGTAATATTTACTGTATTTTCGCATTGATGCTGGTAATTCTATCGTGTCCTCGTCTGCTGGTTGGAGTGTGCTGGCAAGGCTGAGCGCGTGCTGTGCGATATCCTCGAGTACATGGCGGCACTGCGTAGGCTCGGTGATCTCGATATGGTCGATCGGCTTGGTGTCGGTATGGTAGGTGATTATAGACATAGTACCAGTATATATGACGCTACATAGCAAGGCAAAGCCTTGGGCACGGCGAGTGGTGATGGTACAATAAAGAAATGCATATTGATATCGCTCACCTCACTATCGTCCTTGTTGTTATTCTTATCTCAATGACACTGCACGAGGCGATGCATGGCTTTGTGGCGTACTGGCTGGGCGATGATACGGCCAAGGAGCAGGGGCGTTTGACGCTCAATCCGGTGCATCATATCGATCCATTCTTGACCATCCTCTTGCCGCTGAGCTTGGCATTGCTGGGCCTACCAGTGTTTGGTGGGGCCAAGCCAGTACCATACAACCCCGAGCGAGTGCGTGGTGACGAGTGGGGCGCAGCGCTGGTGGGGCTCGCTGGACCACTGACGAACTTTGTCATTGCCTTCATCTGTTTTGGTCTATATGCGACGGTCGCTGGGCCAGCAGTGCAGCCGCTACTTGCTACGGCAGTGAGTGTGAATCTTGGTTTCTTTGTCTTTAATATGCTGCCGATCCCACCGCTCGATGGTTCGCGTGTGCTGTATGCTTTGGCACCGGAGTTTGTGCGCCGCGGCATGGAGGTGGTGGAGCAGTACGGCGTGGTGCTGGTCTTTGTACTGGTATTGGTCGGTAGCTCGGCTATTGGCAATGTGATGATGGCAGCTATCAGGGGTATCTTGCAGCTTTTCTCGCTGGTGTTTGGCGTGTCGCTTGGTTAGGATTTGCTTTAAAAAAGGGGGGTTACGTGGGGCTCGGAAATAAGCTAGCTTGATAAGAGCTGGATGGTAATGTCTTATCTGTACCCATATTTTAGAATATCCGTCATTCGTTTTGATATCCCCATCGCCAATACAAGAGGCTAATATTCAGTGGGTATTGACTTGTTTAGCACCAAGGATGAGGGTATGAGGATCTCACAACACCGCAAATGTGACGCTGCTTATCATTCTGTGGTATACTAAGAGTGTCCCAGACAAATATCGGGCGTGTATGATTTTCCTAACATCATATGATAGGGATTCCAACATTCACCATACCCGTGGGTATGGATGAGGAAACCCACCTTGCATCATGCAGGGGAATATCAAGCGCCCGGGGTGAGTCTGGGATTTTTTGATGGTTGAAGGCTAAGAGTATCACACAGCTCCTCTTCATCATTCCCTCCGATAGAACGCTATAAGGGTCGATACTCCCCAAGTATCGACCTCTTGCCGCCAAGGCTGCTAATCGGTTATTACAACCGATTAGCACACTCCATCAGATGAAGTGATGGAGAGGGCCCTGCACTGAAGATGAAGGTTTTGACATCCACGTATCATAAATCCCTTATGCTATAATAGGGAGGCAGTCTATTAGATGATCGCTTGCCTTTGGCAAGAGGAAAGTCCGGGCAGCACAGGATACGACAGTCGCTAACGGCGACCGGGGGCAACCCTAGGGAAAGTGCCACAGAAACGATACCGCTCCGCAACACCAATACTCGTGCGCAGTAGCGCTCGAGTAGCGGGGTAAGGGTGAAAGGAGTGAGGTAAGAGCTCACAGCGCTGCATGGTGACATGCCGCGGAGGTAAACCCTGTCGGCTGCAAGGAGATAGCCACGGATGAGTGATCCGCTTGTGGCTATCGCTAACCGCTCGATTTGCAGAGCAATTTGCAAACTAGATAGATGATCATCCACGACAGAACCCGGCTTATCGATAGGCTGCTTTATGGTATGATGTGTTAGCTCCAACTTTGGAGCTTTGTTATTTTCTCAACCTCCTCGCCGAACAAGAAAATATTCTAGAAGGCCAGCAACTGTGGTGACGGATAAGCTCTGTGATTCATCTGGCCGGAACATTTTCGGTGCGATGAGGAGGCTGCAGAAATGAAATGGTACAGGAGAAATACTATACTCCAGCAAGTTGCCGCTCATCTACAAATAAATACACACCTCTGTGACGGAGGTGTGTATTCTTCACAACGTCGTATAAATTGCTACACTACTTGCGAGTAACCTGCTTCACGACAGCAGCAAAAGCCTGTGGCTCGTTGACGGCGAGCTCGGCGAGAACCTTGCGGTCGAGCGCCACACCAGCAGCCTTGATGTCGGCAATCAGGCGGCCATAGGTGGTGCCATTTTGCCGGGCGGCAGCGTTGATGCGGGTGATCCACAACTGGCGCAGGTCGCGCTTGCGGTTGCGGCGGTCGCGGTAGGCGTATTGCAGAGCCCGGATTACCCCTTGCTTGGCAAGGCGGAAGCTCCGGGTGCGATTGTGTTGCATTCCTTTGGCGGCTCGCAGCATCTTGGCGTGGCGAGCGTGGGCGGTTGTTCCTCGTTTGACGCGCATATGTTAGACTCCTAAGGCTCGTTTAGCATTTTTGGCCATACCACCGGTGATGGTAGCAGGGGTGTTGATATTGCGCTTGCGCGATTTGCTCTTCTTGGAGAGCATGTGGTTTCCGAAGGCACGCCGACGGGTCAGTTTGCCGGTACTGGTTAGCTTAATGCGCTTAGCAGTGCCCTTGTGGGTCTTGAGTTTTGGCATTACTTACTCCTTATTACGATGCTGAGGTTGCGCCCAGCCATCAGTGGTTTTTGCTCGACAATCGCTTCGTCCTCAAGGGCGGAGACGACCTGGCTAATCAGGTTGTAGCCAAGCTCGCGATGCGCCATCTCGCGGCCGCGGAAAAAGATCAAAACCTTGACCTTGTGCCCCTCAGCCAGGAATTTGCGAATCTTGCGTAGCTTGATCTCCAGATCATTAGCACCAATCTTTAGACCAAAACGCATCTGCTTGAGCTCATTGGCTTTGTTGCTTCGCCGGTTGCGCTGCTGCTCCTTCATCTTTTGGTACTGATATTTGCCCCAATCGATGATCTTCACAACGGGTGGGCTAGCATTGGGCGAAAACTCCACCAAGTCTACGCCAGCTTGCCGCGCCTTATCCAGGGCTGCCTGCCGGCTCATGATGCCAAGTTGTTCGCCGCTTTCGCCAATGACGCGCAGCTCGCGTGCGCGGATGGCTTCGTTGATGCGGGTGGTTGATTTGATTGTGCTCTCCTTTGCTTGAGCTTAAAACGAATTGACTCCCCAAAAGTTTACCAGATGTCGCAGCAAAAGGCAAATAAAATATGCTGCAGTTTGGTGATTTTTTGCAGCGATTGCTCGGTGAGAGACGCTACAGGTGGGGTTATGAGAATGAAAGCCCCTTGGTTGACAGTGTTTTCTCTTTTGTGCGCTTATAAATAACGAGCCTCACACCCTACCAACCCCACCAAAGGAAATGTGAGAAACCGGTAGGGCGAGATGTAGATGAGCGGCTAATTGTCCTGCGCTTGCAGCGCCCGAGCACAGGCAATTGCCTGCGTGATCGTCTCTTCGAGTGTTGTGCCTGGCTGCCGCCCAGTGTGCTCGGTGTAGAGCGCGTCGAGGTAGCGCGTCTTGGGAGCGCCCTCTGGATGGCCGTAGACGACCTTGGCGGGGTTCTTGCCGATATGAAGGCCAAATTCTACATTGGTGGTAAAGGCGGGCATGCCCAGTGTGGGTAGCGACCGGTCGATCACCCGTGGCACCCAAAAGAGCACCACTGTTGCTGCGTCGAGCGCTTCCCACTCCCAGCGTGCTTGCTTGAGGAGATCGAGCTCGCGTTGGGGCGAGGCATCGTGATTCTCTGGTGCATAGACGATCCCGTCATAGCCTAGCGCTGCAAATATTCGCACGGCCTCGGGCCGCCACGATGCAGAGATGAGCTGCTGCGATGCTTCATCGAAGCGTGGGGTGGGGCCAGCGAGGAAGATCGCTGATTGGCCTGGAGTAGGGTAGTGGAGGGGTTGGTTGGAGTAGTTTGCTTGCATGGCTCTAGTATGACTGGCTGATGAATGATTTGTCAAATGTTGTAAATCACACGTAGTTATCAAGATTTCACTGATATATGGCGAATTACAGAGGTAGAATGTGATGTAAGATACACGACGATATTTTTACAACGCTTTGATGGGCGCTGGTTGTCGATATTGCAACGCCTCGGAGACGTGAGCAATGGTGATGTGCGGCGCTTCGTCAAGATCGGCAATGGTCTGGGCTACCTTGATGACTTTGAAGTAACCGCGCGGGCTGAGGCCAAGCTTGGTGCTGGCAGCATCGAGGAACTGCTTGACCTCTGGCGAGAGTGGGATAGAGCGCCGCACCTGGGCCGAGCTGAGGCGGCTATTGCGCATAGCGCTGCTACCGTAGCGGGCGGCTTGGGCGCGAATGGCGGTAGAGATGGTGGCTATCGCATGGCGCTGCTCGTGATCGGTGGTGGTGCGGTGTGAGAGCAGTTGCTCGGTGGGGATGCGATTGACGGGGATGATCATATCAATCCGATCCATCAGTGGCCCAGACAGACGCTTCTGGTAGGCGATGATCTGTGTGCTGCTGCAGGTGCAGGCGTGTGTTGGGTCGCCGTAGTAGCCACAGGGGCAGGGGTTCATGGTGGCCACCAGCATAAAATCGGCCGGGTAGGTGGCACGCCCTCGTGCTCGGGTGACCGTCACTGTAGTGTCCTCGAGTGGCTGGCGCAGCACCTCAAGCGTCGTGCGTGGGTATTCGGGCAACTCATCAAGGAAGAGCACGCCCAGGTGGGCTAAGCTCACCTCGCCAGGCTGCGGTACCGTCCCACCGCCAATCAGCGATGCGCGGCTTGCTGTGTGGTGCGGCGCCCGAAATGGCCGCGTCTGGACACTCTGGTCGAGCGAGAGACCAGCCAGGCTGTGCAGCTTCGTCACTGCCAGCTGCTCATCTGGAGTCAGAGGTGGCAAGAGGCTGGGCAGCGTCTTGGCCAGCATCGACTTGCCGGTGCCAGGTGGCCCAGTAAAGAGGATATTGTGGTGGCCCGCTGCGGCGATGGTGAGGGCACGCTTGGCTTGGGCTTGGCCGTAGATATCGTCGAGCAGGGGTGATGGCGCAGATGTTGTTGGTTTATCATCAGTGGGTGATGGCGGGTAGATTGGCAGCGGTTTTTCGCCCTTGAGGTGGAGAAAGAGTGTTGTAAGATCTGGTACACCATAGAGCGTCACCCCTGATACGAGTGAAGCTTGGGCAAGATTCTCTGTGGGCAAATAGACAGTGTTGTAATTATTATCACGAGCTGCTTCGGCAATGGTAATGGCACCTTTGATCGGGCGGAGTGTGCCGTCAAGCGCCAGCTCGCCAGCAAAGACTGCGCCAGCCACTTGCTCGGGCCGGAGCTGGCCGCTGCTCGTCAGGAGGGCGAGGGCAATCGGCAGGTCGTAGTGTGTGCCATCCTTGGGTAGCTCGGCCGGCGCGAGGTTGATGGTGATGCGCTGGGCTGGATATTCCAGCAGGGAGTTGGTGATGGCGCTGCGCACTCGTTCGCGTGCTTCGTCGATGGCTTTGTTGCCCAGGCCAACGATCTGCAGGGCGGGCAGGCCCTTCGTCATGTCGCTCTCCACGTCAATCATATGGCCAGCGAACCCCACGGGTGCAACCGACCTGATTTTTGCGACTTTGTTCATGCTGTTTATAGTTAAGCATATTGGTAGGGTCTGTGCAAATTGTTTTTGTTCTGGAGGGAGGTATGGGGAGGGTGAGCATGAGCATGAGAGTGTATAAGGAGATAGTATTTGTCTATACAAATATAAGCAACGAAAATGACACTGCCAGGGGAGGAGAAATCGCTAGCCTTCTAGATTGTTCTTGTGTGGCGATAGGCCAACTTGACGCTCAAGCGCTCGAGTGAGGATACATAGGCAAAACCATGCTATAATAGACACGAGACGTGGGGCTGATATAGCGTTCGACGTTTGGACTTTGTCATTGTATTCTGCGAATCGGATATGCACGACACGCATAGATATAACTGCAAAAAATAAAGTTGCAGCAGCATTCCGCAGTGTTGAGGAGATCTTCGCATCTTCCAAGACCGCCGCGGTTGCACTCGCCGCTTAGTCTGGCGATCGCTATGAGGTGCATGGCAACAGGGCATCTCATAGTGTCATAGCTATGTTGCTTGCTCTCCTGGTGGCAGCGGCACGAGGAGAGGACATATACCGCGCAACGATAGGCTGTATTTTTGGTTTGTTTCTGATCGGCCTCGCGTTGTCAAACACGCAAACAAACCTACGTTCGTAGACGAATACGAGGGCACCAAGCGGACCCGGGGGCAGTACCCGGCAGCTCCACCACATAGAAGATGATTGCTCACCAAGCGTGGGCGATTTTTTATTGACATTATGACAGGTGTGTTGCATTATAGTATGTATTATGACACACAAGGAATATCCATCAAACGTTAACGAATTATGGAAGCGTAGCATAGAGCGCATAAAAGGGCTCGCACAAGCAGCGCTTGGGCATGAAACTGGTCGCGAAGTTGAGAATAAAATAGCCCTTCTCGCTCAAGAGTCTGATCGTGTACTGACGGCGAACGGATTTGTGAATGTAGGGTTATATGAGTCGGATGAAGCGCCCAAAGGAAACCTAAGCATTGTTGAGTGGCGCTCAGACGTCGCGCCGTACGACGATGAGGCGTATATTCCACGGGACTCACAAGGTGGTGATGCTAGTGCGGCTTGGGCTGAGCAGCACCCAGTAGCACGGTTCGCTATGATACATGGTGTACATGTGCGTGATGGTGAGATTAGCCAAATTGGGCCATGCCTTGTAACGCTCTACAGCAAACCGCAAAATGACAGTCCGCTGCCACCGCTGCCAGATGAGTGGCAGTGAGAGTCGACCAGGCTGGAATCTCACAGTGTTGTGTTGTGGGTGAGTATATAAATCGTACAAATCACAAACACTGCTGCGAAGTATCACCAAGGGTCGCGTGCTAGCCAAACTCTCTCGCCAAAAAAACAACCACCTGCGAGTAGTGGTTGTTTTTGGATGTGGAGTTTTCGTATGTTTGTTTATTTTTGGCCTCTGCATAATTTTTTTATTCAGAAGCTACCCTTATGATATGGGAGAAAACCGCTTGTGTCAACGATTTTTGGCAATATTTTTGCGTAAAAAATACCACATCGAACATATACACAGACCGACCACACATCGCCCAAAATATGTGTTATAAACACAACACGAGCAACGAAATACAACAGAGGTAGCATACAGTACAGAGCCAAAAACGAACAAAAAATTATTGCACTATATACAACAAAAACGCCTGTGCACAACTCTCGAAAGCACAGAGGTGCGAGAGGTGGGCGCGCCGCCGATGTTCGTGTGGGGGAGAAAGGGCGTGGCGAGGCAATGTTTTGCGATAGTTCGCATGATAGTGATGTCGCTTGTGCTTTGCGTTGGTGCGATGTATGGCAGCGGCGAACGACCTGTGGGTTGGTTGAGCCGCCGTCAGCAATAGTGGCTCGATGCCCATTGCTGAGCGCCAAAGCCGAAGATCGTCATAACCAAGCGTGCTGCACGCAATAACCACAGCGTAAGCCCTGCTAGGGTTTTGCAGCTCAGCTGCAAAACACATTGACTTACCATAGCGCTTGTGCTAACGTAGAAGTAAGCTTTGACAAACACAAACACCCAAGAAAAAACGGAAAAGCTTACCCTATATAACCCAACATGGCGTCGCCATTGGCGCACACCAGGCAGCGGCAGAGTGCAGCACAGCGCTGAGCTTTGGCACTGCCTGCGCTCCGCCAATACTATAGAGTACCCCCCAAGTAGAAGTACTTTTGTCATCGTTGGCGTCGACGCGTGGTGGCCTCGTTCTATACGGCGCATGCCAGAGGCGCACCACTCATGCTCCACACTGTGGAGCACCTCGGCCCGTAGCGGCTGCCGGGCGTCCTAAGTATATATCTATAGAGGACGCTGCAAGCGCGTTGCTTTGTGCGGCTGCTCGGGCTTCTCACCAGGCGGATTGCTTGGTATAGTGATAGATATGTCTCGAAGAATCCTGCTTGCCAGTATGAGCGCGGCTGCAGCGGTGCTGCTGGCTATTGTGCTGCAGACCACCACACCAGCGACGATTCACCCCCTAGGGATCGTCCTCGTCTTTGTGCTGTGCTATGTGGTAATGCTCGGATTGCTAACGTACCTGCTGGCGGGCATTGCGGCGGCGCTGCGGCGTTGGCTGCCCGAGGCGCAGCGGCGAGCGGTGACGCTCAGCTTTCGGCGTTGTTATTATTTTGGCTCGGTGCTGGCGCTAGCCCCAGTGCTGCTGATTGGGGCGCGCTCGGTGGGGCGTGGTGGCTGGTACGAGCTGGCACTAGTCTTTGCATTTGAGGCAATTGCATGTTTTTATGTGGCAAAACGGTGAAGAGGCGCGTATACTAGGCAGAGGAGGACGGTTCTATGCCACGAAAAAAATTAACCCCAGCAGCGCCCACCGCGCCAGAGACACAAGCGACATCATCCCCAAAGAAGCGCGCGATGCGGCGTTCCAAACAAAAATCACAACAATCACGATCTGTTGCAAAGAAGACAACAAAGGCAAATACGACCTCTGTTGCGCTAGCCAACGTACCAGCAAATAGCGAATCACAAGCTGTCGTAGATAATACATCACCTAGCCGCACGGACACATCGCCATCGTCAGCTACCCCTGTTAAACACGCCACAGCCCGCCGCCGGCCAGTGCTGGAGGCCTTTATTGCAGCGGGGGCAGCAGGAATGCTGATGTATGCTGCGCTGGTGAGCTTCTATGGTGCACTGATGGTGGGGCAGGTGAACCGCACACCACCAGAGCGAGTAGCTGGTTGGCTCATCCTCATGTGGAGCGTGAGCTTAGTGGTGCAGGGGATCAGCACACTGATGCAACTCCACCGGACAGATCATTATATGCAGCGCTTCCTCGCCTTGCTCCTAGTGGCGGGTAACCCAGCCGCACTCATCATAAGTGAATGGCTATACAATTTGTTCTTTGTGAGCCCCGGGCAAAAGGGGGTTGTGTGGATAAACAGCACAGTCATGCAGGTAAGTACCGTCATTGCTGTGTTTGGCTCCATCTATCTCTGGTACTTATTACTCTGTACAAAGCGAACCACCGCGCCACGTACTGCACCTGATGTGTCCGCTACAACATATGCTCGTTTGATGCGGCGTCGGCGGGTTGGTCTCTGGCTGATTGTGACGGCATTTGTGCTTCCGGCTCTTGCGCAGTTTTCGGGGACGTTGATGCTGATGAGTAGCACAAGCCGAGGTACTACGATCTTTACGTCAATACTATCGTTCTTCAGCATGATTCACTTGATCTTTATGATCGCTGGCATGATCTTGATTGTGCCATGTATCATCATGCTCATCATTGGTATGGTTCTTGTAGCAAACAGCCAGCGCGAATAACCAAGTGTCAAAGCCACCGCCTAACAGAGGAGAACCACCCCATGCCAACGCAATCCATCGCTACAACTACTGCAAAACAACATAGCCACACAGGCACATCTGATGCGTCTGCACCGCTGCGCCGCCCATTGCTTGAGGCATGGGTGATTGCTGGTGCGGTTGGGACAATTGCCAGTGCAGCGGTGCTGTGTATGCACAGTGTCACACTCGTGAGTAGTCAGGCTACTGGGGAGCAGGCATTTGGGTGGCTATTGGTTGTTTGGAGTATTAGTGTGCTGGTGCAGGGCTATCTTGTGCTGCGGCAGTCGCACCGCACCGATCGGTACTGGCAGAGGATTGCGGCGCTGAGTTTGCTGGCAATCAATGCCGTGTTTATGACCGGCTCAACGCTGTATGCTTTTTGGGTGCTGCAGATTCCACTTAAGGTGGGCGTACAGAGTAATGCGATGATCATCGTTAGCGATGTACTCGGCTTGGTTGGCTCGCTCTACCTCTGGTATCTCCTGCTTGGCACGCAGCCAGCTTTGCCAGCACGGTCCAAAGATGATGGAGATTGCACAACAAAGAACCAGATGATGAAGCGCAAAGTTGGCTTCTGGTTGATGGTTGGGCCAGTTATGCCACTGGCAATGATGCATGGCGTGTTGCTGTTTGTGCTGTTATGTGCGCATGGGCATGACCTGGATCTCTTTACTTCTGATGTAGTGAAGTGGTTGGGTACGATGAGTGCTGTGCGGGGAGGTGTCTTGTTCGTCATCTCGACTGCAGTATATGGTGGCATTACGTGGGTCGTGATTGCGCCGATAGCATTCATCAGTGGTCTATGGCTGGTTGCTACGAGCAAATATGAGTAAAGAGCCGCTAGCGTGTAGGCTATTCTACCTCTGTTATTTTCGCTGTCTCGGCGATTATGATACAATAAGGTGCGTGTAATGTAACCCGAATGACCTAATAGTGAGGGAAATGAATGAACAAACAAGTAGATAATGGATCGTATGACGGTTCGCAAATTCAGGTGCTCGAGGGTCTCGAGCCAGTCCGCAAGCGCCCGGGGATGTATATCGGTAGCACGGGCTACGATGGTGTGCACCACTTGATTAAGGAGATTGCTGATAACTCCATCGATGAAGCGATTGCCGGCTATGCCTCGCGCGTCGATGTGCGCATCTTGGCCGATGGTGGCCTGATGGTGACCGACAACGGGCGTGGTATCCCGGTAGATAAGCACCCCAAGACTGGCCTGAGTACGCTCGAGACAGTGCTGACGGTGCTGCACGCCGGTGGTAAGTTTGGTGGCGGTGGCTACAAGGTGTCGTCTGGTTTGCACGGTGTGGGCTCGAGCGTGGTTAATGCGCTATCGAGTCGCCTCGTTGCAGAGGTGGTGCGCAAAGGACGCCTCTATCGGATTGAATTTGAGCGTGGCCATACCACTGTGCCACTCAAGAATAAGGGCAAGACCGACCGGCCCGATGGCACGACGATTATCTTCTATCCCGACCCAACCATCTTTAAAGAGACGGTCGACTTCGACTACAAGTGGGTGGTACACTACCTTCGCCACCAAGCTTACCTCACGAAAGGCGTCTACACCACTGTGTATGATGAGCGTACCAAACAGCGCCAGGCCTTTTACTTCGAGGGGGGGATCCGCAGTTATGTCAAGAACCTTAACGTTGGTAAGGATGTGCTGAGCGACGATGTCTTTTATGTGGAGAAGCAGGTCGAGGACTCGATGATTGAGGTGGCAGTGCAATACAACGATACCTATGCTGAGACCGTGCGGCCCTTCGCCAACAACGTGCTCACCCCTGATGGTGGAACACACCTGGTGGGCTTTCGCGCAGCAATGACCCGTGTTATTAATGACTATGCGCGCAAGAATGGTCTCCTCAAGGAGAAGGATGACAACCTCTCGGGCGATGACATCCGCGAGGGGCTCACCGCCGTTATCCTCGTCAAGCTGCCCGACCCGCAGTTTGAGGGCCAAACCAAGAATAAACTTGGTAACCCCGAGGTGCGGCGTTACGTTGACCAAGTAATGAGCGAGTATTTCTCGTATTATCTAGAAGAAAATCCGGCGGTGGCTAAGAAAATTGTTGGCAAAGCGACGTTAGCTGCCCGAGCTCGCAAGGCTGCCCGAGCAGCGCGTGATACCGTGATCCGCAAAGGGGCGCTTGATGGCGCAAGCCTGCCAGGCAAGCTGGCCGACTGCTCCAGCAAAAATCCCGAAGAGTGTGAGCTCTACATCGTGGAGGGTGACTCGGCTGGTGGCTCGGCCAAGACTGGGCGCGACAGTCGCACTCAGGCCATCTTGCCACTGCGTGGTAAGGTGCTCAACACCGAGCGGGCCCGCCTCGACAAAATGTACGCTAACCGTGAGATCCTCAGCCTCATCAAGGGTATGGGTGTGGGGATTGGCGACACCTTCGACATCAAGGGGCTGCGCTATAATCGTATTATCATCATGACCGATGCCGACGTGGACGGCAGCCACATTGCCACACTGCTCATGACCTTCTTCTTCCGCTATATGCAGCCGGTGGTGGAGGCAGGGCATATCTATTTGGCCAAGCCACCTCTGTTTAAGCTCCGTCTCTCGGGCAACAAGCAAGAATATATCTACAACGAAGAAGCCCTCGAGGCCTACTACGACGAGCAGATTGCAGCGCGCAAGGCTCGTGGGGTAGAGATAGACCCAAGCGAGCCCCGCATCAAGCAAGCTGGCCTGAGTGAGTCCGCTCTGCAGCGTTACAAGGGTCTCGGTGAGATGGATGCCGACCAGCTGTGGGAGACGACGATGAACCCCGAGCACCGCGTGCTCGTGCAAGTCCAGTTGGAGGATGCCGAGCGTGCCGACGCAATCTTCACCAAGCTAATGGGCAACGAAGTAAGTGTACGCAAGAACTTCATCCAGGCCAACGCTGCAAAGGTCAGCCTAGAGGAGCTTGATATCTAATCTATGAACGAGGAACATACAATGCAGCCAGAAGATAACCAACCAACCACCCCAGCTACCATACCTGACCAGAGCCACTCGCGCAGTGTGGAGGTCCGTACCGTCGAGGACGTGATGGAGGATAACTTCCTGCGCTATTCGATGTCGGTCATTGTTGACCGCGCGCTGCCTGATGTACGTGATGGCATGAAACCCGTCCACCGCCGTATCGTCTATGTGATGGACAAAATGGGCATCGGTCCGACATCTAAGACGATCAAGAGTGCTCAGATCGTTGGTGAGGTGATGGGTAAATACCACCCACACGGCGATAGCTCCATCTACGATGCCATGGTGCGTATGGCCCAAGACTGGGTTGAGCGCTACCCATTGGTACAGGGGCAGGGGAACTTTGGCTCGATGGACGGCGACCCGCCCGCCGCAATGCGCTACACCGAGGCCAAGATGACGCGTGTGTCGGAGGCACTCCTAGCAGATATCGATAAAGAAACCGTCCCATTCCGCGACACCTACGATGCCACCCGCCAAGAGCCGACCGTCTTGCCAGCCAAGCTGCCTAATCTGCTACTTAACGGCCAGGTTGGTATTGCCGTTGGTATGGCAACGAACATCCCTACCCACAATCTTGGTGAGGTGGTCGATGCCACAGTCGAGCTTATCAACAACCCTGATGCCACGCTGGATGACCTCATGCAGCACATTAAAGGGCCAGACTTTCCAACTGGTGCCGTGGTCTACGGTGGCACGCCAATGCGCCAAGCCTACGCCACTGGTCGCGGTAGCGTGACGATGCGCGCCGTGGCAGCCATCGAGGAAACGAAGAAGCGTGGGCGCTACCGTATCGTCATTACAGAAATGCCTTATGGTGTTAATAAAGCAACACTGATTGAGAAGATTGCCGACCTCGTCCACGAGAAAAAGCTCACTTCCATCAGCGACTTGCGCGATGAGTCGGCTCGGGGTAATGTGCGTGTTGTTATCGACCTCAAAAAGGATGCCTACCCCAAGAAGGTGCTGAACCAGCTCTACAAGCTCACCGCGCTGCAGACTAACTTCCACTACAACATGCTGGCGCTTGTGCCCAGCAGCGAGAATGCCATGCGGCTCCAGCCACGGGTGCTTGGCCTGCACGATATCCTTGGTGAGTTCATTACCCACCGGCGCATTGTGGTGCGCCGCCGCACCGAGTATGAGCTCAAGAAGGCGAAGGCACGAGCTCATATTCTTGAAGGGCTCAAGATCGCGCTTGATAACATCGATGAAGTCGTCAAGCTAATCCGAGCAAGTAAGAATTACAACGATGCTTTACAGGGGTTGATGGAGCGTTTTGCGCTCAGCGAGATCCAAGGTAAGGCGATTCTTGCCATGCAGCTGCGCAAGCTGACTGGCCTTGATCGTCAAGAGATTGAAGACGAGCTGCGCTATCTGCACGAGCTCATCAAGCAGCTTGAGGCCATCCTGGCCGACGAGAATGAGATCCTGCGCCTTATCAAAGAGGAACTGCTCGAGATGAAGGAGAAGTACGGTGACGAGCGCCGCACCAAGATTATCGACCATGAGCTCGGCAAATTCAGCGACGAAGAGCTCATTCCTGAGGAAGAGACCGTTGTTATTCTCACAGCAGAGAATTACATCAAGCGTACTTTAGTGAGTGAATACCGCCGCCAAAACAGAGGTGGCAAGGGTAAGCGTGGCATGTCTACCAAGGAAGAAGATGGCATCGACCAACTCATTCCGGCCAACACCCATGACTGGCTGCTCTTCTTTACCAACAAGGGTCGAGTCTTCCGCCTCAAGGCGTACGAAGTGCCTGCTGCCAGCCTCGCAGCCAAGGGCGTTGCGGCCGTCAACTTGCTCCAGCTCCAGCCTGAAGAGAAAATTACATCAATTATCAACCACGCGAAAGATGCAAGTGATGATGGCTACCTCTTTATGGCCACGACCAAGGGTACTGTGAAAAAGACAACATTACGAGACTACGCCAACATCCGTACGAATGGTCTCATTACTATCAAACTCGACGATGGTGATGAGCTACGCTGGATTAAGCAGACCAATGGCGACAATGATGTAATAATCTCAACATCAGCTGGTCAGGCCGTGCGCTTTAGCGAGACGGAGTGCCGACCAATGGGGCGCGTCGCTCGTGGTGTGCGTGGTGTACGCCTCCGCCCTGATGATACGGTAGTGGGGATGGACATCGTCACCAGTAGCGATCAGCAATTGCTCGTCATCAGCCAAAATGGTTACGGCAAGATTACCAAAGCGGCCAACTTCCCCTGCCACAAGCGGGGTGGCGTCGGCATCAAGGCAGCGGTTGTCACTGCCAAGACTGGGCCGATTATCACTGTGCAAACTCTCGAGCCTGATGCCACCGAGGCACTCCTCATCAGCCAAAATGGCCAAACCATCCGTGTGGCACTCCACGACATCCCAACGCTTGGTCGCACCACCCAAGGTGTGCGCGTGATGCGTCTCGCCGAGGGGGATACTGTCTCATCGATTGGCATTGTGCGCGAAAAAGACGAGGATAAGGAAGCATAACCATGCCGTGGTATCTCTCGCCATATATTGTAGCCATCGCCATCAGCTGGGCAATTGCTCACGTCATTAAGTTTGCAATTGCCCATGCTAAGGGCAAGGTGCTGGACTTCACCCACCAGCTATTCATCTCTGGTGGCATGCCGAGTTCGCATGCCGCTACATCATTGTCTGTCTGGACAGTGCTGGTGCTGCAGCAGGGGTTGCAGTCGCCACTGGTTGGTGTGACAACGCTGCTCGTGCTGATTATTTGCTACGATGCTGTCAAGGTGCGGCGCTCGTCGGGCGAGCAGGGTATTGCTATCCAGCAAGTCATCAAGAAGACTGGGGTCGATGTCACATTGCCGCGGGCTGCACAGGGGCACACACCACTCGAGATCTTCGTTGGGTCGCTGCTTGGCGTGCTTGTGGGCGTAGTTGTATTTTTTGCGACAAAATAATCGCAAAAAAGTGTTGACCATCCGCAAAAAATACGCTATGATGGTTTCAGTCTGGTTGAGGGAACGAAAACAAGGGCCAACAACGAGACGTTTTGTATCTTAACAATTTAGTTGTGCAATAATCATCGTCAGTCTATTTTTGAGTTATAGACGCTTCCCAACAGGGAAGCATCTTTTATGAAAAGTACATCTTTTCTTTTTATGGAGAGTTTGATCCTGGCTCAGGATGAACGCTGGCGGCGTGCCTAACACA
>CAUSLI010000003.1:0-108491 GCA_963532885.1 uncultured Candidatus Saccharibacteria bacterium | reverse complement strand
GTGATAGATTGATGTCATATCTCTGGAGATTGGATGGCACAGCCGACCCTGGTTTCAAACATACCATCACCTGGCTGTATATATCCCCCATCAGGGAACAGTCCTAAGCAGATCGATACCACACACCAGAAAAACTAATTGACGCGGTTACCTAGAATAGTGAGGCAGGTATACTATTCGTTGATCGACACTCATACTCATTAGCCTCTTTCTTCCTCTATTTTATTGAGGCACGACAAAGAAATCAATTGCTACAGATAGCAAGTATATTTCCTCCACAAAGTTTTATCGCCAATCCACTGTATATTCGTTGCGTAGCATTGCAGTAATGGTGCGAGCTTGCAAAGTGGTTTTCGTGCCAGGATTAAGAATTCCGTGAGGGTCGAAGAGCTGCTTGATTTGCTGGTAGAGAGCTGTAAGGTCTGGACTTTGCGTGGCGCGCACAAAACGAGTTTTGAGCCGGCCCTCACCACCGCTCATCACCAAATGGCCATCATATAGCGCAAGCAGCTTGGTGAGCTCGTCGTAGAGCTTAAAAATCTTTTGCTTATCGCTCACTTTGCGGAGCGAGAGGCGCGGATAGACGCCGTAGAGATTCAAGCTAGGGTAGCCAGCAAGAGGTAGCGGCAACTGCAACGCCCGAGCAAGCGGCATGAGCGCCCGAGCAAATTCTTCGAAGCGCTGCGGCGGCACATAAAACCCCTCAAACAAGCGCGGTGCCCCAATATGCGCGGCATCAGGCCAGCGATACTGATCGAGCGCAGCAAACCCTGCCGCTACATCTTCATCACCGTCATCTTCAGCGATGGTGATGATTGTCTCACCCGCAGATTGCAACTGCTCGAGCTTAGCCTGTTTGCGAGCACGCGTCCGGGTGTTAAAGTCATCGAGTGTTACCAGCAAAACTGCTTGCGGTGCAAACTGCTGAGCAGCCGCTTCGTAAAAGGCATATCTTTTCCCATCACGGCGGAGCTGCTCAAAAATCGCTGCGTCGAGATAGCTAAGCTGTGCTGGTTGGAGTGCGTCAATGTCATCAATCGCCGCCTGAGCCTCGCTACTGCTGCGGAATACCAGAGCGGCCATCGTCTGCCGAAAGCTAAAGAATTCTGTCTTGAGAATCAGCTCGTCAATGATCCCCAGCGTTCCCTCGCTCCCTACAAAGAGCGGCCCGAGATCAAACGTCCCATCAGGCTGCTTGACCCGCGCAATACCACTGTAGCCAGACGTGTCATTGGGGTTAATCTGCTCGATTAATGCTGCATTATCGGTAATAATCGCATCGACACCGCGATAGATGTCACCCTCAAACCCAGGCAGGCCTTTGCGCCGGCTGAGCTCGCGCCGCGAGAGACGCTCTGTCTGCATAACATCTCCATTGGCAAGCACAATCTCGAGCTGATCAACCGCTTCGGTTATATCGGTTGTCCGGCTGAGGAGCGTCCCGCGTGCACTAGCCGCAACAACTCCGCCAACTGTGCCTCGCTGGCCGGTCAGCGGCCCAACACCAGCACCATGCATGCTTAGCGCTGCCGCTACACTGCGTGCTGGTACACCTGGCTGGACGCGAACCCGCTGCGATTTGCCATCATATTCAAAGATCGTGTCGAGAGCTGTTGTATCGAGCAGTATCCCCTGGCCCACGGCACCACCCAGCGCACCACAGCCAGCGCCGCGTGTGACAACTGGTATCGTGTGGCCCTTCTCAGCCATTTGCCAGGCAAAACGGGTAATCTTGCGAATATCACTCACAACGCGCGGCGCCACCACGAGTTCTGGCGTTGCGGCTAGAATACCGGCATCTGCACTGACTGACGCACGCCAATCGGCCCGAGTCGAAACAGACCCGGCAATATGACTGCGTAAATAATTTGCAATTTTACTCACATTTCCCCCGTTAGCTTACTGCTTATACTATAGCACAGGGCAGCGCATTTACACCAGGTGCGGTACAATAAAAGTGTGAACCTATCGACACAGCTCTCTCAGATCAAAGGCGTTGGGCCAAAAACAGCTGAGCAACTAGCTCAGGCTGGGCTCTTGACCGTCAATGATCTCATCATGTTTTTGCCACGCAAGCACGATGATTTTACTGCGGCGAGTTCAATCGCAACGCTGACACCAGGCAATGTGACGATCACGGCGCGCTGCGAATCAATCAGCACGCGCACAGTGCGGCGTGGTCTCCGTATTACCACAGCAGTACTGGCAGATAGCTCGGGCAAGCTCAATGCCGTGTGGTTTAACCAGCCGTATCGAGTGCAGCAACTCGCGAGTGGCGATGAATGTTACTTTCGGGGGCAATTTGAGTATAAGAATGGCCGCTATCAACTCACTAACCCAAGTGCCGAGCGTGTCAAAGAGCTTGCCCATCGCGATACTAGCCTATTACCCATCTACCACGCAGTGCACGGCCTCAAGAGCCAACTGGTGCGCAAACTACTCACTGAGCTACGACCACTGATAACAATGCTGCCCGAGACACTCCCCTCGCACATTGTTGCACGCGAAGGCTTAATGAGCCGGAGCGATGCACTGCTTGCGATGCATTTCCCTACCACATCAGAGGATATCGCAAGAGCACGCCAGCGCCTTGCCTTTGAGGAACTCTTTAGCTTGCTGCTTGCTAGCCAGCTCAATCGCCAGACGCATGCTCAGCTCCAAGGCTATGCCATACCATTTGAGCAAGCTGTTGTGAAGTCATTTGTGAGTGCTCTGCCCTTTGCTCTCACGGATGATCAGCGCCGAGCGGCCTGGGATATTTTGCAAGACTTTCAGCGTAGTACGCCAATGAATCGCCTCCTCCAAGGTGATGTGGGCAGTGGCAAAACAGTGGTCGCTGGCCTGGCCGCTCGCCAGGCTGCCAGTGCTGGCTACCAAACCGCCTTGATGGCACCGACAGAGATTCTTGCCCGTCAGCACGCCGCCACGCTCGATGCATTGCTTGCGCTCTTCGGCATCAAAGTTGGGCTGCTGACTGGCAGCGTGACCGGTGCTACGCGTAGTGAGCTTGTGCAGCGAATTGCACGCGGCGAGGTAGATGTCGTAGTGGGGACGCATGCACTTATCCAAGACTCGGTGAATTTTGCGCGGCTTGGCTTTGTGGTCATCGACGAGCAACACCGTTTTGGCGTGGCGCAGCGCCAGAAGCTGCTCGATAAATCAGGCCATATGCCACACCTCCTTGCTATGACAGCAACACCGATCCCCCGCAGCCTTGCCCTGACCGTCTATGGTGAGCTTGATATTAGCATTATTAGCCAGCGCCCGGCGGGTCGCCAGCCGATCATCACCAAAATTATTTCTCCCGCCTCGCGCCCAGCCCTGTACCAACGCGTCACGAAGGAGCTCGAGGCCGGCAACCAAGCCTATGTCGTCTGCAGCCTCATCGATGACAACCCCGATAACGACGCACGCAGCGTTGAGGCAACCGTACGTCATCTCAAGAGTAGCACCTTAGGCCGGTGGCGAATTGGCTTGCTTCATGGCAAGATGAAGCCTGCCGACAAAGAACGGGTAATGCAAGAGTTTCACCAGCATGCGTATGATATTCTTGTGAGTACCACAGTAGTAGAAGTTGGTGTTGATGTGCCAAATGCGACAGTAATGATGATCGAGGATGCCGAGCGATTTGGTCTTGCCCAGCTCCACCAGCTGCGTGGCCGAGTGGGACGTGGCGCACGCCAGAGCTACTGCTATCTTTTGCTTAATAACCACAGCAAGCCGAGCCAGCGCCTGCGCGAAGTGGAGGCCTCAAACGATGGATTCCACCTCGCCGAAGTCGACATGCAGCTCCGTGGCCCAGGCGAAATTTACGGCAAAGCCCAGCACGGCGCACTCAATCTGCGCATTGCAAGCCTGGCCGACAGCAAGGCAATCGCCCGAGCCCAAAAAGCAGCCCAGGCCTTTATTACCAGAGGTGATTCGCTTGATCACTACCCAGAGCTCCAAGCAGCCGTGCAGCGCAACCAACGGCTCACGACGCTCAATTAAGCTAGGATAATCTTACCTATTCATAATGCTGCTTATTTCATTTTCTCTATCCTTGCCCATTTAGCCTGCAAGGATCGGAAATATCAACAAAACACACCCGTAGTGATAATCCAGCCACGCCAAAATCTGCTATACTATATGAGATATGTACAGTGGAACAACCTTTCGAGACCAGTCGGGGCACTTGGTTGGTGTTCATCAGCGGATCGACCAGCTCGCACGGCGCGACCTTGGCCAGATGTGTAGCCACCACGTCGCCATTCTCCATTTTCCGAGCTCGCGCGATATCCTCCATTTCGAGGGCAATAATGGTCCCGACGGTATCAAACGCAAAAGCCCCAGCGTCGATGAACCCTGGCACTACATCGATCCTACCAAGCCAGACGACCGCGACCTCGTCGTTATGATTCTCGATCATCATTACAATCTCGTCCAGGCACTACGCCAAGGCAACACAGTGCGTGCCGCCTTTGAGGCAGCGTGGATGTCGCACGCTATCGTCGATGGCCTCACGCCGGCTCATCATTACCCGCTGAGCGATAAAATTGAGGAGCTCTGGGGTCACCCCAAAGAGGAGCGTCTTACCGTCTTAGATAAAAATTTCATCCATGGGACAACGGGGCTCGATACCATCAACAAAAACTGGGAATACTGGGGGGCGAAAGGCGTCTTTGCGACGCATGTTCTCTTCGAACTTGGCGTGGCAGCCTCGATGCGTACCGCCCGTTTTGCCGACACCTGTCCATCACCCGAGTGGGTGGCTGAGGCAGAGCAGCTTGGCCTCGAGGCAGTCTTTTTGCGAGCAGTGCAGCGAGTGTATGCACTGGATATGTATCACACGTTTTGGCGTAATGGCTGGACGACGGGCCTAGCCTTGCAGACACGCAACGAGCTCATCCCAGAGATCGTTCGCACCGTTGCCTATGCGTGGTACAGTGCGCTGTGCGAGGCTTATCCATTATGAAAGTCCGAGTGATCGCCGGGCGCTATGGCGGGCGCTGGCTCGATGCGCCAGACAACCGCCGTACTCACCCAATGGGCGAGCGAGTCCGCAATGCGCTGTTCAATTCGCTTGGCGATGCAGTGCACGATGCCCGCATCCTCGATGCCTTTGCGGGCACTGGCGCAGTTGGTCTCGAAGCCTTGAGCCGTGGAGCTCGCCAGGCGGTGTTTGTCGAGCGTGACCGCCTCGCCTTTACCATCCTCTGCAAGAATATCGCAGCGCTTGGTGCAGATCCATCCACTACTGCAGTCAAAGCTGGCGTCGGCCCATGGCTTGGCACTTATGATGGCGAAGCGTTCGATATCATCTTCGCCGACCCACCATATCACGATCTCCAGCTTGCGACAGTTAGCCGGCTTTTTGCCCTTCTCAAACCAGGCGGATTTATGGTATTATCACATACAGGAATAGGTGAGGGGCCAAAATTAGCAAACGACATTGTTGTGGTGGACAATCGTAGTTATGGAAACGCACACCTCACCTTTTTCCGCCGAGCTGATGAGCGCAGCTAGGGTTGCAGATATGTCAGCTCGTTTGGTATAATATCCTTGCTATGCGGATGTGGTGGAATTGGTAGACACGCATGCCTTAGGAGCATGTGCCCTCGTGGCGTGAAGGTTCAAGTCCTTTCATCCGCACCAGCTATTTGTAAATTTGATGCCGTTTTTTGCGGCACTTTTTTATGATTTGGAGTAAAGGGTTTTCTTTTTCACAGCCTTACTCAAGAATTCTATAGAAGTGTTCTATTTCTCAAATATAATCCTACTCCAATAGTAAAATCCGTTGGGCGCGATAAATGCTCGATAGCCCCATCAGATAACATAGACAAACAAGCACTGGTATTGCAAAGTAGAAACTATATATAGTACAGAAGGAGCAACAAATGAGCCAACAGTTAGAACGAGAGCGCACATTCCTCGCAAAAGAGCTGCCGCAAGAAATCAAAACAACCAAGCCAACTCGCATTGTTGATATTTATATCCCAGACACGCCAGCGCATTCTCACCTTCGGCTCAGACAAAACGGCAAAACATATGAAATCACCAAAAAGACCTCCGTTGTAGCAGGTGATGCGTCCGAGCACATTGAGCAAACCATCCCTTTGACGGAGGAAGAATTCGCAGCACTCTCACGTTGCAGTGCAAAGCGCGTCGCAAAGGACCGCTACCGCGTCGTGATCGATGGCACACTCGCCGAAATTGACGTATTTATCGAGGATCTGGCTGGGCTGGTGTTAATAGATTTTGAGTTTGATACAGAAGCCGAGAAGAATAATTTCACTCCACTAAGCGTTGCCCTTGCCGACGTTACACAGGAGCATTTCATTGCTGGAGGCCTGCTCGCCGGCAAGACATACAGCGCTATTGCGCCAGAGCTTGCGCGGTTTTGCTATAAAAAGCTTAATAGAGAGTAGTCCTTAGTTTATTCGGCACTCACTATAAAAATACGCACCCAGTAGGGTGAGTATTTTTATATACTGCAAGTTTTCGCTCTTTTGGTCAGTGTATGAAAGTAAAGGTTTTTATTCCGTTACGCCCAAAACCCCATCTAGAGCATAGGCGGTTGTTTCCCAGCCATTGACGGCAATGCTGTCGATGCCCATCGCGCGGACTGGGTAGTCGTTGCCGCCTTCTTCGATCTTATCGCCAAAGAAGAGGACTTCGCGTTTTTCTAAGCCGTTAGCCTCGAGGAGCTTCTTCATGCCGTAGGCTTTGTCGATGCCAGGACGAGTAATATCGGTGCTAGTGGTGCCACCAATCCGTACTTCGAGGCCGGGTAGTTGTGCCGCCACTTTGTCGCGGTAGATCGGCCGAACATCCTTGTACTTCTCTGCCCAAGCGTATTTCTCCTCTGGAGTGGCTTGTTGGCCAAGGGCTGATATAGTGATCTGGCTCTGGCGATCCTCAATAATCTCACCCGCTGGGTGCTCACACCAGATCCCCATCTCTCGTGCAGTCGACTCAAGCACACTCACGATTTGCGCCTTTTGCTTATCCGTCAAGTCCTCGGCATACTGCAGTTGCCATTCGCCTGTGTGCGGGTCGAAGCGATAATAGCGCGTGCCACACGTCGGCATAGCGTGAAACTTGCCCAGCAGCTCGGGCGACACATCAAGGCGGCTCGTCACCTGCTTTTGGATCTGCTTGAAGTCTCCACCGGTGATGACGCACACATCATACTTCTCCAGCAAACGCCCCAGCAGAGCCGCCATCCGGTCGCTCACGGGGGACTTCGTTACTGCTAGCGTATCGTCTAGATCAAATGCGATTAGTTTTTTCATGACAAATTCTCCTCTTGTAGCTACTAATGTGCCATTATCATACCATAAAATATGGCAAATACATAATAGAATAATAAATCACCCTATGCTCTGTTGAGTATGGCTATTGAGAACACTCATCTATCGTACAAGCACGAAGCTATTTTTGCCCTTTTTGATCAAGCTTGGACTCGTCGCTGGTTGATCACTGGTGATTTTTACACCATCAAGGCTAATGGCATTGTTTTTGATGAGGCGACGTGCTTCGCCATTGCTGGCGCAAACACCTGCCTCCACTAGTGCTGCTACCACTGACTGCGGCGAGACGGTTGGGATCTCGTTAGCCAGCGCATCAAGATCTTCCTTGTGCAGTGTCGATAGGTCATTATTACCAAAGAGCACACTCGTCACCCGCTCCACACTCTCGCGACGTTCGTGCCCGTGGACGATATCAGTCACTTCTTGTGCGAGTGTCTTTTGCAGGGTGCGCGCGCCAGGGTTAGCGTGGTGGGTGTCAATCAATCTTTCGATAGTTGCTTGATCAAGCAAGGTGTAGATCTTGATCAAGTCTTCGCTCGTCTCGTCATCGCAGTTGAGCCAGAATTGGTAGAATTTATATGGGCTGGTCAGTGCTGGGTCAAGCCATATTGCACCACCCTCCGACTTGCCGAATTTCACCCCTGTCTGTTTATTGATTACCAGCGGTGCCGTCAAGACATGGGCTTCGCCACCCTCGAGCTTACGAATGAGCGACACACCTGTCACGCTATTACCCCATTGGTCGGCACCAGCCAATTGCAGCGTTGCGCCCTTCTCGCGGTACAGGTGCAAGAAGTCGTAGCCTTGAATCAATGCATAGCTAAATTCACCATAGCTAATGCCAGCCCCACCTTCGCCAATTCGCTGCTGCACAAAATCGCGGTCGAGCAGCTGCGTCATACTCACGTGCTTACCAATCTTGTGCAAAAATTCGATGTAATTCACATTTGCAAACCAATCGGCATTGTTTACCACTGCAAATTCCTGGCCCCGGAATATCTGCCGAAACTGTGTCACCAAACCATCGACATTACGCGCTACTGTCTCGGCATTGCGGAGGTCACGCTCTTGTTTTTTGCCGTCTGGGTCGCCAATCATGCCGGTTGCGCCTCCCACAAGCAACAATGGTGTGTGTCCATGGTCGATGAAGTGGCGGCACAGCATCATGACAGCCAAGTTACCAATCGTCATACTCGGTGCACTGGGGTCGACCCCAAAGTAGAAGGTGCGTGGCTCATTAATGTCAGTAATATCGGCAAATGTTGTTTGGTTGATAAATCCACGCCAGGTTAATTCTTCTGCTAAGGTCATGTGTCCTCCACTCTTGCTCTTTCTTATGCTCATGTATTGCTATTTATTTTAGCACGAAATAGGAGCCACGCGGCGGGAAAGACTAGCCCTACCCACCCACATAATGCTATAATGCAGAGGAATATCGTGTGTTAGAGGAATAAGAGATCGTGGTCAAAAATAATTTATCACATCGAGTTAGCGTCTACTCCAATCTTGCAGCCAAGCGCCGCACCAAAAAAGACGCCGAAGCCCGCCGCAAAGCGGAGTACTTGGCAAGCCTACCCAAGCAACCCCTCAAGCGACTACTCTATCGGATGCATCCACGCCGAGTAGCTCAGTTTTTATTTAGCAAACGTGGAGCTTTTGCCATCCTCAAGGTGATTGGTGGGTTTTTCCTCGTGCTTGCCCTCATTATTGCTGGGCTCTTTACCTACTACCGCAAAGACCTCGATGCAATTCGCCCAGGCGAGATAGACAAGCGCGTCCAGACCACTGTTACCAAATATCTCGATCGCAGCGGCCAGCTCCTCTGGGAGGATAAAGGTAACGGCGATTACAAGCTGGTGGTTGATGGCAACCAGATTAGCGACTACGTGAAGAAAGCGACAATCGCTGTGGAGGACCGCGATTTTTACAACCACCACGGTATCAGTCTGGCTGGTATTTCTCGCGCATTCTTGAGTAACTCGCAGGGTAATGCTGTGCAGGGTGGCTCGACGCTCACACAACAGCTCGTTAAGCAAGCCTTTTTTGAGAAAAGTGAGATCGAAAAACGCGGCCTCGATGGTGTACCACGTAAGATTAAGGAGGTGATTCTCTCGATTGAAGTTGAGCGTATGTACAACAAAGATCAAATCCTTAACCTCTACCTCAACGAAGCATCGTATGGTGGCCGCCGCAATGGTGTTGAATCGGCCGCACGCACCTACTTCCAGAAGCCAGCCAAGGATCTCACTCTAGCCGAATCGGCCCTACTGGCTGGTATTCCGAATAGCCCAGGACTCTACGACCCGTATTATGTGCCAGGCAATAGTGCTCTCATTGCACGCCAGCACAAGGTGCTTGATAGTATGGTTGAGATGAATTACATTACTAAAGAGCAGGCCAACGAAGCAAAGCAAGTTGCCATTCTTGACACTGTGAGACCAAAGGCTGAGCAGTATGCCGACATAAAAGCGCCGCACTTCGTCCTGATGGTACGCGACCAGCTCGAAAAAGAGCTGGGCAAATCGACCGTTGGCAAAGGCGGCCTCACTGTCACGACTACGCTTGACTCTACACTCCAAGGCAAGCTTGAGACTCGTATGCAAAGTATGTTTAATGGCAAGCTTACTAATTCTCACTGTGGTAATACTAACTGTGCGACCTATGCTGGCTTTACCAATGGCGCAGCTGCTATCGAGGATAATAAAACAGGTCAAGTGGTAGCACTGGTTGGGAGTCGAGACTTTAACTATGACGTCTTTGGTCAAAACAATGCCGCTACCGCCTTTATCCAGCCTGGTTCATCCATCAAGCCACTGGTCTATGCTCAACTTTTTCAAAACAAGGGTAATGGTAGAACCAACTACGGGAGTGGCTCTGTCCTCTCCGACTCAAAGATCAGCTTTGGCAGCTGGACGCCGCAAAACGCCGATGGCAAGTTCCAAAACAACATTAATCTCCGTCAAGCCCTCGCTCGCTCGCGTAATATCCCCGCCATCAAAGCTATGCAAGAGAATGAGCGCAATAGGCGCGGCAGCACCTGGCAAACCATTCGCGAGATGGGCGACAGTGCTTACTGCACCCAAGGTGCAGATGCCCAAGCTGGCCTATCAAGCGCCATCGGGAGCTGTGGTACACGCCTCGTCGACCACGTCAATGCCATCGCGTCTTTGGCACGGATGGGTACCTACACCCCACAATCAACCGTTCTCAAAGTAACCAATAGTACTGGCCAAGTCCTCAAGCAATACACCGCCTCAACCAAGCAGGTAATCGACCAGCAAGCAGCCTACATCGTCAATGACATCCTAGGCGACTCGAGTGCACGGGCAAACCTTGGTGGTGGGCAAGACTACATGCCACAAATGAATCGCCTCAAGGCGAAAACCGCCGTCAAGACTGGCACGTCAAACTCCGAGATTAATGGCAAGGTGGTAGCAAAGGATATTTGGACGGTCGGCTACACACCAGCACTGTCGATGGCTGTTTGGCTGGGCAACTCTGACACTTCGCCGCTCCGCAACGGTAACTCACTCATCCCCGCTATGCTGCTCGACTACACCATGGCCGATGCGACGCAATATTACGTCAGCCAACACAAAGCATCATACAGCGACTGGTTCTCTGCACCAAGCGGTATCCAGCGGATCAACAACGAGATCTATCCATCGTATTACAACAAAAACTCTAACCGCAGCAGCAACACAATGTCATTCGACCGGGTGTCTAAGAAAAAGGCTACAAACTGCACGCCAGAGTCGGCTCGTGTTGACATCCCCGTCACTCGGTCAAAGGACTCCTCAGGCAAAGAGACTGTCTCAGCTCAAGATGGCTATGATGCAACCAGCAATGACGATACTCATCGCTGTACCGACTCCAAGCCAAGTGTTTCCGTCGCCGTAAGCTCTAGTGGGCAATCGGCGACGGTATACTACCGGCAGGGTAGTCACCCACTCCAGCAGCTTGAGGTAAAGGTAGGTGACCAGCTCGTTGGTACGCGTCACGTCAGTAGCGATGGCGACACCAACGTCTCTATCCCCTCCTCTGCTGGCAAAAACTTCACAGTGACTGCCACATTGACAGACAGTGTATACTACAGCGACAAAAATACCGCTCATGGCCAGCGAACAAGCTAGTGCGTTTGTAGAGAACAATGAAATACCCTGCGACTGTATGTGCAGGATTTTTTATAGTGGAGTTTAAATATAGAATTATATATCTACTCCAAGCTTGTTATTTATCCCCTAGAAGTAGCCTACACCCTTCGAATAAGATATCGGAGGATAGGCATCTCCATAATGGGAATATCAAGAAATTTAGGGCTTACGATTAAAAATAGAATACATCTGCTTTGGAGTCGATCATCGCGATTCTAGCTCATCCAAGATACATCCTTAGCCTATTATCTCTCACAGCATGCCTTCGCGCAATCAGCTTACACTCCGCACTTCATTACATTTTCTCCAGCTTCACCGGACATAATTGGGACTCACGATCATACAGAGACGTTATGATCATAAGGAAAGCAATAAAGGTTCCACTACCCTCACCAACTGCCGATGCAGCTCCGGCGCTCCCGCCAGCCAGGTGAAGTTCTCGTGAGAGCGGTTCAGGGCGTCATGGTAATCCATGGGGCTACCAGCAATATCGGTATAGACACCTCCTGCTTCCTCAATAATGATCTGCTGCGCGACGTTGTCCCAGATCTTGCTCGTTTGATTGGCGCAGGCACCATAGGCACCCTTCGCAACCATTGCTTGGTCGACGACACTATTAGACGAGCGGAGATTACGGATCGAGAGGATGATGGCACCGAGTAGCTCAGCCTCGCGCTTTGTCCGGGCTGGATCCTCAGGGTGGCCGTCAATACCATACGCGACGAGACTATTAGCAAGGTCGGTTTCGTGCGAGACATGGATCTTCTGGCCATTACACCAGGCACCCGCGCCCTTGGTCGCAACGTAGAGCTCGCCAAAGGCAGGCAGGGCTATGCCACCAGCCACTGGTGTGTCGTGATCGAGCAGCCCAAGCATAATGCCATACTGTGGTAGCCCCGCCGCGAAGTTGCTGGTCCCATCGATCGGGTCAACCACCCAGGTGTAGCGCGACCCGTTATCGACACAGCCCAATTCCTCGTCGATGATATTATGATCAGGGTATGCTGTGCGGATTGCATCCGTCAGGAAATGGCCGATCTCTAGGTCGGTCTCTGTCAAGACTTGGTTACGATCTCCCGCTTTGACCGAATGAGAGAGATTGCCAAAGTTCGCGGCTGCAATCTTCGCGGCGGCGGTGAGGGTGGTGGTGAGAAAGTCTCGATAGGTATGCATAGTCGCTTCCCTTTCATGGTATTACTACAATCAGTATAGCACCCTGAGAATCATGTATCAAAAATCAAACAATATCTCTTTACTATCTGCTAGCTTCGCAACAACGCTAATCCGTCTGCTTTTTTACTAAATCAAGCAGCGCTGCTTCGTGGTCAACGCGGCGGCGTGATGACGAGCGAGTAGTTCGTTTCTTGGAGGTAGCTTGCGTGGTTGCTTGTGAGGTGCGGCTCGCCGTTGGTTGTTTGGCGCGGCTAGCCGATCGGGAAGCCTGTGCAGGCTTCTGATCTGTAGCGGCTCGCGCACGAGAGGTACGCTTGGCTGACTGCTTTGGCTGTGGTTGCTCCACTGGTTTTGCTTTCTCATGTGTAGCTGGTTGGGGCTGGCTTGGGGCTGGCTGCTCTTTTTTCTTATCTGCCTTCTCTACCGATGTTTGAGCAGTGCGAGCTCGTGGCGACTGGCGAGAGCGCGAAGTCTTTGTTGGTTTGGGCTGAGTAGATGGTTGAGTAGCCGACTCTTCTTGTGCTACTGCTTTTTCCGATGATGCTTCAGCTGAGTGTACTTTGGCTGGCTGAGGTGCTGGCTTTTTGACGAGCTTGGCAAAGATCATCTTGCCTGCAGCAGTCTGAAGATTGCGAATAATCTCCACTTCACAGGTGCGGCCCAGCTGGCTGCTGGCTTGCTCCACGACCACCATCGTGCCATCTGGCAAATGCCCAACCGCCTGATGAGCGTCCTGCCCCTTCTGAAGGAGCGCTAGCGTCAGGTGCTCGCCAGGCAAATGCGCCATCCGGATGCTTTGCGCCAGCTCATTGATATTGAGCACGCCAATCCCCTCCACAGCGGCAACTTTGTTGAGATTATAATCGATCGTGAGCAGCCATGCACCATGTTGCTTAGCTAGGCTCAGCAGTCGCTCATCAACTCCCTCGCGTGCTTTGCTGCCATCCTGCAAGAGCTCTACTTCAACTTCATCCATCGCCTGCAGTTCCGTCACGACGTCGAGGCCATAGCGCGCACGAGCTCGCTTGTCGCTGTCGGCATGATCTGCCAAAAATTGCAGCTCTCCCACCACACTGCGTGGAATCACCAATGTATCACCAATAAATCCTGTTTTGGCAACGGCCGTAATGCGACCATCCATTAGCACCGACGTGTCGACTAACAATGCTCGCCCTTTTGTTTTGAGCGTGTTACGCGGCAACCGAGCCAGGAGATAGCTAACTTCGCCAAGAATAATAAGTGTGATGATAAGCAACACAATAGTAGATAATTGCATGTTGTTCCTTTTGTTATGTTTTTAGATAGGTGATGAGTGCGCTGCGGATATCGCGCACATCATGAATGAAGGGTGTCTTAAGGCCAGAATGCGGAGCAATCGCCTTAGTAAAGCCGAGCTTTTGGGCTTCAGCAATGCGCCGCTCGGCCGCTTGGGCACTGCGTACTTCACCGCCAAGGCCCACCTCGCCAAACACTACTACACCATCGTCAAGGCGTCGACCAGCAGCAGCACTAGCAATTGCCATGACGACGGCTAAGTCAGCCGCCCGATCAGCCAGTTTGAGCCCACCGACAACGTTGATGTAGATATCTTTATCGGATAATTGCAATTTGGTGCGCCGCTCGAGGACAGCAATCAAAAGGTTGAGTCGGTTGAGGTCAAATCCGCTGGCTGTTCTCTTAGGATACCCGAAATGGGTTGGATTGACAAGTGCTTGGATCTCGACAAGGATGGGGCGGTTGCCCTCAAGTGTAGCCAACACCACCGATCCATCGGCATTTTGGCGCTCGGCAAGTAGCGCTGCCGAGGGGTTATCGACCACTGTTAAGCCATGCTCACCCATAGCAAAAATCGCCGCTTCATTCGTACTGCCATAGCGATTCTTGATGGCCCGCACCACCTTAAAGCCGCCATAGCGATCGCCCTCAAACTGCAGTACCACATCCACAAGATGCTCAAGTACCTTGGGCCCCGCGATTGACCCTTCCTTCGTCACATGACCCACCAGCACTACTGCCGTCCCTGATTGCTTGGCCGCTTGAATGATGACATTGCTCGCGTTGGTAATCTGGCTCACGGTGCCTGGTGCACTGGTGATCTCAGCCAAGCTCAGTGTCTGAATCGAATCAACAATTACTAGCTGGTATTGGCTGGTACGGATGGTAGCCGCAATATCATCAGCACTCGTGCTTGCCGCAAACGACAATGCCTCGTGCTGGTCGGCACCCAGTCGCGTCGCTCGCAGCGCCACCTGCCCAGCCGATTCCTCACCACTGATATAGAGTACCGCTTGCTGCCGAGCAACCGCATGCGCGACCTGGAGCAAGAGAGTGCTCTTGCCCATACCCGGTTGCCCCGCCAGAAGCAGCACGCCACCCGGCAAAATACCACCACCCAGCACTGCATCAAGATCGGCAATGCCCGTTGCAAGTCGTACCGCTGGTTCATCCTGGCTTGCAGCGGCGGTAATTGGCCGCGGCTGTAGCAACGTACCCTGGCCAGCGCTGCGTGCCACGGCCGATTTTCCCACCGGGGCTGGTGCTTGCTCAACGAGGCTATTCCACTGGCCACATTGCTCACACTTGCCCGTCCACTTTGGTGAGCGCGCACCACACTGCTGACAGACAAACATCGTGCGGGCTCGTGCCATTACACTTGCTCCTTAGGTTGCTCAATGCCATTAATGCTTTGGTTCAGCTCATTAGCGCGTACTGACAAGGCATTGAGCCGAGTGATCTTCGCATTATATATCTCAACGCGTTGATTAATCGCGAGCCGCTGTGCCTCAAGCGCTCGCTGACGCGCCAAGAGCTTCTTGCGTGCTGCCTGGAATGATGCATCATCGCGAAAGCCGCCATTTTGAGCTCTCGCATTAAATACCTTAATATCAGCCGACAGCTGCTCAGCCATCTCTTTGTACTGTGCTTGATCAGTAGGAAGCTGGGTAGCTTCTTGGTTGATTGCCTTGCTGAGCGCTTTGGCTTCTTGATCGACTTTGTCAAAGACAGCTTGGTAAGCATCACTGCGTGCGACAATCGCCGCACGGTTACGAAAATACCGACCATAGTGCTGCTCTAATTCGCTACTGATCGTACCAATCTGCGTACCAATAATAGAATGAAGCTCATTATTACGCTCGCCTGGTTCGGCCTGGTCATAATACTTCACCATTGAGGCAATGACCGGATTGGTCTTGATCTTGGCGTACTCTGCTTCGATAAGCTTGTCGATCCGCTGTCGCTCGCTTGGGCCAAGTCGCTCATATGCGGCATGTAATAACTCGTGTGCTGTCGTGACGGGTTCGGCGTTAGTCAGTTCTTGATTCTGTACATTGTAGACGTAAATACGGCGCAGGTGGTAGCAGCCAAGGATAGCTGCCGTGCGTTCGGTCGATTTGCAGCTTTTGTTAAACTCAGCCTTGTCTTGCAATTGTGGCTGGCTTGCATAGAGCAGCTGCCGACCTTTGTCGGTCAGCTCAAGCTGGTCAATCACCGCCTGCATCGCACTATCGGGCTGATACCGGCTCGCTACTGCAGCATCGTAGAGCTCCGGGCCATAGGTGAGTCCGGCCCAGGCCATGCCACCGATCATTACCAGGCCAGCCAGTGTTGAGAGGAGGTGCTTAGGCCTTTTCGCTACGTGCGTCAATCGTCAGCTCCCCTTTTCGTACTCCAACTGTCAAGACCGACCCTTTGGCGTAGTGACGGGCCAAGATCCCCTCCGCAAGGCGGTGCTCCAGCTCGTCCTCAATCGTACGCCGCAGCGGCCGCGCCCCAAAGGTGCGGCTGTAGCCCTGAGCAATCAACCGTCGCTTTGCCGCTGGCAACACCTTAACGGCAAGACTCTGACGAGCCAAACGCCGATTAAGCTCGGCAATCTGCAAGTCGAATATCTTCCCAACCTCTGGTTTGGTGAGCGGGCGGAAGGTGATGATTGCATCAAACCGATTGATTAGCTCCGGCCGCATGAATCGCTCCAGTGCCTCGCGTGTATACGACTCATTGCGTCGCTGCTGCTGCGCCGTATCGTCCTCGTCGGCCAGTTCGGCCTGGAAGCCGAGGCTGCGATTATGCTGCATTTTGTCTGCTCCAAGATTGCTGGTGAGGATGATAATTGTGTTACGGAAACTCACGACGCGGCCAGTCGAGTCAGTCAGTGTGCCGTCTTCAAGTAGCTGCAGCAACATCTGGAAGATATCGGGGTGAGCCTTTTCGATTTCATCAAACAACACCACACTATAGGGTTGACGCCGCACCTTATCTGTCAATTTGCCGCCATCGTCGTAGCCTACATAGCCAGCAGGCGCACCAACAAGTCGGCTCGCGGTATGCTTCTCGCCAAACTCACTCATATCGATCTTAATCAGTGCGTCATCCGAGCCAAACACCTCACGAGCAAGCACGCGTGCCAGCTCGGTCTTACCGACACCGGTTGGCCCCATAAAGACAAAGCTACCGATCGGCCGCTGGCTGCTCGCCACCCCACTACGACTGCGCCGGATAGCACGAGCAACTTTGCCAACCGCTTCTTCCTGGCCAATCAGATATTTCCCAAGGTGTTTCTCAAGATTACGCAGGAGCTTCGCCTCACTTGTGCGGACTTTCTCAACCGGGATGTGTGTCATCACAGCAATGGCATGAGCAATATTATCCTCGGTGAGCACCAGTGGAGTTTTGCGGCTTTGCTCGCGACGTGCTTGCTCAAGCTGGTCGGTCAATTGGCTAATACGCTGCTTATAGAGAGCGGCGCGCTCATAGTCTTCTGCCGCTACGGCATCTTCCATTTTCTCATTCAGTGCTTTGAGCTCACGGACATACTCGCGCTGTTTGCTTGGCTTGTGCCCCTTCTTCACGCGTACCAGAGCCGCTGCTTCATCAATCACATCAATCGCCTTGTCTGGCATAAAACGATCGGCCACATAGCGGTCACTCATATACACCGCCGACTCGATCACATCATCGCTGATCTTCACCCCGTGGTGCTTCTCGTAGTAGCTGCGCAATCCCTTGAGGATTGCTACCGTATCCTTCACACTTGGCTCCTTAACGAGCACTGTCTGGAAGCGGCGCTCCAATGCACTGTCCTTCTCGATATGCTTGCGATATTCCTCCAGCGTCGTTGCGCCAATAAGATGCAACTCACCCCGGGCTAGCGCTGGCTTGAGGATATTAGCGGCATCCATCGCTCCGCCCTCTGCCGAGCCAGCCCCCACAAGCATGTGCAATTCATCGATAAAGGCAATGATGTTACCCTGCTTGGTAATCTCGCGGATCAGTGCCGTCAGCCGCTCTTCAAACTGTCCACGGTACTTGGTGCCAGCAACAATTGCCGTCATATCGAGCATAACCACCCGCTTGTCGAGCAAATTATCTGGCACATCCTCGCGGACAATCCGCTGCGCGAGGCCTTCAACGATGGCCGTTTTGCCTACCCCTGGCTCACCCAGCAAGACAGGGTTATTCTTGGTGCGACGGCTGAGGATCGTCACAAGGCGCTCGGTCTCGCGCGCTCGCCCCACCACAGTATCGAGCTCGCCATCGGCCGCCTTAGCCGTGAGATCAATGCTGTATTTGCTCAGGGCACTGCCACCGCGCGGCATTGGCCGACGCTTCGTGTCCGTGCGAGTGCTCGTGCCGCCGCGGCTCTCTTCACGCATATCATCAAAGTGGGCTTCGAGGTTGCGGACGATCGCCTCAGTATCTGCCCCCATCTCGCGGAGTAGCACAGTTGCACGGGCGTTATTTTGCTTGAGCAAGCTATAGAGAATATGCTCTGTGCCGAGCTCATCATGTTCATACTCCTTCGCAATTTCCCAGCCCATCCGGAGCGTCAGTAGAGCTGTCTCAGATAGGCCAGTTGCCCCGCCAGTTCGCACCGTAATACTCTTGAGCGGCTGCAGGTGAAGTGAATCCTCCGCCCGGCGCAGCGTAATACCAGCATCGGCGAGCACCTTGGTACCAAGACTGGCACTTTGGCTCAGAATACCAAGCAATAAGTGTTCAGTACCAATATAGGGGTTGCCATACCCACGGGCAATTGCATCAGCATACTGGACGCTCAGACGAGCATCATCACTCAAATGGCTAATAAAATCTGCAAAATCATCTTCCATGTCGTCCTCCAAAATCTGTGGCCAAAAAAGCCACCCTACTCAGTATACGCTGCTTATTAGCACTCGTCAAGGTGGAGTGCTAATAATACGCAAAACCCTGCTCTATTATGAGCAGGGTTAGCGTATCGCAGCGCTTTGCAATTTTACGCTTGGTTTTCAATGGCGCTAAAGAGGTCATCCTCGATATTCTTGCGTGGCTTGCGCTCAGCTGGCTGGCTTGCTGCTGTCTCGATATCAAGCTCAAAGCCCGTAAGGCGGCTCGCCAAGCGAACATTCTGCCCACTACGGCCAATCGCGATCGACTGCTGGTCTTCCGTTACATATACCTTGGCGTGCTTGTGCTCGCGGTCAATCTCGACCCGCACTACCTCGGCAGGGCTGAGGGCGTTGCGAATGTACGTATCGGTGTTTTCGTCGTACATAATGATATCGATCTTTTCTTGGTCACCAATCTCATTAACAACGGCGTTGACCCGTGTGCCATGCCCACCAACAAAGGTACCAACAGGGTCGATCCCTGGCACAGTACTCAGAACAGCCAGCTTAGTGCGGCGACCTGCTTCGCGGGCGATCCCCTTAATCTCAACTGCCCCTGTCTCGAGCTCTGGTACCTCTTGGCGGAAGAGATACTCAATGAAGGCTTCGTTGCCACGGCTAAGGATAAGCTGTGGACCACGATTGTCGCGCTCAATGTCCTTGATAAATACTTTAATGCGACTGCCTGGTACATAGCGCTCACCCTGGATCTGTTCGCTTTGCGGCAAGATGCCAGTTGCCTTGCCCAGTTCAACGCGCACGACGCGTGGCTCAACCCGCTGAACAATACCCGTCACAACAGTACCAATCTTGTCTTCGAACTCTGCAAGCACCACCTCGCGCTCAGCTTCGCGCAAGCGCTGCAACACCACCTGCTTGGCAGTCTGGGCGGCCACACGGCCAAAGCTCGTCACATTATGTACTTCCTCAACGGTACCGCCCAACTCGGCATCGGGGTTTGTCGCCCGTGCTTCTTCTAGGCTAATCTCTGTCGATGGGAAGTTAACTTCTTCAACGATCTCACGAATGACGAACACCTTTGCTGTACCGTCGTTGAGGTTGAGCTCCGCCCGAACGTTTTGGTCACGCTCACCATTGTCGCGGCGCCACGCGGCAGCAATTGCTTGCTCGATCACACCCAGAACTGTCTCTTCAGGTAAGTTTTTCTCGTCAGCGATTGTACGCAAAGCCAGGGCGAGCTGCTTGATATTAAGGTCTTCCATATTACATTACTCCTTTCTATGAAAAACTCCGACCTGCCGGCCGGATATCTGGGTATTAGTGTAGCGGATCGTACGAGGGATGTCAAATGATTCTCAATAATATAACTCCAGAACCTTCGCTCTACCTACATTAGCCCCTTCTACCCCCTCACTCATCCGATGAAGTAGTGAATTTTATTCAACAATTGTCAACACATCACGGAGGTCAGCGATGGCCCATCGTGCATGCCTGGCGGCGGATGAGCCAGCAAAGGTCACCCCATTACCTGTCGCTATAAAGAGCGGCACGTCATTCGCTCCATCACCCACCACCAAGCAGTCGCTCAGCGAAGCCTGCTGCTCGGCAGCTAGCTCGCGGAGCTGCTGTAGCTTGGCCGCTGCATCGTTATCTGGTGCATCAATCTGGCACAGCATGTCGTGGTCATCAAAGATAAAATGGTTGCTCACCCGCCAAAGCGCGACGCCAAGTTGCTCTGCCACCATACCCACCAAGATATCCATCGCACCAGAGTTGATAGCCACGCGGTAGCCCCGTGCTTGAAGCGCTGCAACAACCATCTGGGCGTGTGGCATATAGGTATATTGGCTGAGGATGCGTTGCACCGCCACGCGGCGACAGTCACCTCGTTGCCGATACCGCTGCAACAGCCAGGCTTGGCCTTCGGCATCAGTTATCTCGCCTCGAGCGGCGCGTGCCATCAAGGCAGCATCTTCTTCTGGTGTAATGCCCATGGCGAGATTAAGATTGCGCCACGAGTTGTCGCGGATCAAGGTATGATTGAGGTCGAATACAATAAGTTTTGGCTGCATTAGCCAGGCACTCCCTGCCCAGGACACGTAGCGAGGACGCGCTGCATGGCGGCTTTTTCGCCTGTGGTAACCCAGAGGTGATATTTACGTTTGACGGCAATTTGCCGAGCAACATACTGGCAGCGAAACGGCTTATGGCTAGGCAGCCACGTCGCAGCATCGCCATCGCCCTTTTGCTGGTTGGCTGGGCCATCAACCGCCAGGAGCTCGAGCGGGTCATTAGCAAGCTGCTGCCGCTGCTCGCTACTGAGCTGCTGTGCACCGGTTTGCCAGGCATTACTGAGAGCCACAACGTGGTCGATCTGCACTGCAGTACTCGTGCCACTCCCCCGCTGAAAGCTGATGCGCTTGCCTGTGTATGGGTCGTCGAGCTGACCACTCGCTACTTTGCAATTACCACTCACCACCGCCTGCTTGAGGTCGCGTGCGAGGATGATATTGCGCGTATCACAGCCACTCGTCGTTGCCCAGCCCGCACCAAATTGGCTACGCGCATACCCAGTCTTGGGTGTACGGCCCTTAACGGGCAATGCCTCCAGTGCTGCCAATGCCTCGCCATTACCCTGTGGCGAGTGGCTCGATTGCGCTAACTGCCACGCTGCATATATCGTGAGCGCAATAATGATAATACCAGCGAGCAAAAACATCGTTATGACGCGGCGACGGCGATATTCCATAATCATATCATAGCATAGGGTCAATTTGTGGTGGGTTCATCCATATTCCGGTATACTAGTTTTATGCAACAGGTTACTCATCTCATCGACTTTTTTATACCAACTCACTATCAGCTGGCGCTGGATATCGATCGCCAGCAGCGGCACTTTGCAGGGCAGGTGACGATCACTGGCGAGACGACGCAGGCCAATACACCAATTAAGCTCCACGCCAAAGACCTCACGATCACTAGCGCGATGATCGACGGCCAGCCGGCCTCTGTGGAGCATAATGATGACGAAATCTCGCTGCACCTACCAACGCTGAGTGCTGATACTCACACCATTACTCTCACGTACGAAGCAGCCATTACTGACTCACTCCACGGTCTCTACCCCTGTTATTATCAGCATGATGGTGCGAAGAAAGAATTGCTTATGACGCAGTTCGAGAGTCATCATGCGCGCGAGGTATTCCCTTGTATTGATGAGCCTGCCGCCAAAGCGACCTTCGACATAACCGTCACGACTGAGCCAGGCATCACGGTGCTTGGCAATATGCCCGTCCAGTCGCAGCAAGAAGCAGATGGCCGACTCACCACTACCTTTGCCCAGACACCGCGCATGAGTACCTACCTGGTGGCGCTCGTGATGGGTGAGCTACAACACATCACGGGTCAGACGAAGGATGGCGTGGAAGTGTCCGTCTGGGCTACACCAGCGCAAGCCCCCGCCAGTCTCGATTTCGCTCTTGAGCATGCCATCCGCTCGATCGAGTTCTTTAATGAGTACTTCGACACGCCCTACCCCTTACCTAAATCCGATCACGTTGCAGTACCAGACTTTAGCAGTGGTGCGATGGAGAACTGGGGGCTCATTACCTACCGCGAGTCTGCCTTGCTAGCCGATCCAACCACGACGACCATCGCCGATAAGCAATACATTGCCACCGTCATTAGCCACGAGCTCAGCCACCAGTGGTTTGGCAATCTCGTGACGATGAAGTGGTGGGACAACCTCTGGCTCAACGAGAGCTTTGCTAATATGATGGAATACCTGGCGGTCGATACCATCCACCCCGAGTGGCACGTCTGGACAGACTTTTGCAACCACGAGGGCGCGCTGGCCTTTGGCCGTGATGCGATTGATGGTGTGCAGCCCGTCCAAACAGCTGTCCATCATCCGGATGAAATTGGCACGCTCTTTGACGGGGCGATCGTCTATGCCAAGGGTGGGCGCCTCCTCTATATGCTCATGCATTGGCTGGGCGAAGACGCCTTTCGCACTGGTTTGCAAGCATACTTTGCCACCCATGCCTATGGCAATGCCGAGGGTGACGACTTATGGCACGCGCTGAGCCAAGCCAGCGGGCGCGATGTTGCTGCACTGATGAACCGCTGGATCCGCACGCCTGGCTACCCAGTTGTCACAGCTTCGCTCAGCGGTTCGCAGCTCATGCTTGAGCAGCAGCGCTTCTTTATTGGCCCACACGCGGCCGATGACACCACGTGGCAGATCCCCCTCCATAGCTCATCACCAGCCATACCAGCACTGCTCACCACACAGCGCACAGTAGTAGAGCATAGTCTGGATGAGCCAATCCTTCTCAATCATGGCAATGTCTCGCACTTCATTACACAGTATGATGACGCATTGCTAGAGCGTTTACTCAACCAGGTGCGGCGCGGTGAGATATCTGTCGTCGATCGCTCGCTCTTGCTCACTCAGCAGCTGCTGCTAGCGCGGAGCGGCCGCGTGCCCAGTGCTCGTTTGCTCACCCTCCTCGATGCCTACCGCAATGAGACGGACGAGCATGTCTGGAGCGTGATATCGTCAGTGGTTGCCCATCTCAAGCTCTTCGTTGAGCCGCATAGCGCTGCCGAGCAGGCACTGCGGCAGTTTGTGGGCCAGCTTGCCCAGCAGAGTTATGATCGCCTTGGCTGGAGTACGCGCCCTGGTGAGCCTGAGAATGACACCAAGCTGCGATCGACGATCATCGCGCACATGCTCTACAGCGAGCAACCTGCGGTGATTGCTGAGGCGCAGCAGCGCTATGCAGCGGGCGGCCTATTGGCTCTCGATAGCGAGCTACGCAGCCTGATTGCTAGTAGTGTTGTCCGCCACAGCCAGCAGCCACAGCCGCTGATCGATGAGCTTCTGGCACACTATCGAGCAACTGCCAGCAGCGACCTCCGCCAAGACATCGCCAGCGCCGTAACGAGCACGCGCGACGCCGCAAGTATTCGCAAGCTCCTTGCTCTCATAATGGATACCGAGACAGTCCGCACCCAAGATACCGTCTTTTGGTTTGTTTACCTGCTGCGCAACCGCGATGCACGTGACGCTACGTGGCAATGGCTGCAAGATAGTTGGCAGTGGATCGAGCAGCACTTCGGTAGCGACAAGAGCTTCGACTACTTCCCGCGCTATGCCGGCAACATCCTCGCTTCGCGCCAGCAGCTGGGCGAGTATCAGCGTTTCTTTACACCACTGCGCAAGGAGCCAGCCCTTACCCGCGTAATAGATATGGGCATCACAGACATTACTGCCCGCGTCGAGCTCATCGAGCGCGATGGCCCAGCAGTTGTAGCAGCACTCACGAAGGTGTAGCGAGGCGCAAACCGTGCACTTGCATTTCCCAGTACTATTGGCTTTTACCGGTGTAAGCTAATCTGTCAGAAAACAGAGAATTCTTGCACTCTACCGAGTGAAGCAGTAAGAAGGTGCGATCGCGCAGAAAAATATAGATCTATATACCTTAGGTCGCAAAACCGTCACTACTCAACGGTTTCAATCCGCACCACCCGCGGCGGGCTGCCACTAGTAGCAATCGCAATGAGCTGGAGATTCATAGTGGTGATGTGCTCGTGATGCGCATAAAACCGCGCCGCGTAGTGCATTTGGTTGCGCTTCTTGCGGGTAATCGCTGCGAGGCCATCACCTGCATAGTCATCCGTGCGATGCTTTACCTCAGCAAAATACAGCGTATCACCACACTTCGAGATAATATCGATCTCACAATATTTCGTCCGCCAGTTGCGCGCCACAATCTGATGGCCGCGCTGCTGCAAGGCGTCTGCCGCAACTGATTCGCCAGCATGGCCACGTGTGGTTGTCGTATCAGCTTGCTGCGTGGTGTGTGCTTGGTCTGCTGAGTGAGGGCTATCATTGCGGTAATGCTGGAGTGGTTTGAAGCTCAGCCGATGCAGCGGCGTCACTCCATGAGCAGCAATCGCCGCTCGGTGCTGCGCGGTGCCGTAGCCAGCATGCGCCGCAAAGCCATAGCCAGGGTAGAGCACATCTTGCGTGGCCATATACTGGTCGCGCGCCACCTTCGCGATGATCGATGCCGCTGATACGCTCGGCACCAATGCATCCGCCTTAGGTAGCATCGTGACGTACCGCTCTAGCGCCGTCCCAGCCAAGAAATTCACCTTACCATCAATCACAATCTCGGTGAGCACAATAGCCTGCTCGCGGCATTGCTGCTGTACGGCCTCCACCGCTCGCCGCGTTGCCAGGCGGAGAGCCTTGCTCATCCCTACCTCATCCAGCTCCGCTGCACTCACCCAGCCAAGAGCGTATGCCGCTGCCTGCTCTTGGATGACTTGAGCAAGGGCTTCGCGGCGCTTTTTCGTCAATTTCTTGCTGTCGTCCAGCCCATCTATTGCCGCACCACCCAGCACCACTGCGCCAACCACCAGCGGCCCCGCCCATGGCCCGCGCCCAACTTCGTCAATCCCAAGTATCATACTATGATTGTCTCATATTTTATGGCATAGCGCACACTGCCGATCTTCATACTCGTTTAGCTTCGCCACACCAACAGCCACTCTCCATATTGTCAAACAACATAGTGATGTATAATATACAACCTTTAGCTCTGTTCTTGTTTCGTGTTTCTTGCTGATTTGCCTATTTCCTGTTGCGATAGCGTCGTTAATCCATTACAATCAAGGCATACCCTCGGCTCAACAAATATCACATTACCGCAAGGAGGAATATGACGAGGACACTTTGGTATACACTTCTCGCTACCGGAGTGTTTGCATGTGCTATTGCTGGATGCGCTGGCGTCCCTACTAAGCCAGTTGCAGCAGTGCCAGTGCATACCATACAGCCACACGAGGTATGCACACATCAGCATCATACAGGTGCGTATACGCTTGATAAGAGCAATCCATATGGCTGGTCGTGCTACAATCTCGCCTACTCGATATCGCTCTTCTCGGGCTTCACATTCACAGCCAAGGGTAGTCTCAATATGCAGGCATATTGTACAGCCCGCTATCACGGCACACGTGCCATCGTCTACCGTCAGCAAGCTCAGCCAATCTGGCAATGCGTGCCATAGCATTCACCACACAAAAGATAGAACAAATAAACTGTATAGCGTCATAGTAATAACACGAAAGGATCATTCATACCCACCATGGAAATCACTGGGCCAGCACCACTCCTCATACTAGCAGTCGCACTTAACGTCGTGTATTTTATCTTGCTCATCTGTGGCATCTGTTGGGTTGTCCGGCAAGGCCGACGCATCAAGCAGATCAGACGGCATGTGGCCGCAATTGATGAGAATCTCGAGGCAATTCGCGCCGTTCTCACCGAGCAAGCAGAATCTCGCAAGACAAAGTAATAGCATCTCGTATACGGCAGTATAAAAGTCACCCTCAAGCGGTGGCTTTATGCTCGTGCCAAGTCGTTCAGCTGTCTACGTATCGCGGCGAACAATCCGCTGCCACCCCATCGCGCCCAGCGACACCAGCCAAACAAGCAGTGCCCCAGCAGTATTGGCCGCGATATCCCAGTTGGTATCATCCAGCGGCAAGCGGGCCACACCAGTCTTCGCCACCAGCAGTTCAAATAGCTCATTCATACAGCCAAGCGCCGACACCAGCGCAAACAGCGAGAATGCCTCCACCAGCCAGTAGCGGCGCCACCCCAGCGCATGCTTGAGGTAGAGCCACAGGCAGCCGGTAAATATCCCACCACCGATGAAGTGCGTATTAAATGCCGTGTCTTGCCCATCGATCAACGGTGATGGCACATACCACGAGATAAAGAACAACCCACACGCCAGGTACAGGAGCCAACGGTAGCGCCGCTCGTGCGTATAGCCATAATGCTGCAAGATAGGTGGTATACTACTCGCCAAGACAATTGGTATAACAATCGAAACAATGGTAAAGATACTCATACTTCTAGTATAGCATCCACCATAAGGTAGCTGCTATAAGCCTGCTCGATATCATTAGCACAACCAAACAGACTGAATATTCAGCCCTAATACAAATCCGCCCCTGATATAGAGGCGGATACAAAAGCTTTCTTATAGTAGCTATTCTACGCAGCTTCGTGGCGAGCGGCAACCTCAGCAGCCTTAGCGTCAAGCTCAGCTTGCTTGGCGTCTTCTGCAGCCTTTTTCTCGGCGGCTTCTTTGGCCTTTTCTTCTTTGAGGCGGGCAGCCTCAGCCTCGGCATGAGCATCGTGCACATTGTTAACCGCCTCGCGGTCGAACTGTACGGCAGTCAGGCGAGCCGACTTACCACTGCGGCCACGCAGGTAGCTCAGGAAATTGCGGCGCACCTTAGCGCGGCGCATCACCTCGACCTTCTCAACGAGTGGACTGTGCAGTAAGAACGACTTCTCTACCCCCACACCACTGGTAATCTTACGCACGGTAATGCGGCTGGTGTGCTGACCTTTGTTGTCGGTGCGGATCACCACACCTTCAAACATCTGGATGCGCTCTTTGTTGCCTTCTTTGATTTTTTGGTGGACGCGGACTGTGTCGCCGCTCCGCACATCAACGACAGCAGGCTTCTTCTGCTGGTCATTGACTTTTTGGATCAGTGCAAAACTCATGACTTTCTCTCTATTTAATTATTAGATGACAATTCAGTTATTGATTGTACCATATTTTGTGTGCAGGGAGAAGAGGGGGAGAGTGCTTTTGCATCAATACTCCAAACATCGCTCAACGCGAACTAGCAACAGCCCCGCTCAGCACCACGAAGAAGTTTTTTATTATAACAAAGAACCTCTCTACCCTACTTTTTGGTGTGTTGCCTCATATGCAGCTTTAATTGTCTTTCCTTTCGACGAAGTATCAATACCAACTGATGATGCCATTAGCACCAACACGCCATCTTCAAAATTACCCTTTACAACAGTCAATTTACCATTACGAACCTCATATACATCGCTGAGCTTGCTATCTGGTCCATTTTGCTCCTGAGTGTAAAACTCTACTTTTTGGACTGGTAGTTTCTCTGCTTCATTGCCTTGCTCGTCTATTCTGTAGCTGCCTGGGGTCTTTAAATCAACTGTAGACCAGTTTCCTTGTTGGTCCTGCACATAGAAGGTCATGGTTTTATCAGGTGATACATCACCTGTAATATTACCATGCTCATCTCCAACGAAAAGGTTAGAATACACTGTACTCTTTCCACTTTCACCGTCCGGAACAACTAGAAGGCCGCGCATGACATTGATTTTTGTCCTGCTTTTTAGCGCTTCATCGACTTGTGTACGAAAGGCCTCATTAGCTTCCGCAGACAGCTTCTTCTCACCAGGCCGAGCCTTTTCTGTCGACTGCTGCTCAGGCGATTGGGTTGGAGGTGCTGAGAAAGATGGTATCTCCGTTGCTTTGTTAGTAGAGTGAGATTGCTTAGGCTGTGAAGTCTTGTTGCGTGCTGGCGCTTCGATGGATGGATCTGCGCTTGGTGTTGCTGACGACGTTGCTTCGGCAGTGGCAGCAGTTTGAGCGGACTGTGCTCTATTCTCTGGTGCTTGTTCAGAAGAGCCACAGCCTGCCAAAGCACCAGCACCTATAGCTATGATTGCAGTCAGAGGGACATACTTTTTGCGTATTTTTTCTGCGAGACTATCCTTATTCTGTAAGCCGCCTTCTTGCCTGTTTCTCATTTTTCCTCCTCTTTCTCTGTATCATCACTGGTGGATGATGCTTTTTTGGATTTATAATCTAAACTATACCGCACTTTGGTATATATAGCAACTAGTTTAGCTGGTGGTGTTTTCTTGGGCTGCGCCTGCTCCACCTTGATGGCCATTCGCTATACGTGTAGCTCTGTTGTCGTACGCTTGCTGGAATTCATGCTGGAGCACACGCTTGGCAGCATCATTGCGCACTAGGTCATACATCGTCTGCGGGTCGTATGCATAAAGGATAAGCAAAAGCGCCTCGCCAGCAGACGGTAGCACACGTTTGCGCAGCTGTTTTTTGTTGATAAGCCCAGCCTGCCGAGCTTTATTGAGGAGTATCTCTAGGTCGTGCTCAGAAGCGTACTGACTCCCTATCTCGGGCAAATCTTGAACAGGAAATACCCGCTTGTCTGCATTGTCGTCGGCGCTGTTTTCTCGCAAACTATCGATCAGTGGCTGTGCAAGCTCTACAAGCTGCTCGATCTGGGCGCGTACTTCTGCGCTGAGGGCGGCCTCTGCAGCGTGGAGGGCTTCTTGTTGTTCTTTGGCTTTTGCTGCTTGACGGTTAGCGGCAGCACGGACGGCTTCGAGAGCTCGCTTTGCCAGTGTATCATCGATGTCTGGCACGCTACTGGCCGAAGATTCATGTTTTGTATTATCAGTGGCTCGTGATGTCTTGCTGCGGGTAGCGCCCGCTTTGTGCGCTGCAGCTGCGGCCTTATGCGACGTCCACATAATCTGCTGTTTGCCATAACGACCGCTTCTTTGCTCTTCTACTGATTCTTGCCCAGCAACCTCAACTGGCACCGCACGGAAGACAATCATTGGATGGCGCCGCCGACCATGCTCGTCTATGAGGTATCGCCGACCACGCTGGAGTAAAAGGTCGTGACGCGCTAACTCGTCTGAAATAATCGTACTGCGGTTATCTGGTTTTTGGTCAATATTTAGCAGGGCACTCACTCGATTGTATCGCCCAAGTGACTCTGGTACTTCTCTTGAGGCATAGACTTCGTCACCTAGCTCTTGTACCGTCCATGCCTCGCCTAAAGACTCTATGAGAACCTCTGCCAACCGCAGGCTGGCATCTTTTTTGATAAACTCTGGTGTAGCACGACTTGCATATCCCCGCTTGCTGCCTCGGTGTTTTGTTGGGCCATCATCAGGAAAGACATCAATATGCCCGGGCTCGCTCTCATTGTCGGTCGACTGCGCTTTCTCAACCGCTTCTTTACCCCAGATACGAATTGCCGTCTCCTCAGATACGACTGCCAAGGGTGGCTCTGTGAGGCCCATATGATATGCCAGCTCGGCGTTGATCTCACCAATCCTATCTTTGACGATTTGGCGCTGCTGCTGTACGTCTTTGCCAAGCGGGGTTGCCTGATACATTTCATCAACCTGCTCTGCTGATTCATCGGGCGTCAATGCCGCATGACCAAGATTGGCCAGAATCTTCGCTATCTTACCTTCTGTTTTGTAGCCGCCCTTCTCCATTGGCTGTTCTTCTTTTTCGGCTATTTCGGCAAGAGTAGCCTCGCAGCTTGCTCGCTCCTCTTGATAGCGTTGGAGAACGCCTGGTGGCACTGTGCTTTTGTCGCCAGTCTGCACAAACTTCGCGAGCGCTTTTTGCTGATCGGTTTTGATCTTCGGCAGAGCCTGACTATAGGTATCCTTCTCGTGCTTGGAGGTATTTACGTCGTGAAGGGCCAGCATGACTTCTCTGTGATGCTCATTATCTTTGGCAATCGCTGCCGTTACTTTTTCAAGCGGATCCTTAGCACTAGTCTCATGTAGTGATGGCTGTTGGTCTATAAATTTTTTCATTATCACTCCGTGTTATGAGCCGCTGGGGCTATGCAGGGCTCCTTGCTCGGTTTGTATCATGCATCATATAATAGCATTTGGCGCGAAAGTATTGCAATAACAGCTATTTGTCCTTGTACTACTCCTTTCTCTTTCTGGCGTGTGTGCGGTATACTAGAGTTTATGGATTATAACAAACTTGCACTCGACCTACACAAAAAATATAAGGGGAAAATCACCACTAGCCTGCGCGATAGTGATGAGCTAGACCGCGATAAACTCAGCAGCTACTACAGCCCCGGTGTGGGCGCAGTCAGCAAGGCAATTGCAGACGACCCCGCTAGCCTACCCACCTACACCTGGACGAATAACCTCGTCGCGGTGATTAGCGACGGCTCGGCCATCCTGGGCCTGGGTGACCTTGGCCCCAAAGCAGCCATGCCAGTGATGGAAGGTAAGGCGCTGCTATTTAAGCACTTTGCTGGTGTCGATGCCGTGCCAATTGTGCTGGATGTGCACCAGCCAGAGGAGATTATTGCTGCCATTAAGGCAATTGCCCCAAGCTTTGGCGCCATTAACCTCGAGGATATCGCCGCGCCCAAATGCTTCGAGATTGAGGAGCGCCTCAAGGCCGAGCTGGATATCCCCGTCTTCCACGACGACCAGCACGGCACGGCTGTAGTGGTACTGGCTGGGCTGATCAACGCCGCCAAGCTGACGGGCCGCAGCCTGGCCGATAGCAAATTTGTCGTGGTCGGCGCTGGCGCTGCTGGTACTGCTATCATTAAGCTGCTGCATACTTACGGCGCTCGGCACATCGTGGCGGTTGATAGCAAAGGCATCGTGGGCAGCCACCGTACCGACCTCAACGCCGAGAAGACTGCTCTGCTTGCGTACGTTGATGCCGCGCAGCAGGGGTCGCTCGAAGACGCGATGGCAGATGCCGATGTATTCATTGGTGTATCACGCGCAGGATTGCTGACTCCAGAGCTCGTCGGGATGATGGCCACAGACCCGATTATCTTTGCCCTGGCTAATCCAGTGCCAGAAATCATGCCAGATAGCGCCAAAGCAGCTGGCGCTGCCGTCATCGCCACTGGCCGCAGCGACTTCCCCAACCAAGTCAATAACGCCCTGGCCTTCCCGGGTATCTTCCGTGGTGCGCTCGATAACGGCGTGCAAAAAATCACCGACGAGCACAAGCTCGCCGCCGCCCAGGCGCTGGCAGCGCTGGTCGATGAACCCACAGCAGACTACGTCATCCCCTCACCATTTGATGAGCGCGTGGTTGGGGCTGTGGCGAAGGTTATTCGCTAGGTTGATATTTATACCCGCCAAGGTCTACATTCCTAAATCTTACCTTCTCACTTTATATACCTCACGTAACCTAGTAGAGCACTGACTATATCGATGGGTTTTGTCACGCAAGAGACAGTAAACTCAAGAAATAAAACTACGTAGCATACAAAGCCACGTAGTTTTATTTCTGCATAGTTTCTCTTTAGATGCTACCTACGCGCTGCTTGCGTAGCTCTCGTCGAGAGCGTCCAGTAATTTCTGTTAGCGTTGCCAGCTGATGCTGCTTATCACAAACACCGATCAACATAATCAATTCGTGCACCTGCATTGCTGCGAGTTGCTCACGCACACCCGCAAGTGTATCGTCCATCTGGTTGACGCGCAGATTCGATATGTAGACACGCATCACATTGTGCTTTGCGTCCTTACTGTAAATCACAGGGTGCGGGTACGTCGATTCGCCGTTTTTATCAACACTTGAGAATTTACCAGCATGAATTAAACCACCGTCTGACACAGATGCTCGAGCGTAATGCATAAGACGCTGTTGTACATTTGGTGCTATATAGCCCCATGCAGTTGATTGATAACCATCCATCCGACGTTCAATTTCTTGCAGTGCTTTGCTACGACAATCAACCACGAGCGCCCCAGGTACGTTATCGACAACAACTTTACAACTCACCGTACTATCAGTACGACTATCCACCTCAAGCCACGGTACAAGCTTGTGTGGCAAGGTAAGGTAATCAAGCGGCACACGTTTGGTTTCTGCACGAAGGTGTAGTGGTTCTGATACTGGCAGCGACGTGACATTATCTGGCTGATTCGACTTGTTAGGTAGCAGGCCTACTGAGCCTTCCATGCTGCGTCGTTTATTGCTAGATACATTTGGCAAATCATGGGTTGCTAGCTGGTCAGCTGTCGGTTGGTACGCCACCAATGCATTGGCTAGCCGCTCAGCCGCCTCAGCAATGATCTGTTCTGTTTGCATATCAATTAACTGACGATCAGCGTGCTGTGTGCTCTTTGGCCAGAGACGATCAACCAAGCGCTGTGCTATATCATGAGTTATCGCCTTATCCGATCGATCAAACCATTGTAAGAGTGCAATTTGCGTCTGACTAATTTGTGGTACATGCTCTGTGAGATAGTGGCAGAAGGACAGCAATGTATTAGCCGGTACTGTTGTATGTTCCTCGTCTCGCGATTGTTCAAGCTGCCGAGCCTGCGTAACTAACGCTGTATGTTCTGTTTGCAATGCATCGAGATGTTGACTCTCCGGTTTACAGATTGCAATTTCGTCATCGTAGCATGGTTGCTGTAGCTCATCAAAGGCTATCTGTTCGCACTGCGCCACCGCCCAATCGACTGCCTCCTGAACTAACTTTTGGTATATATCGTTAGCTACCGATGGCAGTAGAGCTTTATCCTGCTGCCACTCAGTACGCTTTGGAATAACCGTATGACACCAATCTGGCACCTGCACTATTCCGCTAGCCACAAACACTGCCTTAACGGCACGCACGCTTCGCATCGCTAGCTTGTCGCGCTGCTTATTGATGTATTGCTGTGCACGCTCCGCTGCTGCCGGATATAACCGCATATTTGTTGTACGCCACGAGTTAGCTTCGCGCAATAGTGCACGACGCACACAGTATTTATACCTCTCACTTGTAAAGTGGCACTGCCGAAGCGTATGCTCAGTATTTTGCATAGCTATAGCCGCCTCCTTATGCTGTTGCATCACAAGCGATAAGTGCTCAAGCACACCACCAAAGACTGTAAAACTCGCATTGAGTGATGCTATATCTTCTTCTAACTGCCGTTCATTTAGGCCCGACTCACACTCACTAGACAGCATTTTACCAACACTGTCTGGTAGCGTTATGCTAAGCTCTTCTCCACCAGGGTTACGGTCTATGACAGACGCTTGAAGTGATTCGGGCTCTTGCGGATAAGTAATCTGTTCATGCGACATGCCATAGTATAATACGCAAAAAATGATACTTTGTCAAAATCCGCTATGCAGTACATGGCACAGATTAGCCCTAAGTATTCTTCAGCAAGATAGCGCGTTATATCACTCGATTGACTTCTTCCAGCGTTGTCTCGCCGCGCAGGGCAGCAAGGACGCCAATTTGTTCGAGGGTGAGCATACCCTCGCGCTGGGCGGCTTTTTCGATGACGTCTGGGTGGACGTCAGTAAAGTCGCCGCGGATGAACTTCTGAATACCTGGGGTCACGATAAGCTGCTCCATGATCACCATGCGGCCCTTGTAGCCAAACGGCGCATCATCGCTCGGTACTGGCCGCCAGAGCTTGAAGGTGTCGAGATTAGGATGCTCCACCTCTTCAGGAATATCAGCAAGAACTCGCTTGACATAGCTGCGCGTGGCGTCGTCTGGCTCGTAGGCCTCTTTGGTCTCGTCCACGAGACGCCGCACCAAACGCTGCGCCACCACAAGGCGGATAGCACTGGCAAAAATCGGATTCACACCAATCAGGTCGATCATCCGACTAAAGGCTGCACTACTACTATTGGCATGGAAGCTCGACATCACCAAGTGGCCAGTAATCGACGCTTGAATGGCAGTGCGCGCCGTATCGACATCGCGGATCTCACCTACCATCACGACATCTGGGTCAAGACGAAGCACGCTGCGCAAACCCTCACCAAAGCTTCCACCGGCGGTGGTATTGATTGGGATCTGCGAGATGCCAGCCAAGCCATATTCGATTGGATCCTCTAGTGTAATAATCTTACGATCAGTCGTGTTGAGGGCATTGAGCATACTGTAAAGCGTGGTAGATTTACCTGAGCCCGTTGGCCCAACCATCAGCACAAGGCCGCGCGGATGGCTGATGATTTCATCAATCTGCTGGCGCTGCTTGGGCGGAATGCCCAGCAAATCAAGATTGAGCAAGCTTTCATCGAAGTTAAAGAGACGCAACACAGCATCCTGCCCGTACATGGTTGGCACAGTCTCAACACGGATGTTGAGCAAGTGCGTTGCGTTGCCATGTGTTACGTCCTTTTGGATGTGACCTGACTGCGGCTCCATCGAAGCACTCGACACACCAGCTCGGCTGGCGAGCTCACCCATGATCACGCGGTAGCGGCTCCGGCTAATCGTCGCTACGGGGTGGAGTGCACCATCGACACGAAGGCGAATCCGGATATCATGGCGTTCATTCTCGATGTGGATGTCGCTCGCACCAAGCATATCCGCCTGGTTGATCAAGAAGTCGAAAACCTCCTCACTACTGACTCGCCCAAGTGTCTGGCTCACCTCGGCAATGGTCTCGCTGTCGCCCGCTTTGGCAATCTTGATATCATCGTAGACGATCTTCTTTGGTGGGTCGAAGCGGTTCATCAACACACGGTAAGCACTGAGGCTAATCAAATAAAATTCGACAGGTAGCCCCTGGTCCTGATAGGTACGCCGCGTCCGCTGGATAACCGACTGAGGTGTTTGTGTCGTAACGGCAAACTGATACGATTCCTGCTCATTGCCATCAGTCAGCGGCAACATATAGAGGTTGTGCATCTCCTCGATCGTCATTAGGTCGCGTGCTAGTGGCAGCGTCTCTTCGATGGGGCGCATATCAAGGTATTTGAGGCCAAGAATGCGCGAGCGTTGCTCGGTCGACGCCTCATCTTGCTGACGACGACGTTGTTGGACTTCATCTTCATTCATCCTTCTTAGTGTAACAAAAAGCTCGTGGTAAATATAGGGGGTAAGTCCAAAGCACTTCAGGTATAATACAACTATGCCAGAGATTATTGTTATCGCGCACAACATCCGCTCAGCACACAATGTCGGGGCGATCTTTCGTACCTGTGAAGGGTTTGGTGTGCAGCGGCTTATCCTCAGTGGCTACACCCCCTACCCCGATCTTGCCCTTCAGCCAACTCCACCACACTGTGCCTACCAGCCTGAAGAAACAGTGCGAGCCGACTCACGCCTACCGCATATCCGCGAGAAAATTACCCAGCAAATCCACAAAACGGCGCTTGGTGCCGAAGCTCTTGTGCCGTTCGACTATCAGCCAGAGCTCGACCTGGCGCAGTTTGCCGGCTATCGCATTGTTGCGCTTGAGCAAGCCTCTACCTCTGTTAATCTTTCGCAGTATCAGCCACCAAGCAAGCTCGTCCTTTTGCTTGGCGAAGAAGTCCATGGTATTCCGGCCGAGACGCTCTCGCTTGTGGATGACATCATCGAGATTCCAATGTATGGGCAGAAGGAATCATTTAACGTATCGGTCGCGACGGGTATCGCGCTCTATGCGCTCACAACTGCTAGATAATTGCAGTACGATATGTACCCATTTTGTTTGCGTTGTGGCAAATATCGGGTTATACTAGCAGCAGGTGGCATGACCAAGCCACCGCCCACAGCTTGCCTGTGCTTGAGCTTATTTCCGCTCGCCTTGCAAGTATTTGGCCTCGCGCCACCCTGGTCGTAGACGCAATTGTTCGAAGTTTCTTATCTAACACGCGCAATCTGCAGACTCCCAGGGTGGCGCGAGTCACCCCTCTCGCGGAGACGGCATTATTTAACAACAACGCAGTCACTACCGAGGATCTGCACAAGCTCGTCCTGCAGCTGCTGCTGCGCGTCAACCCGGAATGGCAAGCGGATTGCCGACGTCTTGTCATCGCCCAGCATCATAATAATATCGTGCTGGCCCGGATTTTGCGTACACAGCTGCTTAAACTTCGTCAGAGCCACCATATCATCGGGGTTCTTGACCCGCACATAGACCGTTGGGAGTGTATCAAGCGGTTTGGGCGGCGGGGCCTGTGGCGCTGACGGTGCCGTCGTACCTGCCGATGCTCGCGCTGAGCGCTGGGTATTTTTTTGCGATGATGGCCGGCGGCGTGGTGCGGCTGCTGGGCCGGTTGGCGCAGACATCGTGCGACCAGTTGCTTGATATTCTGCCAAATCTGTATCAGTCACGACGGTGATTTCATTGGCAATTAGCTTCGCTTCATCACCAAGGTTGCCATCACGGTCGCGCGCGCTCACCTTGCCGCTGGCAGTAATCACCACATCTTGCTCCAGCTGGCCAGCCAGTTTCTCATACAAATTCGGGAAAATGATAATCTCACTCTCGCCCGATTTGTCCTCAATCCCCACAAAAGCCATCTTGCTGCCCGACTTCGTCACAATCGTTCGCAGGCGCGTCACGAGACCACCAATCGTCACTGTCTGGCCGTCGATCTGTGGTGAGACAGTGCGCAGTGGCACGGTCTGCTCAGCAAAGAATGTGTCGTAGTGGTCGAGCGGGTGCGCACTGATATAGAGGCCAATCAGCTCGCGCTCCCACATCAGGCGCTCTTTGTCAGTGTGTTTGACGGGCGCTGGCTTAAGCTCAATCGACGGCATGACCTCGGTCGAGCTATCGGCGAGACTACCGAAGAGGTCAGTCTGGCCGCTCAGTGCTTCCTTTTGTAATTTACTAGCAAAAGCAAGGACATTCTCAAGATTAAAGAGGAGGTCAGAGCGATCGCCCAACGCATCAAAGCCACCCGACTTAATGAGCGACTCCCACACCCGCTTGTTGCACTTGCTCGTCGAAACACGCTTGGCAAAGTCCTCCACCGTCGCAAACTTCCCATCGCGGTCGCGCATCTTGACGATCTCCTCCACTGCGCCCACGCCAACGCCCTTCACTGCTGCCATACCAAAGCGGATTTGCTTCTTGCCTGGCACCACCGCAAATTCCTCGTATGATTCATTCACATCAGGGTTAAGCACCGTCAGGCCCATATGCTTACACTCGGTGATCTCGATCGCCAGTCGGTCGACGTCATCATGGTCACTTGTCATCAAGGCTGCCATAAAGGCATCGGGGTAGTGCGCCTTGAGATATGCCGTCCAGTAGGCGATGAGCCCATAGCACGCCGCATGGCTTTTGTTAAAACAGTAGTTAGCAAACTCTTCCAGCTGCGTCCAAAATGTCTCGGCCATCTCACGCGTCGCTCCACCGACCTTCACTGCTCCTTCGACAAACTCCGGCTTAACCTTCTTCATCAAGTCAATCTTTTTCTTACCAACGGCCTTACGTAGGGTATCGGCCTGCCCACCAGTAAAGCCGCACCACTCCTTAGAGATCTGCATAAACTGCTCTTGATAGACCAAGATACCATACGTGTTCTCAAGTGAGCTCTTCATCCCCGGGTGAAGGTAAGTGATCTCCTCCTCACCGTGCTTGCGCCGAATAAAACTATCAATAAACTGCATAGGCCCTGGCCGATACAGCGCCACCATTGCGATGATATCTTCAAAGTGCGATGGCTTGAGAGCGCGCAAATAACGCTTCATCCCAGCCGACTCAAGCTGGAATACCCCTGTTGTATCCCCCCGCTGAAAGAGCTTGTACGTTGCTTCGTCATCGAGCGGTAGCGTGGAGAGGTCGATCGTATCACCATAGACTTTGCGGATGATCCGCATTGCATTATTAATAATCGATAGGTTCGATAGGCCAAGGAAGTCCATCTTGAGCAGACCAAGATCCTCTACCTCACCCATTGGAAATTGCGTCGCCACCACGCCTTTCTGCGCCTGCTCAAGCGGGATATATTTGACAAGCTCGTCGGGCGCAATCACCACACCACACGCATGCACCCCATGGCTGCGAATCGTTCCTTCTAGCTGGATAGCATAATCAAAGACCTGCTTGGCAGTTGGGTTGGTCTCGTACTCATGCTTGAGGTCAGGATCTTCCTTCGTGCTAACAGCCAGCGGAATGTGCCGCCCCTGGGCGGGTGGTGGCACCATCTTAGCTAGGCGGTCACTTTCAGCATACGGCACCTCCAACACACGTGCGACATCACGCACCGCCGCCCGGGCCGCCATCTTACCAAAGGTGACAATATTACTGACGTGGTCGTGACCATATTTATTTGCACAGTAGTCGATTACCTCATCGCGCCGCGTATCCTGGATGTCGACATCGATATCAGGCATGCTAATGCGATCGGGGTTCAGAAACCGCTCAAAGAGTAGACCGTACTTGAGCGGGTCAAGATCAGTGATATTAAGCGCATACGCAATGATCGACCCTGCGGCACTACCTCGACCTGGCCCAAAGACAATCCCCTGGCTCTTACCCCAGTTAATGAAGTCCTGGACGATCAAAAAGTACCCCTCATATCCCATGCTTGCCATAACGCCCAGCTCCATCTTAGCCCGCTCGCGCACGTCATCAGCCAAGGTAGGGATAATCTGCTCGGGGAGCTGATCGGCAGTATCTTCGGGCTTTGCGCCATTGTAGCGCTGGGCTAGGCCACGATACACTAGCTTGTGCAAATAGCTATGTTCGCTCGTCTCGCTCTCAGGCAAGGGGTACTTTGGGATGAGGATCTTGCCCAGCTCGATATCAACATTGCAGCGGTCGGCAATCTGCTTGGTATTGGTAATTGCCTCAGGCAGCTCGCTGCCCCACCGAGCAATGATATCGCGCGGGTCAGTCAAATGAAGCTCGAAGTCTTTCAGGCTCATCCGCTTTTCGTCACTCAAAAACGAGCCTGTCCCCACGCAGAGCAATATCTCATGTGCCTCTTGAAAGTCATGCGTCAAGTAGTGACCATCGCACGTCACAACCAGAGGGATATCCAGCTCCTCAGCCATACGGCGCAGACCATCGTTAATCTTCGCCTGTACGTCCCAGTGTGTATTAGACTCGGGGTGGCCATGGTCTTGCAATTCCAGATAGTAGCGGTCGCCAAAGACACGCTTATACCACTGAGCAATCTCGACCGCCTTGGCATAGTCATCATAGCGCAGCGCCTCACCAATCTCACCACTTGCACAACCACTCAGGACAATCAGCCCTTCATTGAGCTCCTCGAGGAGGTCGTGGTCAATCCGCGGCTTATAGTACATCCCCTCTAAGTTTGCCTTTGTACTGAGCCGCATAAGGTTGTGGTACCCCTGATTATTCATTGCAATGATCGTCAGGTGGTAGCGCATCTTATCCTTGGCAGGGTCACGGTCGAAGCGCGAGCGAGCGGCAACGTACGCTTCAATGCCAAGGATCGGCTTGATGCCCGCCGCCTTGGCCGTCTTGTAATAGTCCAGCACCCCACTCATCGTCCCGTGGTCAGTAATGGCTGCTGCCGTCATGCCATAATCCTTAACAGTACTGACAAGGTCACCAATTTTCGTCAAGCCATCAAGTAGCGAATGATGCGTGTGGTTGTGCAGGTGAACAAAATCTGACGGTTGCAAAGCTGGTGATGAGTGAGAAGACATACCTCCTTAGTATAGCAAATGAACGAGTGATAAGGCCAACACTCCATCGCTGTGATGAGCAAAAATAAACTCAACTACTCTCGCGTTGCGTGCGCCAGTCGTTCATCACTCCATTTAAGTAGCGTGCAATGATCTACTGCAGAATAAATGGAGGCCTTGCCCCCGTATAGCATATCAGTGCCGCGCGTTCATCACCTTAATAACACTGTCAATGAAGTCTGCCAAGCCTGGCACCAAGAGACCAATAGCATTGAGCAGCCAAACAAATAGTGCCACAAGAATCGTCCCGCCAAGCACGCTTCCGAGGCCAAAAAATATCCCGCGGATGAAGTTCATTTTGTAGACCTCTGCGCGGCTTCGATGAAAATCGTAAAATAAATCCTCGAGGATAGCCTTGCGCGCGTCGGTCTCGTTGGTTTGTTTGACCTGCTGTGCAAGCTTAGCAACTGGCCCAGAATGACCATGCTCCTTAGGTGTAGCCAGCACATCTGATGAGCGCTGTGATTGAGATGATTGCTTTGTCATAATAATTGTGAGGATACGGCGAGCGTGCTACCCTCAGGAGGAACTCGCCGTACCCATTTGTAGCCTACAGACTACTTTTTGCCCTTCACAAACTCGTCGCGAGCACTGCGCAGGGCACGGTCACCGCGGCTATGCAGGTCGCGAGCAGCATCACGTGCTTCGTGGTATACCTTCTCACCCTTGGCGCGCAACTCGTCGCCCTTTGTAGCAGCATCTTGCTTGAGCTCACGCGCTTTTTTCTTGAGGTCGGCTCGCGTCTCTTTGCCTGACTTTGGCGCTGTCAAGAGCCCAGCCACCACACCAGCGGCAGCACCAATTGCTGCACCAAGCACAAATTTACCTTTTGACATTATATCCCTCCTTTATCGGTTACGTTTGGTGGTAAACAATTTTTTGATTGAAGACACAGCGGTCTTGGCCAGCCAAAACGGCGAGGTAAATCGGGTGATATTATCAGTCGTCGCCTCGAGGTTGGTTGCCACGCGTTCAGCCGATTCTACCACAGCACTAATCCGCTGCGTAATGCGAATCAATATAACCGTCAAGACGATCGCAAGCACCAGCAGCAGCGCTAGCAATACCGATAACATGATAACTAATATCTGGGCCCACTCCATGCGGTATCTCCTTTATGTTAGTAGCATATATCCTATGCCTGGGTATCAGTATAGTGAGTCCGCAGGTATTTTGCAAACTCTGGGCCAAGCACAGGGTCTTTGAGCCCAAAGTCCACGACGGTCTTGAGATACTCTAGCTTATCGCCAGTGTCATAATATGTACCATTAGTGATCTCCACACCAAAGAATGCGTGGTTGTCATCAATCATCCGCTGCATGATAGGCTGGACAGTAAACTCGCCATGCCCATCAAAATGCTCCTTGGCATGCTCGAGATAGCTAAAGAATTCGCCAGGCAAGATATAGCTACTGACGCTAGCAAGGTCAGATGGCGCATTGGCCTTGCCTGGCTTTTCAACGATATTGCTCATCTTAATAACACCGTCCGATAGCTGCTGGCCAGCCACAACGCCGTAGCGATCAAACTCAGCATCATCGACGATCTTTTTGCACGACAACACTGCCCCATCGAGCTCTTGCGATGCAGCGATCATCTGCTGGAAGCGGCTTGGGCTAGCAGCAATGAAGTCGTCGGCAAAGGTATAGATGACGGGCTCGTCGCGGTTGATGAGGTGTGCCGCACAAGCCAGTGGCGTTGCGTTGCCGTATGGACCTTTTTGGCGGATGTAGATAAAGTTTGCCATCTCCGAGAGCTGCTTGACGGTATCGATCAATGGCTGCTTCTTTGGCCCACCAGCCCGGAGGTTAGCTAGCAGATCCTCATTTGGCACATCAAAGTGGTCTTCGATCGCACGTTTATTGGCACTCCCTACGATAATAATGTCGCGGATCCCCGCCTGGACAAGCTCCTCCACCACATACTGAATGATCGGCTTATCAATTAGCGGCATCATCTCCTTAGGCATAGCCTTGGTCTGAGGCAAGAACCGCGTACCAAAGCCCGCGGCGGCGATGATTGCTTTTGTTGGTCGTTTCATTATGATTCTCCTTGTATATCCTTTAGTTGCTCACTGCAGCCTCTTACGAATCAGTTTCTGCGCCAGAGCTGGGTTGGCTTTGCCGCGGGAGCGCTTCATGACTTGCCCGACGAGGTAGCCAATTGCCTTATCCTTGCCGGCCTTGATATCGGCAATGGACGCCGCACTGGCTGGGTCATTCATCACCTCATCGACAATCGCGCCAATCGCCCCCTCGTCTGATACCTGGAGTAGATTCTTTGCCTCGGCAATTGCCTCAGGCATTGTGCCAGTATATTGCTCATCAAAGAGGTCGAGAAAGAGCTCCTTCGCACCAGTTGAGCTGACTTTGTTGTCCTCCACCAATTGCGAGAGCAGTAAGAGTCGCCGCGGCCCAACAAAACCCGATTCAACCTTACTCATATCCATCAACTCTTCCGGCGTGGAGGCAAACCAGTTGAAGATCCGCTTGACAAGCCGCTGATACACCAGCTCATCGACGCCAAGGCTTTGCAAAACGGACGCAGCATTGTGCTTTAGTGGGTAGATATCACTCAGCAAGATAGCTAATGGCTGATGGCCAAGCACAGTATTAACCACCGAGTTATCCAGCGCAAGGCTCTGCCACTGCGTACGGTACTCGCCCGGCATCGTCGGCACGTCCTGCTGGACACGAGCAATCTCTTCGTCTGTCAAGACAATCGGTGGAATGTCTGGGTCGGGCATGTAGCGATAGTCCTGGGCATCTTCTTTGCTGCGCTGGCTCGTCGTGATGCCTTTGTCGTCGCTCCAGCCGCGGGTCTCTTGCACAACGCGTTCACCACGCTCAAGCAGATCCGCCTGACGGGCATATTCATACTCCACTGCCTTTTCTACACTGCGAAAGCTGTTGAGATTCTTCACTTCAGCACGCGTCCCTAGCTGATCTGAACCCTTTGGCGCGATCGAGATATTGACATCAAAGCGCATATTACCATGGTAAAGATCGCCATGTGTGACACCAGCATAGGTCATGAGCTTATGGAGCTCTGCTGCGTAGGCGCGGGCTTCTGCTGCCGAGTGAATATCGGGCTGCGAGACGATCTCGATCAGTGGTGTACCCGCCCGGTTGAGATCGACCAATGAGTAACCATCGTGATGTGTTAACTTGCCAGCATCTTCCTCCATGTGAGCATGGTCGATCCGGACGCGCGTGGTGCTACCATCATCAAGCGGCACATCGACATAGCCCGCCAAGATAATTGGCTGGTACATTTGGCTCGTCTGGTAGCCTTTCGGTAGATCTGGATAGAAATAATGCTTACGATCGAAGCGCGAAACACGAGCGATGGGCGCGTTGAGTGCCTTGCCAGCTCGAATCGCAAGATCAACAGCGTGGCGATTTAGCACTGGCAGCATGCCTGGCAGACCGAAATCGATTGGATGAACTTTGCTATTAGGCTCGGCATTGCGGGCATCGTTGTCTGCTGGACTGAAAAGCTTTGTGTCTGTCGCCAACTGAACGTGGCATTCGATACCAATCGTCACTTCATACTTTTGCAAAACATCGTGAGAAACTGCCATAATTATATCGCTCCCAAATCCCTTAACCCCTGTTTATACGCGGCTAATGCCCGCAAGGCAATCTCGCGCGAGAGCCGCACATTAGCCTCGTGCGCTAGCTTGTTGCGCACCTTGTGAGCACCCCATACGTGGTTGCTATTACTCCATTGTTCGCGAGCCGACTTCATGCGCTCGCCCATCGTGTCGCCAGCAAAGCCACGTTCGCGGAGAGCAAGATCGAGCAACTTATCTGCCTCGAAGATAGCTAGCTGATACGTGCCAATGTTGGATTTATCGAGGCTATTCTCAATAGCAAGCCAGCGTGCTTGGTATTTCTCGACATTGAGCACCTTGCCACCCTGGCGCGTCAGGGCAACAACGACAACCAAGATCGCAGCAATGATGATAATACCCACCAAAAGGATCGTGACACTGCCAGACATCAGGCGCTCCTTTCTGCAGCGGCTTGAGCTGCCAGGGCAAGCATCGTCGCATCACTCTGCATTGGGCCGATCAGCTGCGCACCAATTGGCAAGCCCGCTTGACTCACTCCAGCCGGCACATTCAGTGCAGGTAAGCCTGCCAGACTGGCTGGCACTGTCATGATATCCGCCAGATACATCTTGAGTGGGTCATCGCTGTTTTCGCCAAGACCAAAGGCAGGAGTAGGTGCTGTTGGCAAAAGAAGCATGTCGTATTGCTCAAACAGGGCGTTAAATTCGTTGATGAGCAGCGTCCGCGCCTTTTGCGCCTGGAGATAGTACGCGTCGAAATACCCACTACTGAGTACGTAACTACCGATCATAATGCGCCGTTTGTTCTCTGGCATAAAGCCTTCGTCACGACTCCGACCATAAAGTTCGGCCAGTGTCTTAACTCCCTCAGCGCGATGGCCATAGCGTACACCATCGTAGCGCGCCAAGTTGCTTGAGATCTCAGCCGGCACAACGATGTAATAGATAGCAAGGGCATGCTGAAGCATCGGCATACTGACCGTCTCGACTGTATGGCCGTGCGATCGCAGCGTATCGGCATACTGGCTGACCGCCTGACGCACCTCCGCATCAACACCATCACCCATTGCTTCGTTGATAATACCGATTTTCAGCTGTTGCGGCGTCTCTGCCGCAGGCGCGAAGAAGTCGGGCAGCGTCGTCATATCCTTCGGGTCTTGGCCAGCCATGACGCTCATTACCACAGCAACATCCTCAGCGCTGCGCGCAAAGCAGCCCATCGTATCAGTGCTCGAGGCCATTGCCACGACACCATAGCGGCTGGCTGTACCATAGGTTGGCTTTATGCCATATACACCGTTGAAGCTAGCGGGCTGGCGAATCGAGCCTCCCGTATCTGTTCCTAAGGCAAATGGCACAATGTCGAGCGCCGTCACTACGGCCGAACCACCACTACTACCGCCAGCGACCTTCGTCTTGTCGACGGCATTGTGTGTAGCGCCAAAGTATGAGTTCTCTGTGCTTCCACCATGCGCAAAGGCATCGAGGTTGCTCTTGCCAATGCAGATTGCCCCAGCTGCTTCAAGCTTATCTACCACTGTTGCCTGAAGAGGCGTATCAAAGTTCTCAAGCATCTTGCTGGCTGCCGTACTCGGTGCACCATACGCAAGATAATTATCCTTAACGACGAACGGCACACCAGCCAGCACTCCAACGTCCTCGCCCCGAGCCAGCGCTTCGTCAATTTCTTGTGCCCGCTGCAGTGCCCGCTCTTCTGTCAGACTCAGCAGGGCGTGGTATTCCTTAGCGTCACGCGCCCGCTGCAAAGCCGCTTGCACCTGAGCAGTAGCCGATGTCTGGCCTTGTTTGATCTGAGCAACTCTCTCTGTAATATTCATATCACAACACCTTCGGTACTTTTACACACTTATCCGCCTGCTCGGCGGCTAGCCCCAATAGCTGCTCGCGCGATACGTCGCTGACATCTATTGCGTCGGGCCGCCACACATTAGTCAGGCCAGTTACTTGGTAGGTTGGCTCGACACCAGTCGTGTCGAGGGTAGATAGCTGCTCAATGTAGTGCAGGATATCCTCGAGGTTTTGGCGCAGCGCGGCGACGTCGGCTGAATCGCCAAGACTAATCGAACTTAATTGTGCAAGGTGCTGCACATCTTCAGTGGTAATATTACTCATTATGGATATATTGTACCACATTCGGCGTGTGGAATCGCTATATATCAATGAATGAGATGCACCAGAAAAATGTAAGAGTAAGTGCAGAATCAATACCGATACTAGACTACCTCTAATTTATCACCCTTAGCCCGATTGCAGCGCCAACAGAGTGCTCGCAAATTTTGCTCAGTAGTGATGCCGCCCTTCGATACCGGCACAATGTGGTCAACTTCGAGCAAAAGATGCTTCTCATCCTGGCGCGAGACATGGCATTTTTGGCATTCGTAATTATCTCTGCGCAAGATAAACCGCCTGAGCTTTGGTGTCATGAGCTGGCGCTGAAACTGCGCAGATTTGCGATAGGTTATCTGTTGGCTGAGATATTCTGCCAATTTTTGAAGCTTTTTCTCTGTGAGTGTGATATCGAATGAGTAGTTATTGCGCTTGGCGGGCGAACTGTACTTAAATGAATATACGAGGAAATAATTCTTTTCAAACTTAGGTAATGTATTCGACCCAAGCCGCTTCATCGTCATTTTCTTGAAAATATAGGCTCCAACGTACATTTTGGCATCAATGAAGTCCATAATCTCGTTGTATTCGCTCCGCAGTATTTCCTCGGTCTTTTTGATTGTGTCGTATTTCTGGAGGATTTGCTCGAGTATCTGCACTATCTCTTCGTTTATTGTGCGCTGCGCAAAAAAATATTTGACGATATAGCGGTATGGGTCAAGCTGCGCATTTTTATACACCGTAAGTGTGCTATTTTTCACATGCGCACGCGAAAGCCTCGACTGCTGCTGACGAATAAAGCGCTTTGTTTCGGGCAAAAAGGCATTGAAGTCGTTGTATTCTTGTATTTGCTTGGCAAGCCTCTGCTTGACACTTTGAAACTCAACTGTTTTGTAATAACCACGCGTCCTCCAAAACACGATGCAATAACAAACGATAAAGAATATCACTGGCAGGCAGAGCAGTATAACGTTGCAGATAGCAAGCCCAATAAGAATCGACCACCGAATAAACTTCAGTCGACGGTCGATCGTCGCCAAGAAATATATCACATACTCTGGCAGGGCGTGAGTATCACGTATAGGCATACTACATCATATTATACACTCTGTGCGCATGACGATTGTGGGTTTACTCAGCTACTGCTCTACAACTTACTCTTCACCTCGGCGATCAGATCTCGCAATTCGGCTGCTCGCTCAAACTCAAGATTGGCACTGGCGAGATTCATTTGGCCAGTCAGGTCTTTTATAAGGCTCTTGTATTCGTCCTTGGGGATTTTACGCAGATCAAGCTTGGGCGCGTCATCCTCTTTTTGCGGGATGATGGAGCGCAGGCCTTCGTCGATTGCTTTATTAATGCCACGCGGTGTAATGCCATGTTCGCGATTGTATGCCTGCTGAATTTCGCGTCGGCGTTTGGTTTCGTCAATCGCTCGGCGCATGCTATCGGTGATACTATCGCCATACATGATTACCCTACCCTCAACGTGGCGAGCTGCCCGGCCAATTGTCTGGATGAGGCTACGCTCGCTGCGAAGGAAGCCTTCTTTGTCGGCGTCCATAATCGCCACCAAGCTCACCTCTGGCAAATCGATCCCCTCACGCAAGAGGTTGATCCCTACCAGGACATCATACAGTCCCATGCGCAAGTCGCGCAGGATGTCGCCGCGCTCGAGCGTGTCTATCTCACTGTGGATATAGGCCGTCTTGATGCCGAGGTTGGTCAGGTAGGTAGAGAGATCCTCAGCCATCCGCTTAGTGAGCGTTGTCACGAGCACGCGTTGCTGCTGGCCGGTGCGCTCGCGAATCTCTGCAATCAGGTCGTCTACCTGCCCTTCTGTCGGGCGAACTATAATTTCTGGGTCGAGCAAACCAGTGGGGCGAATCACCTGCTGAGCAGGAGCGGGGCTGCGCTCTAGCTCATAATCGCCAGGAGTAGCAGAGACGTAAATCACTTGGTTAATATGTTTATCAAATTCATCAAAGCGCAGTGGACGATTGTCCAACGCGCTTGGCAGGCGAAAGCCATGCTCCACCAGCACTTCTTTGCGAGCGCGGTCACCATTATACATCGCGCGCACTTGGGGGACGGTTACGTGACTCTCGTCGATCAGCATCAAGAAATCATCGGGGAAGTAATCGAGCAAGGTAGCTGGCTGCTCGCCCGCTTCGCGATTAGTAAGGTAGCGGCTGTAGTTCTCAATCCCCTTCACGAAGCCAGTCTGCTCGAGCATTTCCAGATCGTACTTAGTACGCTGGCTCAGGCGCTGCGCTTCAAGCAGCTTGCCGTGCACCTCAAACCACTGTTCACGCTCCTCGTACTCCTGTCGAATCCGGTCAATCGCCTGCTTAATTTTCTCCTTAGGCGTTGCATAGTGACTGCTAGGAAAGATGGTAAACTCCGCTGGCTCATCGAGGATCTCGCCAGTGAGCGGGTTGATGTGCGTAATTCGATCCACCTCATCTCCAAAAAATTCCACCCGATAGGCCGTCTCTTGCCCTGCCGGAAAGACATCGACCACATCACCCTTGACGCGAAAGGCACCGCGTGCAAAATCGATATCATTGCGATGGTATTGGATATCCATCAGCTGGCGCAAAAATTTGTCCTGAACGCGCCGCTCACCCTGACGCACTGTGACGGATAGCTCATAATAATCGGCTGGCGAACCCAGGCCATAGATACAGCTAACACTGGCCACAATAATCACATCGCGGCGCGTGAGTAATGCATCAGTCGCTGCATGGCGGAGGCGGTCGATCTCCTCATTGATGGCTGAATCTTTCTCGATGTATGTATCACTGCTGGCAATATATGCTTCTGGCTGATAATAATCAAAATAACTAACAAAGTAGTGTACTTCATTGTCTGGAAAGAACTGTTTGAATTCACTAAAGAGCTGCGCCGCGAGCGTCTTGTTATGCGCCAAAACAAGCGTCGGCACGCCACGCTGGGCAATAATATTCGCCATCGTAAAGGTCTTACCGCTACCCGTTGCACCAAGCAATGTCTGCTCGCGCTGACCAGTTTCCAGGCCACCAAGTAACTGGGCAATCGCCTGGGGCTGATCACCGGTCGGTTGATAGGCAGAACGAAGTCGAAATGGTATGTGCGTCACGCTCCTTAGTGTAGCATAGCGCGGACCTTAAATCACACTCTGGCGATTCATCTCAGCAAGGAGTTTGTTGTACATTGCTTGTGGGTCTTTGGCATGGTTGATTGCCCCACCAACACTGATCACATCAGCCCCACCCTGGGCAATATGGAAAACATTATCTACCGTCACGCCACCATCCCAGCCAATCTCGACCCGAGGGTGGATGGCTCGCACCAGCCGAATCTTCTCTATTTGCATCATCCGCGCTTTGCCACCAAACTCACCCAGCTTGCCACTAACGATCGACACATAGTCGGCCGTCTCGATATACGATGCCACCGTCTCGGGCACTGTCGTGCGCTGCAGGGCCACCCCAGCATGAATACCAGCTTGCTTAACCTGCTGCAAGACAGGGATCAAATCTTCTTTGACTTCGGCATGAAAGATAATCGTGCTGGGCCGCAGCTTAATCAGCTTCTCAACGTACACGCTAGGGCGCGCCACCATAGCGTGGATGTCAACCGTCCACGACTGAGGCCACCACAGTTGGCCGATCCCCACCGTCTGGCGGGGCGCAAACACGCCATCAGAAATATCAATATGAACCCGCTTGGCAAACGGCATAAAATGCTCTACCGCAGCCTTGTATTCATCAGTTTTTGTACTCAAAATAATTGGTGCTATGACAGCCATGCCAGACATTATACGGCGTCTAGCGTGTGTTGTAAAGACGGCGACGGAGTTCTTTCACGTTTGCGAGAGCTAAACTTACGTGCGCGAAGAGTAGGTATTTGACACTTCCTTAACATCATTCAAGAAATTGTCATCAAACTTTTCCAAACTTTTCGTTGCATCAACTAACGACTCTAACTCATCCAATTCTTGCTGAGATAGTGCGCTGCGTTTTTCTGCTAAATAATCGGTCAATCTTGCACAAATATATTCGACAGCCACAGCCCATTCACCTGCATCATTATATAGCGTCACTTCTGCTCGGTCAGCTCTTGTTAGGTAAGGGTTTTTATTGGCATAGTCTCGTATCAATTGGGTTAAGTGCATAACTACATTATATCATATTTTCAAATATTTGCTGGGCAACTCCCCGCCTGCGGCCGCGCCATGCCAGTGGTAGCGTAGTAGCGGATGTCGCTGAGATGACGGTCGGTGGCTTGGACGCAGAATTTGGTAGCATCGGCGCTCAGCGTAACCTGCACAGCTGTGTCGCTTGGCGGACGGTAACCAACTTGCTCAAGGTTAGTGCTATAGCTTGCACCACTAGCGCTAGCGTTGGCGTGGTGTGTTTTGATCGCCTCAAGTGCACTGGTGGCTGCCGCACGCGTTGCAACATCGACTGAGCGCCGCCGATAACCCGAATATGCCGTCATAGACAGCGTTACGAGCAAGCCCAAGATCGCAATGACAATCATCAGCTCCATGAGCGTGAAGCCCTTCTGGCTCCGCTGCATCCACCATACCACTCTGCTTTGCCTCATTATATTTCTCCCTCCATTAGCATAAGCATATTTAAGCATCACTATAGCAGGTGGAATGGTCAAGGGCAATAGCACTTTTCTTCTTGGCAGTATATACTAGGTTTATGGTGACCAAACAAGACGTCCTCACAAAAGCACGCGGCCTCTATAGCGAAGATCAGCTGTATGAAATCGACCATGCGATCGACTTCGCCACCCAGGCACACCATGGGCAAAAGCGCAAAAGCGGCGAGCCCTACATCACCCATCCACTGAGCGTTGCAATTATCTTGATTGACTGGGGGATGGACAGCGACACCATCATCGCGGGTATTCTCCACGACACCGTCGAGGATACCGAGACGTCGCTAGACGACATTGAGTCACTTTTTGGACATGACGTATCCTTCCTCGTTGACGGCGTGACAAAGGTGAGTCAAGCTCGGGCTGGTATGCGCGACCTTGACCACTATCTCCCTCAGACAAAAGACAACCTTACCAAGCTGCTTATTGCCGTGGGACAGGACGTGCGTGTCATTATCATCAAGCTGGCCGACCGGCTACACAATATGCAGACGCTGCAATTCAAGTCGCCCGAAAAGCAGCAAAAGATTGCCCGCGAAACACTCGAGGTCTTTGCTCCCATGGCTGACCAACTAGGTATGGGGCGCGTGCGGATGGAGCTGGAGGAGCTTGCTTTTAGCTACCTTGACCCCAAAGAATACAAGCGGCTCGAGAAGGTCATGAAGCAGCGCCTGGGCAAAAGCACCCGCAAGCTTGGCGTCGTCCGCCTCGAGGTCGAGCGGGCACTCAAGGATGAGAAGCTTAAGTTTGAAATCAATGGGCGAGTCAAAAGCCTCTACAGCCTGCACCGCAAACTCCAAAAGCGCGGTAGTATCGATAACATCTACGACCTCATGGCGCTACGCATCATTGTCCACACTAAGGAAGAGTGTTACCTTGTGCTGGGCATTCTCCACTCGCTGTATCAACCGATGATCGCTCGCATCAAAGATTATATTTCCATCCCCAAGCCAAACGGCTACCAGAGCCTCCACACCACGGTCATTACACCCAACAAGCAGATCGTCGAGTTCCAGATCCGCACCCGTGATATGCACGAGTATGCCGAGCGTGGTCTTGCCGCCAGCTTCCACTACCAGCAGCAAAAAGACAGCAAGGAGTATCTCAAGGGCGACTCCAAACGCGGCGTATCAAACCTGCCAGCTCAGCTGCAGTGGATTACGCAATTACAAGAGATCGCTGCTCGTCTACGCGCTGGCGAGGATATCCCTCGCGAGCAGCTATCGATCGACCTCTTTGGCAATCGCATCTTTGTCTTTTCTCCCAAGGGTGATATTTATAACCTCCCCGAGGGCGCTTTGCCGCTGGACTTTGCCTATGCCATCCACTCCGATATTGCCAAGCATGCCTACGGCTTTCGGATCAATGGCAAAATGGAGTCATTCGAGCGGCCACTCGAGAATGGTGATGTTATCGAAGTCCTTACTCGTAAGCTCTCCTACCCCAAGCCAGGTTGGGCACAGCTCGTTACCACCAGCCACGCGCGTGATAAGCTCCGCCTCCAGCTCAACAAGATCCGCGTCCAGGCTGTTAATGGCGCGATTAGCCTGACGGATAAAATTATGCCAATCGGTAAGCCTGAGGCTGCTTCGAAGAAGTCAAAGAATAAATAACTATCATAAATACAAAATACCCCACTGGGGTATTTTGTATTTGCTTAAACACGTTATCTAGCGCTCATTCCAACGCGCAATGGATTCATGAATAATTTGCTTGGCACGCGCGGTGTCACCAAAGCCCTTCACTACAGTAGTGCCAGGCTTCTTGAGGTCTTTGTAGTGATTAAAGTGGTGCTCGATTTGCTTGAGGGTTGCAGCAGGGAGATCTTCGAGCGAGTTGATTGCATTGCCCGTATTGCGATCATCTGCTGGTACAACGATCACCTTATCATCCACCTCGCCATCGTCTACAAACTCCAGCACACCAATTACCTTGCCCTCCAAAACGACACCAGTCGTCAGTGGTTGATCGGTGATGATGAGCGCATCGAGCTCATCGCCATCTTCATCTAGGGTTTGTGGAATAAAACCATAGTTGGTTGGCTTGGCAAAGATTGCTGGCTCGACCCGGTCGAGCTTCATCACTGCTAGGTCGCGATCCCATTCAATTTTGTGGTAGCTCCCCTGCGGAATCTCCACCACCACATTGACAATGCCAGCGTCAACGTCACCGGGCGTCAGTACTTTATTAAAATCTGCCATTTGTATTAGCTCCTTTCTGTTGCTATCTGTTTTATTTTAGCAAAATCTGCTCGGTAATGGCAAAAGAAACTGCGCTGGCAGCATAACCTCGCTCTGCAAGCACATTATTCTCACCACCGACTCATTTGATGGTATAATACTGCTAGCATGTTAATCATTGGTCATCGCGGTGCAGCTGGGCTTGCACCAGAGAACACTATCGACGCTATGGCAGCGGGTGTTGCAGCGGGCGCTGATATGCTTGAGCTAGATGTGCGATTGACGCGCGACGGTGTTCCTGTGGTTGCACATGATAATCGCCTTTTGCGCACCCACCACCGAAATGAATCAATCAGCCACCTGACATACACCGAGCTACAAACCCTCACTAGCGAGCAACCTATCCCGTCGCTCGCAGCAGTGTTAGACCGTTTTTTTGGCGTTGTGCTACTCAATATTGAGCTCAAAGGGCACGGTAGCGCCAAGCCGACATATCAGCTCCTCACCCGCTCCATCACATCGCAAGATGATTGGGATAATGTACTACTCTCGTCATTCTCCGTACGCGAGCTTCGGCAATTTCGACAGCTTGCGCCTCAGGCCAATCTCGCCCTACTTCACCGCAATAATCCCTTTGCATTCTTGGCCTATCAGCGAAAGCTCGACTTCACCGCGGTGGGGTTTCATCGCTTGTATGCACATCCACTAGCGATAGAGATTGCACGTCGGTCGAATCTCTTTACCTACGTCTATACGGTCAATCGCCCAGGCGCTCTGCAGCAGCTTGCCGAGCGTGGCATCGATGGCGTCGTGACCAACTACCCAGATAAGTTTCTTGCTGAGCTACAGCGTTATAGTTAATAACATATGAAGTTATCTGATAAAACACAGTACGCCTGTCGTACGAGGTTGGAATATTGTCTGAATCCAACTAACGCCTCACTTGGGCGATGCGAGACTTCTCCGTTCCTTTCTGTGGACGAATATTACCACTATCCAATTCAATGCAGAGGAGCAATAATCGAGTAAGCACCTAAAGAGTTTATCGAAAAAACAACCAAAAAGAGCAGACGGTAGCTCTTTTAGTGCAGTTGGCAAGCAACCTCTCTAGGTGTATCAACTTCGTCTTCATACCAGTAAAAAATCAGCCATTACGACTGATTTTTTACTTTGTTAGATAGAAAGGAGCTACTACTAAGGGACTGACATTTTGCAATCCAGGCTCTTAGCCACCCCACACTAGCACTATCTACTCTACACTTTGTGCTGCTGAATATACTCACGGATGCTCAAAGCAGCTGTCGCGCCTTCGCCCACCGCTGTCGCAATCTGCATCGTTGCGCCACTACGCACATCACCACTGGCAAAGACGCCAGGCATCGTTGTCTCAAGATGTTCATTGGTGATAATCAGCCCCCGCTCATCGAGCTGGACGGGCGTACTCTGCAAAAAGCCCGTGTTTGGCTTAAGGCCAACAAAGACAAACACCCCGTCGCAGGCAAAGGTAGTTGGCTGGCCATTACTGACCGCCGCAACACCAGTCACCTTGCCATCCTCTGCTATAATTTCGGTCGATTCGGTATGGAGATGGACGCTAATTTGTCCTCGCTCGATAAAGGGCTGCAGGTCGGTCTGGAGAATCTCGCTTGCTTTGATCGTACTGCGCACCAGCAGGTCGATATGCTCTGCAAAGCGAGTCAAGAACATCGCCTCTTGCAAACCAGAGTTGCCGCCACCGATCACCACCAGTCGCTTGCCTTTATAAAACGCACCGTCGCAGGTGGCACAGTAGTGCACGCCACGACCATACAATACATCTTCGCCGGGGATACCAAGCTTGTTATATGCGCTGCCAGTAGCAATCAACACTGCACGGGCGCGCACATCCTGCCCGTCGACTGTCACAATCGTATCATTGCCATCTTTGCGGAGGCTCGATACCTCACCCAGCTCAATCTGTGCCCCAAAGCGCTCTGCCTGGCGCTGGAGCTGCTCGGCGAGGTCGAGACCTGATACGCCGTCCGCAAAGCCTGGGTAGTTATCGATCTTGTCGGTGATTGCTGCAAGACCACCGATCACTGCTTTTTCATACAATACCGTCTGCAGGTTCTCGCGCGTGGTATACACCGCGGCAGCTAGAGCGCTTGGCCCCGCGCCGATCATCACCACGTCGTGGGTCGGCATCTGAGTTGGGTTATTGGTAGTGCTGTCCATAGTTGCTCCCTCCTTGGCCTTCTTGATATGCCTTTAGTAGTTCTGAGGTGTCGATCGTAGCCGGCTTTGGCACTGCCATCACGATGAACTTCAGTGGTGTATTGGCCGGAATGTCATTGCCTTGACCTTTCTCGCCGTATGCTTTGTCGGAGGGGATGGTTAGCTCACGTACTCCACCAAGACGCATCCCCTTGATGCCTTCCTTCCAGCCAGTAATAACACTCGCACTCTTGAGCCCACCCTCAACAGCGAATGGCGCACTAAGCTTGCCGTCTTTGATAGATTGGTCAAATACCTTGCCTTTTGGGTTCCAGCCAATGTAGTAGGCCGCAAATGCCGTATTATCCTTGATTTCCTCACCATCACCAACTACCAGATCTTCGCTAGAGAGCTCCTTCACGCTATCCCGATCAAACTCGCCAACCCGGCTCGTATATTGGCTAAAGGTTGGATAATATTTGTTTGACAGCTCTTGGGCTTGAGCAGCTGTCTTAGCTTGGTAGTCTTTCATGAGTTTCTGGTATTTTTCTTGTGCTTTTTGCGCTTTGGCTTGGTCATTTTTGTAATTCTCCGAGGCAAGAATCATTGCCGCAAATGACCCCAGCGTCCCGACAATCGTCGCGACCAAAATAACAATAATAATCCAGCGTTGTGTCTTGGTTGTTGCCATAACTCCTCTTGTTTCATCGACTAATCTATCTTGCCCAGTATAGCACACTTGCTAGTAGGGCTACTAGATAACAGAGGTCACATCGATAAATGCTGTCTAGCCTTTGCTGTATATTCCTTGTTAATTCTGTCACTCTCTATCACCTTGCTTTGCGCGGAAACACCACGCGAACAACTGTCGGCTGATACACCTCTTGCAATGGCGATTTTTCTCAGTATACTAAAAAGCGATGAACCGTCTCCACACACTATTTTCGCCCCTGCTTGCCCGCCTCGCTATTGGCGGTACCGCCACCTTGCAGCCAACGTCAGTCGAGAAGCTTGATGGCGCCCTCACACCCAATATGCGCGCCCTGCGCCTCGCGATGAGCATTGCTGACCAGCTTATTTCAATGGGTACACCAGCCCAAAATGTCGTCCATATGGCGCTGAGCATTACCGATACATACTGCACCCGCAAAGTGCATATCGACGTGATTTCATCGCAGCTTATTCTATCGCAAGACAGGGGCAACGATTACGAGCCACTAACGCTTCTGCGCACTATCCCACCGCGCGAGATCAACTACCAACATATGCAATGTCTCCAGACCCTGGCCGCTACTATTGCCGAGGGAGCGCTCACTCTCGATGCTGCCGAGCGTGAGCTCGATGCCATCCTTGCCAAGCCACGACGCTACCCACCTTGGGTGATTTATCTGGCGGGCGGTGGGCTCAGCGCTGGCTCGGCCCTGCTCTATACGGCGTCGCTACCAGTGATTTTCGCTACCTTTGTGATGGGTGTGGCAATTATGTGGCTATTGGCTCGCTTAAATCGTATTGCCCTACCTGTGTTCTTTACTCAGATCATCGCAGCGAGCGTTATTACACTGGTTGCAACCATCATCACGTGGCTTGCCACCAACCATTATCTCGATGTTCTTGGCATCATTAACCCAACCATCATCACCGTGAGCGGCATCGTGCTCTTGGTGGCGGGGATGATGATCGTCGGTGCCTTCCAGGATGCAATCGACGAATATTACGTGACGGCGACGGGTCGACTACTCAAAGTGGCAATGATGACGATGGGCGTGGTGATCGGTGTGATGATTGGCCTGTATACAGCGCGGCGCTTTGGGATTGAGTTTGTCGCGACGCCCGACCAACTGCAGCTGACCGGCACGATGTATCAGTACATTGGAGCAGCTGCTATTGCGGCCACCTTTGCTCTGGGCAACCACACTCAGCCGGTCGGTATCATCCTAGCTGGTGCAACTGGCATGCTTGGCTACGATATATACCTTGCCATTACTGGCTGGAGTATGTCTGCTATTGCGGCCAGTGCGGCGGCAGGCTTGGTGATTGGCTTTATTGCAACGACCGCCTCACGCCTATGGCATATGCCCAGCCTTGCCATTGTCAATGCCGGGATCGTCCCGCTTGTGCCAGGCGTCACGCTCTACAATGGACTCATGGGCGTCGTGACGACTGGCTCAAGCGAGGCAGGTCTGCTAGTGCGTGCTGTCCTCATTGCTATTGCCATTGCGGCTGGTGCGTCATTTGGCGTACTGATTGGCCGACCCACGCGGCGGAGTTTCCTCCGCCTGCGCAATCGCCTACCACAGCGTCGCTTGCATCAACCTCATTCGCCAAAGTCTACACCCTGAAACAGCACATGCTGCTCGGGCGCAAACACTGTCCGGATAATCGAACGGACACGCTCAGCACTCAGCGTAGCTTGGCTACTCGATAGCGTTAGGCGAAATGTGGTGGTTTGATGTGATGCATCAGGGGTTGCTTTGTAAATACTCAGCGGCGTGAGATCGCGGATCGTTACATCTGGGTATGTTTCGCTAGCCCGAGTCATAGCGCTCGAGACTGCTTGCATGAGTTCATCATAGGTAATCGCTGTACTTGTTTGGATCGAGATATCGCGGGTGGTGGTAGGGTAGCGACTCATTGGCTGGTAGTGTACCACCGTATCACGCCATACCTGCCCCATCACATCAAGGCGAAGTGATGCCGCTGCAGTATAATCAGGTAGCTTGAAATGCTTTACTACTGCCGGGCGCAGCTCACCAACCACACCAATAAGCTGCCGCTCGGGTTGGTCAGCCGTCTCACTACTTTCCACCCAGATGCGAGCCGAGCGATTGATGTCAAAAGGTGCATATACTGGATCATCTTGAGCTGCTGCGACTGGCGTATACACGAGAGTCAGACCGCTATCACATGCTAGCTGATCCAGCGCTACTCGCACCCGGTAAAAGGCAGCGCCAACCCGAGGTTTTTTGCTGCTATACACAAGGTCAACCAGTGATTGTTCAGCTGGCAGGCCGTCCTTGCCTATTCGTGCTTTGGTGTGGCCCTTGCCGATTTCGAACAGCATAAATTCGCTATGCCCTGCCTTGATATTAGTGTGGACTTTATCGAGCAAACTCGGCAGCACGCTCAGGCGATAGTACTGGAGGTCTGGGCTGAGGGCGTTCGAGAGGCGGAAGGCCTGGGCTGGGTCTTGGCCTGCACCCTTGAGCACGCGCTCGTGCACAAAACTGTAGCTGAGCACTTCGTTGGCACCTGCCTTGGCTAGTGCCTCGCGCACAACGCGCTTGAGCTCACGGCGGGGGTTCTTGCGTGCTGGCTGAATACGGTGCATGGGCAGCTGGCGCGGCACAGTATCAAAGCCGTGCAGCCGGCCAACTTCCTCAACGATATCCTCTTTAGTTTCCAGGTCTGTCCGCCAGAAAGGCACCTGTAGGCAGATATAGCCAAGCTCTTCCTCTGGGCCATGGCTGTGGATTTCAACGTTATTGAGTAAAGTACAGATGTCGTTTTCGGTAAGGTGAGAGCCAAGCCGCTGATTAATAAATCGACTGGTTATATCTATGGTTGCGGGCTCGTACTTCCCTGCAAAATACTCATCAAGAATCCCACCATGTTCACTCGTAAATGGCTTAATATCTATCACTGGGCTTGCTTGCTCGCCGCCTACCATACCAATCAGCCGGTTCAGTACAGCCGCATTCTGCAGGGGTGACTGGCCTTTGTTAAAGCGGGCCAGCGCATCAGTAAACACGCCGTGGCGCATGGCCATTTTGCGCACTGCGTACATATCAAAGGTAGCGCACTCCAGCACAATCGTGGTGGTTGTGGCCGATACCTCGGTGCGGCTGCCACCCATGATGCCGCCCAGGGCCACCGGGCCCTGCCCGTCGGCAATCACTATATCATCTGGCGTCAGCTCAATTGTCTTACCGCTCAGCAGCGCCAGCGTTTCGCCCTGCCGCGCCATACGCACGCCAAGCTGCCCGCCCTGGAGTGTATCGTAATCATAGGCATGGGTTGGCTGGGCCGTCATGAGCATCACATAATTCGTCGCATCCACAATATTATTAATCGGCTTTGCCCCCATCGCCACCAGTTGGCACTGCAGCCAAAACGGGCTCGGCGCTACCTGCACGCCGCGGATCACCACCGCCATAAAGCGTGGCACAAGCTGCGGGATATCGTTCGAAACTGCGAGCGGCACACTATCGCCATCGCCAAATACCTGCTCCAGGTTATACCACGTAGGGCTAGTAAATGATTGATGGAGGATGCCGGCAATTTCGCGCGCTACGCCTAACTGGCCAAAGCAATCTGGCCGGTGAGTAAACATCTTGTTCTCGATATCAAGCACATAGTCATCCAGGCCAAACAGCGCGGCAAAGTCAGCCCCTGGTTGCAGCGTCTTACCCGCTGGCAGGTCGCGTGGCGTCAGTGCCACAATCCCCTCGTGGTCGGTACCAATTGCTAGCTCATCTGCCGCAGCCAGCATACCCTGGCTCAGCACCCCACGGAGCTTGCGCGCATCAAGCGTAAAGGGCTCGCCCTCGAGGATGCTGGCTGGCACCGTACTTGCAGGCGGCAGCCACACGGCCCACATACCAGCCTGTACATTGGGCGCGCCGCACACCACTTGTACCAGGCCGTTTTCATCGCGCGGTACATCAGGCACTGCCATGCCGTCATCAATTTTCGTCACGCTCAGGCGGTCGGCATTGGGGTGCTTAGCGCACTCTACCACGCGCACCACGCGTGCGCCGCGGTAACGCTCGGCCAGGTTCTCTACCTGCTCCACGCTACCAAGCTGCTGATTAATACGCTGTACTAGCTCGTCCACTGGCGGCAATTCAAAGTTAATAAGTTGTTTTATAACATTAAGGCTGACTTTCATACTGGGTTATAGTATACCATCTCGAGGTAAAGCTGCGCTACAAACCGTATTCTCTTTCGTCGTATATCAACACTACCCTACTACATGCAAAAGATACGAAGCTCTCCCCTTGTCTCAGATCTCAAATATCCAAATGCTCCACTGGCTGCTCCAGGCTCTGTTGCAAATTTTGCACAGCGCGCTCTGGGATATACGCCGCGAGCTCATCGATCGTATCAACAACCTCCATTCGCCCCCATTGTTTGACTGTCGCTGGATTGTCGTTGGCCTGCGTGCTACGCTGCATGCCCGTGGGCCAATAGTTCCAGTCGGCGTGATTGCGCTCATAGTACACATAGCGGCCCTTTTGCGTAAGATACACTCGCTGTTCGCGAAGAGCTGCTTTGTCCTTTGCTATTGTCCTGTATATTTTACGACCCATAAAAATCTTATGCTGATACACGCCATCCTTGCCAACGCGCAGTTGTACTTCATGAAAGCCATCGTGTGTTGCTTGCTGCCGCTCAACTAACAAACGATAGCCCGCCATCAGTGCTGCAGATAGACTCATACTAATACCAGGCAAAGTCCCTTCAATATAGCGTTCGTCGCTGTGTGAAAAATAGATTGTTTTGTTAGCCATCATGCTCCTCCTTATATGTATAGCTATACATATAGCGTATCTCTCTTTTATAGTACTGTCAAGGTTGTTCGGGAACATAATACATTGCCTCTGTTATATTGATACAAAATAGCAAACTTATCCAGAATATGCTACATTATCCGTCTGCTTATGCTACAATTACAAAAGCATACAAGAACATAATCTGGAGGTTTATATGCATACTGGTATTCGACGAATCGGTCAGCGTAACTGTATTTATAGCGCGCTCCGCCAAGAGCTGATGACTGAAATGTTTCAGCGAACAGCAGGAAACGATGAGTCCGTCAACCACGAAGCTGATCTTAGTACACAGTACTTTGCTATGGTAGGAGATAAAGGTAAGGTAACGGCCAAGGCACACCTGCTTGCATCTATCGCTGCCAAACCACCAACATTGCTATGGGGCTTTTCAAATGCTCTGTCACGATATGGGAGCGCGGTGAAGCTTGCTCATAACGTGCACGCCTACGGCCTCAAGCATGGCGAAGAAGAACTCACTGCGGACGAGGTTGCCTATACGCTGCCAGACGGTACCGACCAAGCAATGGTAATTGCTGGCGTGGCACACGATATCGGTAGCGCTGCTATTAGTATTTTTGGTACTGAGTATTATTACTATAGCCTACCAATTGGTGGCGGTTCGCGGATTGTGTTACTACTAGAGGATCTCTCCGAGCCTGTGCCGCCCATTACGCTCGACTACTTCTACTCACGCCTGCCACGCTATCTGCAACAGGTGGACGACATTGCATGGTCGCTGGAGGGTTTTGTGGAGCTGATGCCAGGCTGGAGCATCGAGATGAACGACGATGACAATGGCGTCCACCACGCCCGTGTCACTGATGATACTGGCACGAGCATCCACGTTAGCTACCAATTTGATGAGTATGAGCGGCTCAAGCGGCTTGAGTTTAATCACGACTAATACTCGCTACCAGTGATATACCAAAAACCGCATTTGTATAGTAATGCGGTTTTATTGTGGTTTTTACATCGATATGACCTCTGTGAGTCTCTCACTATAACAGTATAAGCTCGCTTCAAGATATATAACCAGTGTTTGCAATTGACGCAACAATCCGGCATACTGGAGAGTACTAAAGGAGGACTGACATGACAAAACTAGACTATATCAGCCTAAAGAGTTGGGTTGTTGCTGGCCTACTAAGCGTGACGGGGCTTGTGGCAGCAACAACGTTTCTGGCACCAAGCCAAGCGGCCGCCAGTAGCGATTTGCGCTCGGCTAACATCAGCCGCAAGAACTACAACGAGGCAATGAGCAGCATCGACCAGCAAATTAAGCAAGAAGAGAGCGACAGTACCATTCGCCCAGAGTGCCGCACATTCACCAAGACTCATGGCAAGCGCGCCGCAAAGGCCGTCCTGATGATTCACGGCATCAGCGGCTGCACCAATGTCTACCAAAAGCTGGCAGATGAATTCTACAACCAAGGCTACAATGTCTATGTGCCACGCGTACCCAAGCATGGTTACACCAACAACAAGCGCCACGGTGAGATCTCTACCAAAGACATTGCCGACTTCATGAAGACGAGCGCCCAGCAAGTGAGCGGCCTGGGTGATGAGCTTGGTATTGTTGGCCACTCTGGTGGTGGCGATATGGCGACGTGGCTTGCCCAGTATGGCAATAGCTTCTTTACGAATGTGTTACTGCTTGCCCCATTCTACGAGCCAGCAGCCAGCCAAGCCCCCAAGTGGCAACTGCCCGTCTTGCGTACGCTGTATGGGCACAATATTTTGCCAGATAAATTCAGCCCAAGCGGCCTGTCGTACCGTGCACTTGGCAAATATCTCATCGTCAAACAAAACTTCAAGAAAGATCTTGCTGCACCGGGCCTCAAGCGCGTTGCAACAGTGACAAGTGAGAATGACGATGCCGTCGACAACGGCTTAGCAGTCAGCATTCCGCAGCGCATGGCTCAGGCAAGCAATGCATCATTCCAGCACTATAACCTACCAAAGCGGCTCAACATTGGCCACAACATGGTTAGCCCAACTGATGGCGGCATGGCCACCTACCACCAAGCAGTCTACACGCAGTACCTCAACCTCTACGAAGGCCGCCAAACTGCCGAAATCTAACTGGCTCTAAGCCACACATAAAAACACTGCAGATTGCCTAGCTGCAGTGTTTTTCATTATATTTCGACAGTGCGATGCTCACATTTGGCTCAGCTATCTCCTCGCCTACTCGCGTTACTTCTATTTGCAATATACCATTGATCAGCTCATCCGCTATGGCGTCTCTGCTTCCTCGGAGGGCAAGAAACGCAGCCTTTTAGACTATAATCAAGAGCATCCAGAGCAAGCACACTCCAAAAACAGCAGAGATAATCTCGTATTTTGGACTCTACCGCTGCTCTGCAATCAGCGTATGCTTAAGCCGGCGCAGCCCCCGCCAGCACCGCACACAAAGATAGCCATCAAAGAGTGCAACGAGCATTAAGCCATAAAATTCAGGCCGCCGCAAGACAGCTGGCGTTTGCACAAGCTTATAGCCAATATAGGCAAACAGTAGCACAACGATCATCATCAGCAGCACCATACGCTGCTTGCTAATGCGCTTCACCATTGCCAGGCGAGATTCATTGTCGCTAAAGATATCATCCTCTTCAGCTTCATTACTCGGCCGGCGAAAGACATGGAAGCCATTGGCGGATGCAACATACTCCCAGCCATAATCGGCATAGAGCTGCTGGTACTGCGCGTTTTCTTCGTGCCGAGTAAGGCTCTGAAAGTCGATTTTGTACGTATACTGCGCCGCCGGGCATGGCTCAAATATATAAAAGAACGGGATAATAAAGCGTTTGAGGGCATACCCTTGCCGATGTTGCTCAGCAAGAAATGCCTCCTCTTGCCCATACTCTGGTAACATATAGTAGCGACACATGATCCGTGACATTGAGTTATTTCCTTCCTTTGCTATTGTTATACAGCCGCTCGATCCGCCGCAGCTCACAGGCTAATATCTCTTGGCCAAGTGGTGTGATGTGATAGATTTTGCGCTTATCCTCTTCTCGTACGAAGCGAATTATACCGTCCTTCTCCATCTTGGCGAGCGTGCCATACATTGTGCCGGGGCTAATCTGCACCTGGCCATCCGTCATCTGCTTGACGCGCTGACCAATCGTATAGCCATGCATCTCCGCCTGCAAACAGAATAGGATATAGAACCCTGTCTCGGTCATCGGTGAGTAGATTCTTCGTAGTTTTGCTTGGATCATGTGCGCTTTCTCAGATATATTATACCTCGTCTAGCCTCGGGTTGCGAGCACAAGAAGTATCGTCGCAAGGCTATTTTGGAGGAGGTGCACACCGATTGAGGCATAGAGGCTTTGCTTTTGCTCATAAGCTCGGCACAAGAAGAACGCCAGCGGTAGATAGCTCATAATCGCTAGACCATTCTTGACTTCCCCCGTGAGCATATATGGCACCACATGCACGAGTGCAAAGAGTAGCATCGATGCTGCGTAGGCAAGAACGCGAGATTTTTGCAATAAGCGAGCAAAGATAACGCCGCGAAAGACAACCTCCTCAACGATCGGCCCAAATATCACCGCCATAAATACTGCGTACCACAGCGCTCCACCAAAGAGGCCAACAAGCGCCGTTTGGTTTTGGTTAGTCACCTGCAGCGCGGCAAGCAGGAGTGCTACCGGCATCGTTGCAAGATATGCAAAGAGAAAATACTTGATGACAAACCAGCTATTCTTGCCCGGTGCCTGCCGTGCAGTGCGCCATGCAGCAGCAAGTTCAGCCCGTTTCTTCATTACAATATAGCCAAGCAAGAGCACACTTGCTACAGCATTGATGATGAGCCCAAGCACGCTCGTGGACGATATAGCAGCAAACTGCTCCAGCACATACGACAATGCTGTCATACCCACCATGTAGCCAGCAAAGTATGCCAGCAGAATTTTTATGTCATCCCGTCGTTTCGTTGTTTTATCCATTAATCATCCTTTCTCGATTGGTACATCGAAGTCATATGTATCGTAGTGCGATATATCGTATATTCTTATTGTATACCGTAGCTCGATATAATGTCAATAGTATGTTCTTTTATATAACGGAATGGTCTTGATATGTAAAAAACCAGCAGTGTGTTCTGCCGGTTTTCATAATTTAACTTATCGGCTACGCTCGTTATTCCTACAGATGCTTCGTGCGCCATCACTCAATCACTTGCGATCGACTCAGCATAATTTGAGGGCCTATCTTATATAGCGTACTAAACAGCTAGGTACAATCCAAATATATGCCAACTTAATGCCAGCCATTTATCTATTTTGTGACAGGGATACCAAGGCTATCCTCAATATATGCAACAACTTGCTCGCGTCTCTCGCTAAAGTCACTGTCGCCGCTCCAACCTGCTCTTTCACCTTCCTCATACAAAACATACCGAAGGACAGATCGTTTGTCCTCATCAGATATCTCTGGGTTGGTAGCAATATCAAACAAGCTGTATTTATGCCCGCTTATTTCATGCTCGGGATCAGCTAAAATCGCTGCACGCGTCCAACCATTGTGGCCGCTTAGCCCAGTCACTCTCCACAGTGCTATCGTATATGGTGAGACCTCCCATGTACGATTACCCGCTTCATCGGTGCGCTCAAACTGCTGTTCTGGGCAAACCAGCGTACCGTCAGCTGTTCTCAGAACAATAAGGTCTTTCTGGCCAACCTTTCTACCACTCTTTCTCTTTGCGAAGTATTTTAACAGACCATCAAGACGCATGACCGACCCCACCACATCAGCGAACGAAACCTCGCTTTGTTCTTTTGGAACAGGAGAGGTTGCCTCACTAAGTGAAGTATTGTGGCCGTTGCTACTCTCTCTAGAATTCCTCATAGTCTATTTCACTCCTTTCTTTTGTAATTATATATTATACCATTGTTTATTTCCCTTCGTACACAGCAAGGTAGGTCTGGAAGACTTCCTCGCTATGAGCGCTCACCCCCGGCGAAGCGCGGCGTGTCATGTCGTGGCCAATCTCCATGCTGGCGGGGAATTTTTTGTATTGGAAGGAGGCATTGTTGTTGGTTGCCATTTTTTGCGGGATGTCGTGCGCGAGGTCTGGGTCGATATCGTGGTCGCCCTCACTCACAACCACACCAACATGCTTGAGGCCAGGTGCGGCAAGGTTGGCTTTGTAGTTTTCTTTGAGTGTGACGTACTTTGCTAGGGCGCGATATGACAGGCCATTCACCTCATCATTACCACTGTAGCGATCTGGTAGGATATTATTACCGTAAAGGTTGCGCATGAGCGGGATCTGCCACTTGGGAGCCTGGCTAGCCGATGGTTCATAAAATGGCGCAATGAGAAGCACCCGCGAGAAGAGTCCATTACCATATTGCGCAAGCCACGTTGCCATATTGCCGCCGCCAGAGTGACCCGCCACCCCAACTTCCTCACCAAGGCCACTAACCTGGCGAGCACTCGTGGTCATGTAGTTGACCATATCGCTGAAGGAGATCTGACCATGGCGCTTTTTGTCGGCATAGCCATGCTGTGGTACGCGCGGCGCATAAACGTTGTAGCCCTGCTCGTAGAATACATTAGCAATATCGGCCATGTCGCTAGTGCAACCGCTAATACCATGGATAAGCAAGATAGCCTTGGCTGTTTTCTTGCCATGCGTCTTCGCGAACGAGCGGCATTCATTGCGCAGGCCAGCCTCTGCTGTATCGTGGGTAATTTGCTGATTGATAGCCGCCATCGAGCTATCATAATCCAGTCGCTTGATATCTGCTGTGCGTAGTTCTGCCTTCTGGGCGGGCCACAAGAAGGCAGCTGCAACGGCGATCGCGCCAACTGCAACAATGCCGCCAATGAGCGTGGCAATTACTTTTATAATTCCGGCTTGAGATGAGGGATAATCTTTCATACGCTATAGTATGGCGAATAGTTGCCAATATAGCAAGACCACCCTACTAAAGAGAGTGGTCTTGGTTTCAATCTGATGCCTGCTGCTTACGATTCTACTTTGCGGCCCGCTACCAGTAGGTAGAGGTTACCACCAAGCGCAGCACCAATCAAGGTACCAGCAATCACCTCAAGACTTAGGCGGCTATAGCCAGTCTCGCCACGGCTTGCTTGTGCGCCAGTAAAGCTACTGTCTGGTGCCTCTGTTGCAGCGATAGCCACTGCTGGGTTGAGCGTTGCACTTTTTGCGCGCAATTCGTGTGGCAAGTGTTTGATGTCTTGGACTGACGATGTGTCCACCGAAGCCTGCACTTGAGTCAGCAAGCCACCGGCCACGATAGCAGCAACGGCCAAGGATAGGCCAATCCCCAATGCCTGGCCTGTTTGCTTGAGCTCGGCCACGCGCGACACGGCAGCCGCAATGCCAAACATCAGCACCGCTGCGCCGACGAGCTCAACACCAAAGACCGCCCAGCTAAAGGTAGTAAAATGCTCGAAGCTGAGCTTGAAAGCGCTCCCACTTAAACCATTCAGCACAACGACAGCCAGCGCCCCACCAAGCAGCTGAGCAATCCAGTAGAATGGTACCAGCGCTGTCTTGAGCTTGCGCATCGTCCAGAGGCCAAAGGTGACCGCTGGGTTGATATGTGCGCCAGACACTGCACCCACCGCTACAGCAATCACAAGCAGTGTGAGGCCAAGGTAGAGTGGTGCAAATTGAGTTGCCGCACCAATTGCGGCAATGGTGAGCATAAATGTCCCAAGCAGCTCAGCAAAAATAATGTTGAGCAAATTGCTTGGCAGAGCTGGCTCGCGTCGCTTATGGACAACAGTCTTGGTGGCTGATGTGGTCGATGCAGCCTTTACGGTTGGTTCAGCCTGGGGCTGGGAGGCCGAGTCTTTCGCGGCCGATTTTTTGGTCGAAACGGCTTTTTTGGTAGCCATACGTCCCTCCTTCACTAGTTGATACTACGCCTTTAGTATATCACATCACTCTATTCATCGGCGATATCAGATGTCGATTGTGCCAAATAATGCTATACTAAAGGCATGGGACAATATATGAAACAAGACCAAACGCGCAGTGAGCTGCAAGAGCGTATCGCGGCTGATCTCCGCGCCAAAGCAGCTGCCAGCAGTCACAACGGTGATGGTGCTGCACCAGCGAGCGGCGACACTGGCGTCGAGCAATCCGAATACCTCAAAGGCACCAAACAAACAACCACACTAGCTGGGGTGTGGCTGGTCATTGGCTTCCTTGCACTGCTTACCTTTGGCTTTTTTGTTGCGCTAACCATCAATGGACAACAATAACGGAGTGGCAGTATGACAGACCTTGACGCTATCCAGCAAAAGCTACTCCTGGCTGTGAGCCAATCGACCACCCCGCGCGAAGTGCTGCGCCACGAGGAATTGCGCGCACTGTATGGGCATATCACATCACTCCCCCCAGCGGAGCGTGGGCCATTTGGCAAGCGTGTTAATGAGCTCAAGCAAGCCGTACAAACTGCTATTGAGCGCCGCCTCGAGGAGCTTGAGGCCGTCGAGCGCACACCGATTGACGTCACGGCGCCGATGGATATCAACACGGCTATTCCCCCATTACTACCAACAAACCAGGGCTCAATGCATCCATTAATGCAAGAGATCGAGCGGATTAGCGATATCTTCTACCGCATGGGGTTTGCAGTGGAAGAATCGCGCGAGATCGATGATCAGTTCCATATGTTCGAGAGCCTCAACTTCCCGAAAGGCCACCCCGCCCGCGACGATTATGACACCTTTATGACCGTCGAGACAGACGCGCAGGGCGACCGCCTGATTGCGCCGGCTCACACCAGTACCATGCAAAACCGCGTCCTAACCACCTATCGCCATAAGCTGGACGCAGGCGAGGCTATTGCGGCCATCGTGCCTGATCGCGTCTTCCGTAATGAGGACCTGGATGCCCGGCACGAGCACACCTTCTACCAAGTGGAGGGTGTCTATGTAGCTAAGGGAGTCAACGTCGGTAACTTGATTGCCACCTTGCAGGAATTTTTGCAAAGCTACTACGGCAAGCAGCTCGATGTGCGGGTCAACCCCTTCTACTTTCCCTTCACCGAGCCAAGCTTTGAGTTTGCCCTGAGCTGCCCCTTCTGCGAAGGCAAAGACCCCGGCTGCAAGGTGTGTAGTGGCGAAGGCTGGGTGGAGCTGATTGGCTGCGGCTTGATCCACCCCAATGTGCTGCGGGCAGCCAACATCGACCCCGACACCTACACCGGCTTTGCTTTTGGCTGCGGCATCGACCGCCTCGTGATGATGAAATACGGCATCGAGGACGTACGGCATTTCGAGAGCGGCAAGTTGGATTTTTTGCGGCAGTTTTAGCCTCGTCTATTCGTTTTATAATCAAGGTTCACCATATGCATAACGATAATGAGCTTTTTACCATCGCCCAGACGCTCCTCGAGCAGCGACACACACCACCGGTTCACACTGTGGCAGCAGCTTTGCGTTGCCAATCTGGCGAGGTGATCTCTGCAGTCAACATCGACCATTTTCTTGGCTTCGTCTGCGCCGAGACAGCTGCACTGGCAATCGCTATCAATCGAGGTATTTACGATTTCGATTCAGTCGTCGCAGTACGCAAAAATGATGACACGGGAAAGATCGAAATCGTCGACATGTGTGGCAAATGCCGTCAGATCTTTCACGATTATGCGCCAGGTATTACTGTCTTGACTACAAACGGCCCGCAGGCAATAGAGCATATCCTCCCTCATGCTTATATTCACCAACGTACAAAAATTCAACGAGCTATCAAGTGATAGTTAGCTATACTTTATTTATGAACCATTCGACACAAACACTCTTACATAGCAACACCTACGCAAATCTTGCGACTGTCTCTCCGGATGGCCAGCCGTGGAATACGCCAGTGTTTTTTGCGTATGCAGATGGCGCAGTATATTGGTGGTCACCAATAGCTGCTCAGCACTCACAAAATATCGAACATAACCACCGTGTATTTATGACAATTTACGATTCAACTGCCCCAGAAGGCCATGGTGTTGGCTTATACTGTCGCGGTGTCGCTCATCAAGTAGTAGATAGCAAGCTCACTGAAGCAATCGCCATCTATAACAGTAAGGCTCAGCAATTTCAGCTTACTCCTACAGACTGCACGGGCGTAGCACCAACTCGTCTGTATACAACGCCCATCACCGAAGCTTGGACAAACAGTGAAGATTCGATCAATGGTTATTATATTGATACCCGCAAAAAAATTGTATTCAAGATATAAACCTTTCTCATAGAGAATACAAGGCATTTGCCCTGTATTCTCTATAGAGTACGCTAATCTACCGATTAATCGTCAACGGCCAACTCAGCTCGACACTCTTCAGCTTCTTCAGGCTGTTGAGCGGTGTAAGGTCCTTCACCTCGGTGTTTTTGAGAGAAACAAAGGTGAGATTCTTTGCATGTTGAATGCCTTCGAGGTTCTTTATTTTCTCCCACGACTCTGCGCCATCGCGGACGCTGAGGTCGAGCGTGGTTAGCTTTTCCAGATCTGAGGCAAGCATGGGCTGTGCATCACCGCGCTTTGTATGGGTCACTTGGGCGATGGCTTGATTGAGCTTGTTACGGAGACGCCAATCGGGCACGCTCACCACCGCGTCCTGTGGCTTATCAGTGGCAGTCTTTTCTTGGTAGACTCGCACATAGTCGACCTGCATATCTTTCGCGACTTCGTAATCCTTAGGGCTAGCCTTCTTATATGGCTCATTGAGGCCGCCAACCTGGTGATTCAAGCGAATAAAGAGTTTATTAGCTGCCTTGGCAAAGGGCCAGTTTGCAGCATCTGGTGTCACGCGATGTACCATGTGTCCATCATAGTAGAATTCGATCGTTCCATCCTTCTTATTCAAGACGCCGTAGGTATGGAAGGCATTTTGTGTATTACCAACGATATTCCGATCGAGAACGTGCTGGTGCTGATGTGAACGCTCTTTACTCCCCTGGCGTGGCTGCGTATGGACATTGGCTTGCAGCCAGCCCGAATCATAGCCACGCGACTCGAAGACGTCGAGCTCACCACTGGCTGGCCAGTTGAATGTTGTGCTTGTGAGCCAAAATGACGCCCAGCTTGCTCGAGCACCACTGTTCTTGTTGCCCTCTGGCAGCTTGATAGACGCTTCGTAGTAGGTGCCGGGGCCCCAGGCGTGGGCGACACTTTTGTCTTTCCAATCGCTGAGGTAGTGCGAGTTGACCATCCCTGTCGAGAAGGCAGCATGACCGGCCTGGCATGGTTTGCCATTTTTATCATACTGCGCGAGGAGATGGAGTTTGCCGTCGTACTGACGCACCATGTCTGTCCGGAAGCGACCTTCCATACCTGATGCAAGGTCAAAGCAGCCCGTCGGTACAGCCCATTTGGTTGTGTCGAGTTTATTACCGTCAAATTCATCACCCCACACTTTTTTATAATGCGCCTGTACATCACGCGGCAGATGATCGACTGCCGATGCCGGCTGCGCCATGGCAAAGCTCGTACCCATCACAGCGCACGCCATGGTTAGCCCAAGCGCCAAGCCAGCTTTTGCTTGTTTTGTTGTTCGTGTTGCCAACATATCCCCTCCTTATGTTCGTTATCTGTTCTTATTTAATCACAGCTACTCTGCTTTGCCAAACACAAGACAATAACTTTATCCATATTTTTTGCAAGCGAGATAGTCTATTTTGATTATATACATCGATTTTCCAGAGGTGATTTTTTGCCCAAAGCAATGTTATATAGTAAAATCATTATGTTCAAAAATATGTTGTTGTTTTTGCTACGATTATCGCTCCCTCTGTTTGACAAATCTCACACGAAGATTTACAATAGCGACACTATATGAAGGTCGTGAGAAAAAAATCATACCCGGAACTATTCGAACAAGTACTTTCAGGCGAAAAAACGTTTGATATGCGTATCGCCGATATTACGATTGAGCCGGGTGATATTCTCGAGCAGGTAGAGGTCACTCATGACGGTGTGCCGACCGGTCGGACTGTTCGTCATACTGTTGGTACTGTGTTACGAACTAAGGAGATCGATTTCTGGCCACCAGAAGAGATTGACCGCTACGGATATCAAGTAATTTCACTTCGAAGTCAGCCTTCACATCGCCACAGATCTAACTCTAACTCATGAGATGTGTCTAGGGCTCTATGTTGTCACCCCGTACCGTGCTTGTGTTGAGTTAAAGCTCCTCAGATTGATCTAGCGGCTACTCATCGCCACGCTGCGGCCGTTCGAGCAACTGTGGCTCGCTTTGGCGTTCGCCACCAGCAATGCGCACGACGTCTTTGTCCATCTTGCCAAGCTCGCGATAGGTTGTGTTGTAGTGACCAACTGTTGTGGCGAGGCTCTTGCCCATTTTGCCTAGTAATTCATCAAACTTCTTGATGTGCGTCGCAAGCTGGCCAACCCGTAGCTGAATATCCTTGGCTTGCTCTTCAATCTGGAGGCTACGCAGCCCCTGCAGCACTGTCTGCAAATAGGCCAAGAAGCTCGTTGGGCTGACGATAATCACCCGCCGATCGCGAAAGGCGTACTCAATCAGATCGCGGCTCGAGCCACCCTGCCCGACATTGTTGATAAGCAGATCATAATACAGCGACTCGCTGGGTATAAACATAAAGGCAAAGTCCATTGTGTCTTCGCTGGGGCGAATGTATTTGCTTGTCTCGTCGATGCGCTGCTTGAGGTCGAGCTTGACGCGGCTCAGCAGCTGCTGGCGCTCGTCTTTGCTCGTGGCATTGATCATCCGGTTGTAGTTCTCAAGGCTAAACTTGCTATCGATCGGTAGCACCCGCCCTTTATCAAGAAAGATCACCGCATCGACCGCTTCGCCATCAGCAAAGCGATATTGCATCTGATACTGAGCCGGTGGCAACACATTCTCAAGTACACTCTGCAGATAGTACTCACCAAAGACACCGCGCTGCTTGGGGTTTTGCAGAACGTTTTGCAGTGTCTTAAGCTCATCTGCGACATCGACGACGCGTCGATTAGTCTCATCCAGCTTCGTGAGGCGCTGTGTTACATCGGCCACCAGCTTGGCACTCTCGGAGAGCTGCTTCTGGACTGACGTTTGCATAGCAGCGCCCGAGCGCTCGAGCTTATCCCCAACCGACTGCTGCATAGCGGCTATTGTGCGCGATAGCTCCGTCACATCGCTCTTGAGAAGTGCCACTGATTGCTGATCTTTGAGCTCATTAAGCTTCGCCAGCAGCAAACTCAGCACTACACCGCAGCCAACGAGGACAACAATAAGAATGATTCCAAGCACAAGAGAAAGTTCCATATCTCTAGTATAGCACTTCCCCAGAAATAGCCACTCATGTTGTTTTATTTCACAGAATATCTACAGTGTCGCAAGATACATCAATACAATGATCGCCACCATCGCACCAAGTGTGACTGCTAAGTTACGCAGGCGCGAGATCCACGAAAACACGCCAATGCTCAGTGTCATCAAAATCGTAATAACTGGCACCACCACATACCACGACGATGCCGCCAGCCACGTGAGCACTGGCCAGAGACCCACTGCCGTCGCAAGCATAACGAGAGCGGGACGATACACACGGCGCTGCACCAAAAATATAAGCCCGACGATCACTGCCACAACCATTGCGCTCAAGACTGTATAGAACGTGGGTGTGCCACAACTTGCTGGATTGGCACTACCAAGGCCACAAACTGCACCAAACACCCCGAGGTTGGCAACGAGCAGCAACACTGCGCTCGCCACTACGCCAGTAATCGCCGCGCCTATCATAATCTGCCCCATATCTGGCCACGATAAGTTCACAAAATGCTCGGTGTCTTCGGATGTATCGAGCACACCACCCTGAGCAAAGGGGTTGTCGATTGCTCGGCTGTGGTCAAGCCCATCGTCAAGCACCGTCTTGGTAATGGTCGCCGTCTTGGCAGTTTTTGCTTTTTTAGCTTGGCGCGCTGCTTCCGCCACCTCATCTGGGTCAGCGGTGCGTGCGTATATCTGTTCGTCCATATTATCTAGCTCCAATTCCTTACTGGGAGCTATTATATTATGTTTTTGCCGATTTTGCTAGTCTGCGCCAGAATTTTTTGTGATGTGGCACATACCATACAGCACCCAGCAGTGCAATGGCCACCCCACCAGCAACATCAAGCGGTGTATGTACCAGTGCTGCCACGCGGCCAAGGCACACCAACACCGTCATGACAAGTAGCGCCACGGTGAGCAGCCGCTGGCGCGTCACATACCATACCGCTAAGGTAAGAAACATCGCAAAGAGTGCATGATCGGACGGAAAACCGGGATTATTGAGATAGAGCGCACCTGGGTCGGTGCCGAGCTTTTCAAATGGCCGGAGCGTCTCGGGTTGCCAGAGCGCACCAATAACTTTCGCACACCAATAGGACGTCAGGCCAGCCATAAATACGCGTGTGTAACGTTGGTAGCGTTGGGCTTGAGGTGCACGAAAAAACAGTGCAAAAAGAGCTACAGCGACAATCGGGATCATAAGCCCATCAGCAACCAAGCGAACAATGGCATTCATACCCCTATTATACCACTGCTCGGGGGTTTTGTGTGATGGATTTAATCCACATCTGAGATTACTTTTGTATCTGTCGAGCAGGCTGCTGATTTGCCTTCGGGACATCGAGCAACTTTCCAACCGCATTGATGATCTGCTGGATGACTGTTGGCTTGGTCGATTGTTCCATCTTCAAGCGCGCTGGTGGAGCTTTGATAACGTTAGCTGGCGGCATGTTGATCGTATTGGCTGGGGGTCTTTGTACTTCAGGAGGTCGCTGTGCTTTTGGCTTGGTTTGCTCCTTCTTCCTGACATTGGCAATCACAACATTAATACGGTCGTCGTCAAGGACTTTTTTGTATGACACCTCTGCGCTGTCGCCACCAGTGTATTCTCCACCAGCTTGCTGAGCAATTTGGTTCGGATTGCAGGCTTCAGGATTCTTAACACTGCAAATGCGGGCAAGTGGGCATGCATTACAGGCCGCTTGGCCAATCCGCTCCTGCGCAATCCGCCGCGCATTTTCTTGCCAGGCTGCAATCTCCTCCGGCGAATGCTTGGTTGGTGCTTTGGCAAGCTGCTCACTCATTCGAAAAACACCTCTGTTGCAATACATTTACTCGCAATACCGCGCGCAGTGAGCCCCTGCCACATCGCTCGCGTAAATGCAACTGAACCACACACTAGGTAGTGTGCCGCTGGGTTGATACACGTATCGAGGTCAATTCGCCCCTGGTGTATCTTGGGCGGGACTGTTGCTTGGCGTGTCACGAAGTGGTGAAGCGACAGCTGTGGGTAGCGCACCTCATATGCAGCAAGGTCGGCCGCAAAGACAATATCGTCGACAGTCCGATTGCTATACATGAGCTGAATATTCCGATGCGGATCACGCGCGCATTCGCTCTTGATAATGCTCCACACCGGACTAATACCGACTCCAGCTGCAATCCCCACGAGTGGGCGATCTGTCAGTGGATTAAAGTACCCATACGCCGCCGAAAACGTTAGTTGGTCGCCCACCCGCCGACTACATAGGTAGTGGGAATACTCACCGCCAATATCCTTCACGGTAATGCTCAGATGTGTTTCGCCGGGCCAACTCGACAGGCTATATGCCTTACCCTCAGGCGTGCGCGACTCTGGCTTGATAACGGTAATGTATTGTCCGGCGGTATAGCGAAATGGTGCGTCGCCTTTGGCATCAAACACCAGCGTTGCTACATCGTGTGTGTGCTGAATCACTTGCTGGATTGTCCCTGTATAGTACTGCATCAGTGCACCACACATTCTGCTACATAGCGCTGCATTATGTGCTGAGCCTGGGCCATCTCCTCGTCGGTAAAGCTCGTTTCATCGCAAAAGCGGCTACTCACCAGCGTATCGCTTGCAATAAAATGCTGCAGGGCAAAGCGCTGTGCGCCGTGCACCATCTGCCCGACCGCATCGAAGTCTGCTGGCTCAAGCTGCCCCCGCACAATCGTTGTGCGAAACTCGTGATCGACCCGGCTTCGGATGAGGTCGATACTTTCCATAATCGCATCAGTGTCAATTGGCCGCGCAGCAATTTCTACGTACTTCTCCAGTGGCCCCTTAATGTCCATTGCTACAAAGTCGAGCAGTTGCTCATCCAGCATCTGGCGCAGCATCGCCGGGTGAGTCCCGTTAGTGTCGAGCTTGACGAGAAAGCCAAGCTGCTTGATGGCTCGAATGAAGTCAGGCAAATCCTCACTCATCGTCGGTTCTCCACCGCTGATCGCGACGCCATCAAGCAAGCCAACCCGCCGCGCAAGAAACTCAAGAATCTCCGCCTCAGGGATACAGCCAATGTACTGCTCAGGCAAGACGAGCTCTGGATTATGGCAGTAACCGCAGCGCATATTGCAACCAATCAAGAAGACTGCCGCACAGGTGTGACCTGGGTAGTCGACTGTACTGAACTTTTGGATACCACCGATCTGAACCATCACCATCCTCCCTTCTTCCTGTTATTTAAGCATCGATTGTATCGGCTGCTTTGTCGTAGTGGTAGCGCAGTGCAAACTCTGCCTGCTTGCCTTTATTCCACTGTTGCACCGGCCGCAAATAGCCCACCACCCGCGAATATATCTCACACGACTCCTGGCACTGTGGGCACGCCTCATGCTCACCACGCAGGTAGCCATGATTCTTGCAGACACTAAAGCTCGGACTGATCGTAAAGTATGGCAAGCGGTAATTGTGGCAGATCGTTCGCACCAGCCCTTTGAGTGTTGTGGGGTCATCCATTCGCTCACCGAGGAAGAAGTGGATGACAGTGCCACCAGTATATTTGGTCTGCAGTTCGTCTTGGAGGTCAAGTAACTCAAAGAGATCGTCGGTGTAATTGACCGGCAGGTGTGTGCTGTTGGTGTAGAACGGCGCTGGCACCGCCTTGCCAATACCGTTGGCAAAATGCGCTGTTTCTGGGTAGTCGCGCTGGTCGATCTGCGCCAGGCGGTAGGTCGTGCCTTCGGCTGGCGTTGCCTCAAGATTGTAGTTATTGCCAGTTTCTTCTTGGAATTTCACGAGCGTCTCGCGCATCAGATCAAGCGTCCGCTCGGCAAATTCCCGCCCCGCAGCCTGACCAATGTCCACACCAAGGAGATTAAGCGCCGCCTCATTCATGCCAATGAGGCCAATTGTCGAGAAATGATTCTTCCAGTATTCACCAAAGCGCTGCTTGATATCGCGCAGATAGAACTTGGTATAGGGGTAGAGGTTGGCATCCGTCAAGCGCTCGAGTGTTTTGCGCTTAACTTCGAGGCTGTCACGCGCCTGCTCCATCAGGTGGACGAGACCAGTGCGAAAGGCTGCTTCGTCACTCGACTTCAGTGCCAAGCGAGGCAGGTTAATCGTCACCACACCAACTGACCCCGTCATTGGGTTACTCCCAAACAGGCCACCACCACGATACTCCAGCTGGCGATTGTCAATCCTCAGGCGGCAGCACATACTACGCGCATCTTCTGGGCTCATATCACTATTCACAAAATTACTAAAGTATGGAATGCCGTATTTTGCACTGGCTTCCCACAGGTTGTCAATCACAGGATTATCCCAGTCGAAATCAGCCGTAATATTATACGTCGGAATCGGAAAAGTAAAGACCCGTCCGTTGGCATCACCCTCCGTCATCACCTCAAGCAGTGCCCGATTGAAGGTATTCATCTCATCCTGGTAGTCGCCGTAGTTGCTCTCTTGCATCTCTCCGCCAATGATCACCGGTGTGCCTGCCATATGCTTAGGACATTCGAGGTCAAGCGTGATGTTCGTAAATGGCGTCTGGAAGCCAACACGCGTCGGCACATTGACATTAAAGATGAATTCTTGCAGTACCTGCTTCACCTCATCGTACGTTAGCCCATCCGCCCGAATAAATGGTGCGAGCAAGGTATCGAAATTGCTAAAAGCCTGAGCACCAGCTGCCTCGCCCTGCAGTGTATAGAAATAGTTCACGACCTGGCCGAGTGCCGTGCGAAAATGTCGGGCTGGCTTACACGAAATCTTGTTTGGCACACCAGTGAAACCCTGCCGGAGCAGATCCATTAAGTCCCAGCCCACACAATACACACTCACAAGGTTAAGATCGTGAATATGGAGGTCACCGGACCGATGAAGGCGACCAATCTCTGGGCTGTAGATTTTGTTTAGCCAGTAGGTTTTGCTCACCTCACTTGAAATGTAATTATTCAGCCCCTGGAGGCTGTAGCCCATGTTGGAATTCTCATTAACCCGCCAGTCGAGCTTGAGCAAATATTGGTCAATCAGGTCAACATGTGCACTCGCAGCAATCTCGCGCAGCTTTTGATGCTGATCGCGATAAATAATGTACGCCTTGGCGGTCTTTTTATATGGCGAGCGCAGCAAGGTGTCCTCTACCGCATCCTGCATCTGCTCCACGGTGAGTGTATCATCCGCTATAGTCTGCCGCGCCTGGGTAATCGCCGCCTGAGCCAACCGATACGCCTCTTCCTCAGCAAACTCACCCGTCTCCAGGCCAGCCCGTTCGATTGCTGCCATAATTTTTGTGTCGTCAAATGCCACGATGCGCCCATCGCGTTTGGTAATTGTGTGATACATATCCCTCCCTTTACTTGCCACGGCAACACGCGCGCCACGGCATGAGTGTTTATCCTTGTTTTTTATGATTGTGCAAGCATCGGTTACTAGTGTCATAGACACCATATATAGCGCTTACTTTGCACTATACTACTCTATATACTGTGGGTCAAGCGTGATATTCACAACGGGTATACTAACACGACCTCTGTTATATGAAGCATGTGACTGTGGTCGGAGCAATTTGTTGTTATTTTTATCAGCAACACCGCAACCCACCAAAAGTCGATCAATCACAGAGTCTCTACATTCAATATAAAGCGCAGCCCTGACAAACTACGCACTATTGATCCACTCTCGCAAGCATGGTACAATACGGAGGCGCCACGCAGTGATGGGCCGTCGCCAAGTGGTAAGGCACCAGGTTTTGGTCCTGGCATTCGGGGGTTCGAATCCCTCCGGCCCAGCCAAGCTATCATTGTTACCAGCCTTTTGTCGGCTGGTAATTTTTTATCGCGACTTTATCTGGGGTGTCTGTTCGATCACGCCCCCACTCGGGTTTTGCCTATTTTGAGTATTAGCTCTTCAAGTTTTTTATTTTTCTGACAGATCAAAGTTGATCGGACTGCGATATTTCGACCCAGCACTGAAATCTAATACTCTCGAAAACACCGACCACAGTGGTGCTCCCCGGAGGGTGTGGAGAAAATGCGGTAATTAATAGCGAATTTTTACTATTGAGGCACTCTAGGCTGATCGTTCATCAATCACGAGTGGATTTTTGAGCCATTTGCTTCGCGCACCACAAGCACCACTGCCACACCAAGTAAGCCCGTGAACGCTACCGTCCACCAACCATTGAGCAGCGGCAAGGTTGCCCCAAAGAGGCCCGATTCGCTCATCGGCACAGCGAGAAAACACCACAGCGCCACACCAAACCACGCTGCACTGACTGCAAGTAGGCATGCCTGCGAAACCCAGCGTGAACCCCGCGACATATCCATCGAGAGCAAAAATGGCAAACTACCGAGCTCAAGCAGCGGCAATAAGCCAGCCAAGAGAGCAGCCATTATGACCCCGCCAGCCACATGCCACCCGCTGGTAATATCAGCAAACTTCTCAAAGGTGAACAGCTGCGTGATGACCAGAAACGTCACGACAATACCAAGTACGAGACGCCGCCAATACGCAGGATCGCGCCGCACATGCTCTGGAAAAATCGCCTGAAATAACCCAAGCCAAAATCTAATCATACGCTGCTTCATAGCCTTATCATATCAGATATTACCCTGTTTTACACGCATTTCCTTGCACTTGTGCCACATGTTCGCTACTATAGAGGGAGCGAACGTTACAAACATAAACATTTTATACATACTTGTATCAATCGCTCTCCGATATATCCACCACAACAGAACGCCCGAGTGTTTATGGCATGCTCGGGTGTTTCTTTTGTACGTACAGGGTTAGTCATACGTACAGGGTTAGTCATCTTAGTCATCTACTGGCAGCGAATGCTCTGCCCGCCAAGCCGCAATGTTGCCATGGTGGCCACTGAGCAATACCTCAGGTACTGCCATCCCCTGCCACACCTCTGGGCGTGTATATTGCGGGAACTCCAGTGTCTGGCCATCACTAAAGCTCTCAATCGCTGCGCTCATCTCGCCACCAAGGACACCAGGGATCAGTCGCACAATTGAGTCGATAATCGTCATCGCGGGCAGCTCACCACCAGTCAGGACATAGTCCCCCACTCGGAGCGCTTGGTCTACCACCTGCATAATTCGCTCGTCGTACCCCTCGTAGCGCCCACAGATGAAGATATAACCATGATCCGTCTGGCTATACTGCTGCGCCAAGGCCTGGTGCCAGCGCTGGCCCCGCGGCGTCATGATGAGTACTTTGGCAGTCGGGTCGCGCTCTTTGGCATAGCGCACTGCTTCCCAGAGCGGCTCAACGCGTAGTAGCATGCCATCCCCACCGCCATACGGTGTGTCGTCAACCGTGCGGCGTGAGCCGAGCCCAAATTGGCGTAGATCAATCGTCGTCAGCTCCACCAGGCCTCGCTGCTGAGCCTTCCACAGCATTGAAGCTTCAAACACGCCGGAAAACATCTCCGGAAACAGACTAATCACTTGGAATTTTTTCATCCCTCTTAGTGTAGCAAATTACCACAGCAGCGTCTAACAAATACTGCAAGGGATTCAGGTCTTTACGCTTATGTTTTTTATTTGTTATACTGGTTATGCTATGGACTTTGGATCAGAGACAGGCAATACTACCGCGCAGCGCCTCGAGCTATCGAGCCGGCGTACGACTATCACGCCGCTCAACGAGAATATTACCCTCGAGCAGTTCGACGGTGAGGCAGCGGCAGCTCGGCACCTTGTGGAACCAGCGATTGCCAATATCTCGATTGATACCGAGGCCACCCGCCACGATCCGCACCGTACTCAGAGCTATAATCCACCGAGGTATCAGCCTCACTATGGTGCGCTGATTGTGATCATCGGCGTTTTACTCTTGCTTATTGCCGGCATTGCTGGCTTAACGAATATTTTGAGCCGGTTGCGGTAATGTCTCTTTGGCTCGTTCGCTTTCATGAAATACGCCAATCCGTTATTATGCGACCCTACGAAATACGCACTTTTACTTTTACAAAATATTCGGCTTAGGCTGCCATGAATGCAATTGCAATCATTGGACCCACGCCAAGTGCAATATTGACAATCCAGTGAGCGATTACCATCGGCGCCAAACGCTGCTGCCGATGAACAATAATACCTGCTGTTACACCCCATGCCAAGAACATAAAGGCGTACGAAATCATACCGCGAACGTCTCCAGCAAACATCATGTGTTGCAAGCCAAAGAGCACACCCTGAATAAGAATGGCGATTACAGCACCAAAGCGCTTCGCTAGACCACGCTGCAACCAACCTCGATAAATAATCTCCTCAATTGGCGCATTAACAAGAAATACAACTGCACTAAAGATACTTATGACCGACAAAAAACTTGACGGCAGCTGTGGAGCAGACTTGGTAAATACCTGCTCGAAATGCGAAAACATTTCCGCACCAAACATGAGATACATCGCTGCCATAAGCATAATTATCATCGGAATATAAGTAACAAAGAGCCATAGTACACCCCAAGCAATGTCTTTCCCAAGGCGTCGCTTTTCAAACCCAAGATACTCCCACACCGAGACATGACACCGCCGGAATTCACGCCAAATAACAATACCACAGATAATATTAACAAATGGAAAATAAATCATATCAAGTGGTGGAAAATCACTGCTGATACCGGTAAATTTGAGTACAGCATACGTGATAGCTGCTAAGATTGCCATAGCGACCAAGCGAACGCCGACGAGCCGGAATGGCTGAGCTTGTTGAGTAGTAACGATGTCTTTCATAATACGAGGCATTGTAGCATAAGACTACAGTTATGCAAATATACACTTCCTTTGGTTAACCGTGACACTGCTTCGTATACACTCTGGTTGGTGTATTTGCTCACTTCGATTGTGAAGTAATATCCTGCCATTTCGAGATACAACTATTACGACAACTGAAGTGAGGTAGTATTATGAATAGATTACTCAATACACCCAACAAAAAAACTGCCTCCACAGCAGTTTTCTTGCACAAATAAGGCTCTCAAACCTTGTTGGTTTGCTCGCAAAGAGCGTTTATTTTTTCTCGCAGTTCGTTTCTGAACTGGTTGTATTATATATCAAGGTCGTCGAGTTCTGCAAGCTCTTGGCGAGACTTTTTTGCAAAATCCGATTCGCTCTCATCATCGTTATCCACTGTATCAGTGGTTAAGTTATCCACAGACTGGGATGATGTGGTGTGTGGCTCATCATTATTCACCACCTTGAGGTTGTAGCGAGCACTGTTTTTCGTGCCAAGCGCGCGCAGCAAGGTGCGCAAACTCTGCGCCGTACTGCCCCGCCGGCCAATCACACGACCGAGATCCTCCGGATTGACGGTGAGTGTCAGTAGCACACCCTTCTCGTCGATCACCCGATCGACCACCACGTCGTCTGGATGTTCCACCAGCGACTTTACGACATATTCGACAAACTGTTGATCAATTGTCGCCATAGCTTTCTTCTTTCCCTCCTTATGCTGTCATTCAGATTTATTGTGATTGTGCTTTCATTGTAGCATACCGGCTGGATTCTACCAACATACAGCGCGTACGGCTCTATACACTGAGCCTTCTGACGTCTCTGCATACCCTTTCCTAGTGAACGAGTGAAATATACGACTGCTCTTTATCAGAGCCTTCTCTTGCGTTGCCTCTCCCCAGCACTATATTCAGATAGAATAGATTGAGATAACCGATTGCTGGCTCTGGTTGGGAGGGTGATATCAGCCTTTGCAATATTCTTGAGAAAAGCAGTAGTAGGTAGAGACCAAGCAAATCGACATTTTTGCAATTCAGATTATAACAATATCGATAATTACAAAACTGCTCCACGATACGCGGAGCAGTTGGTATGCATGTCACAAGAGAGTTGCTTTAGGCTTCTGCTTCTTCCTGAGGTTGGTGCTTACGCAGCTTCTCTGGGTTGCGGACTGCCTTGTGCTTGTCGCCAGCAGGCTGCTTGACCCACTTTGGTAGCGATACACCAGCAGCAGCCAACAGCTTGACCACACGTGGTGTTGGCTGGGCACCATTATCAAGATACTTCTGAGCAAGCTCGGTGTTGATGTGAGCTTCTTTGGTGTGCGGGTTGTAGTTGCCAACATAGGCCACCACACGACCGCTTGATGGATGGCGCTGAGCCTCTTGTACGGCGAGCCGGTACACTGGGTAGGCTTTGCGGCCAAGACGTTGCAAACGAATTGCGAGCATAAATAAAACTTCCTTTTCTTGACTTATATTTGCGTTAGTTCGTTCTGTACAAGTCTACACTGTTTGGCTGGCGATGTCAATTTGTTGCTTATCTGCAGGTCAAAACTTGTCTGAGCTCTTGGCTGACTCTTCTGTCTTCTCTGTTTGAGCCTCTTGCTGCTGGTAGGCTGCCAAAGCAGCGCGAGCAGCCTTTTGCTGGGCAGTTTGCTTGCTAGGGCCAGTGCCGCGGCCCATCAGCCGATCATTGACAAAGACACCAAGCGTGAAGGTTTTGTCGTGGTCAGGGCCATCCTCTGCCAAGACACGATACACCGGCGTAGCACTGTCGATCCGTTGGCTCACCTCTTGTAAATGGCTCTTGGGGTCGCGCCACGAGCCATCGGCTAGGATGGCATCAAGCTTGCTAATGGTATGCTTGGCAATAAACTCAGCTGCCGCCCCGTAGCCTCGCTCCAAATAGATCGAGCCAATCACGGCTTCATACGCATTAGCCAGAATCTGCCGGTGCGCTCGCTTGCTCCCATGCTTCTCACCTCGGCTCATCCGGATAAGTGAGCCATAGCCGAGCGCTTCGCCCGAGTCGGCATTGCTCTCTGTATTGACCAGCGCGGCGCGCCAGCTCGTCAGGATGCCCTCTGGCTCGGCATAGTGTTGGTAGAGATAGTCGGTTACCGCAAGTTCCAGCACAGCATCGCCCAAGAATTCGAGGCGCTCGTTGTGCTCAGTAACGGATTTTTTGTGCTCATTGACATAGCTGCGGTGGGTGAGTGCAGTGACTAAGAGCTGAATATCGCGATATTCAAACCCGAGCACTCGCTGCGCCCACGCTTGGTACGGGCCAGTTGGCATGCCAGACATAGTAACTCCTTTCGTTTCTGTCGTTATAGACGCTCCTCTCGGATGCGTTTCTTGGCTTTGAGCATAAGCTTGGCAATATCTTCGTACTCGATGAGGTCAAGTGCTTTACTAAAGGGAAACCACTTAATGCCATTCATCCATTCTTCTTTTTGAATCTCATTGCCGCTGGTGCGGACGCGAGCGAGGTAGATCTGCGTCGTCATCAGGACAAGCTTATCCATCCGGCGGTAGCGAAAGTGAATCTTGCCCAGCCAGCCCAGCATATCAAGGTCGTGCAGCCCAGCCTCTTCGCCGATCTCACGGCGAGCCGTCTGCACTGCAGTTTCCCCTTTCTCGATATGCCCTTTGGGGATCGTCCAGCGATCCTTGGCATCCTGAATTAGGAGGATTTCGAGTTTGTTGTCGCTATTGTAGCGGAATACAATGCCGCCAGCCGTCGGTTCACGAACAATTTCCTGAATAGACGGCTTGCGACGGCCAAAATATTTTTTAAACCGATTGAAGTGTCGGTCAAAGTGTGACGGTGTTGGCATCGTCTGGTGTCTCCCCAGGCAAGTTGCGATAGGCGGTGCCGAGCACACCGTTGATAAACTTGCTTGAATTATCTGAACCAAACGCTTTAGCAAGCTCCACTGCTTCGTTAATCGCCACCTTGGGGGGGACGGTTGCGCGGCAGTGCAGCAATTCGTAGAGGCCAAGCCGCAGGATATTGCGGTCGACACGAGCAATCTGATCAAGTGGCCACTCTGGCGCAATTGGTTGTAAGTGAGCGTCAAGCGCGGCCTGCGTCTCGATCACCCCAGCAACGAGCGTATCGACAAAGGCTCGATCGCCAATGATCGACTCATAACGCTCAAGATTGCGCGCCAGAATCTCTTGCGGCACGGCCTGTGGATCGTTCGCCTGTTGGCGGAATTCATATTCGTACAATGTTTGGAGTGCAACTATACGCCCAAGATGACGGTTCGAAGCCATTTGGTTGGTTCTTTCTTTTGTTAAAATTCTTTGCTATCGGCGATAAGCTAGCGAGCTGCCTTGGCGGAGCCAGTCTCGCGCTTGGTTGTTTTGACCTTAACCGGTGAGGTCTTATTGACCATACGAGCAAGCTTGAGGCGTAGGTGGCTGCGGCGCAGACCGGTTTTGCGTGGGCTACTCTGTTTTTTTGGTTGAGCCATAGTAAAAATCTCCTTCTCTTTAGGCTGACGTAAAACTTGTAGCTATTATACGCTAAAAGCACAAAATTCTCTAGTGTTTGTGCTGTTTTGTATAGAAAAATATATTTGCGGCCATTTGCCAAGCGAGCTATTACGCCTTGTTGCCCCATCAAGAATACGCTCGCTACGACGTCTAGATCATAGCTTTGATATGACAGATATATGTCATATATTGTATGATATGGTACATACTATTAATCTCAGTAAGGAGTACCTATGGCAATAAAAATAGATGGAGATATTAATCAATATATCAAACTGGTCGGAAGAAGCGACAAATCAGTTAAGACTGAAGTGCAACACATCATCGATGAGTTGGGCTGCACTCCCGTCATTCGCGAAATCGACAAGGAGTTTACTGGCTACGATTCGAGTCAATCATTTTGGCTATTGCATGATGCGGGCATAGAATTCCGCTGGAAGAATGATACACTTGAGGCAATTACCCTCTATACGCAAACGGGACGGTCATCCGTCTCAGAATACAAACCGTATGCCACTCCACTGTTTGCAGAATTCTCCAATATGGCAACGCGCGATGAGATTATTCGCCATCTTGGAACTCCCGACAATGAAGCAAAACAGAACGCAACATGGGTACGCTCAGCTTGGATCCAGTATGACGAAAAGGGTGGTAACTGGGTACACTTCGAATTTGATGACGATATACATTTGAAGATGGTGACAATCTGTGTCCCCATTCATTAGATCAATCACCTTTTGCCCTTTAACTCATTCAAGCGATTACGTTGCCTATTTTGTAGGCTTATCAACATCCACTAGACACGACGAGGCTGTAGGCACACAACCCAAAACAGGGCGCTAACGCCCTGTTTTGTTACAACAAGATTAGTAAAGGTGACTATTTCTAGACAACAACACTGACAAGCTTGCGCTTGACGTAGATAACCTTCTTGGGTGGCCCAGTGAGGTATTTTGCAACACGGTCATCTGCCAGGGCTTGGGCAGTGATGTCGGCTTCGCTAGCATCTGGCGCGGTGGTGAGCTTGGCGCGGACTTTGCCATTGACTTGCACAACGATGGTTATCATATCGCGGACGATCTTTGCTTCGTCCCACTCTGGCCAGGTTGCAAAATCGAGCTGGTCGCCATAGCCAAGTTGCTGCCATAGCTCAGCGGCCATGTGCGGCGCAAAGGGCTGCACCAGCTGGATCAGCGTCTTGAGCGCTGGCTGCCACTGCTCAGCAAAGCCAGTCGTCTTGAGCTTGTAGAGGTCATTAACGCACTCCATGAGCGTCGCGATGGCTGTATTGAAGCTCAAGCGGTAGATATCACTCGTGACCTTTTTCGTTGTGGCATGGATGATCGACTCAAGCTGTGCGACGTCGACCTGCCCAGGCGCCCCGCCCTGCTGCTGCCAATCATCAAACTCTTGCACCAATGTCCAGAGGCGATTCAAGAAGCGATAGACGCCAGCAATTCCTCGGCTGCTCCAGCTTGAGTTTTCGTCGATCGGCCCAAGGAAGAGCTCAAAGGTGCGCAGTGCATCTGCCCCATACCCCGCATCGATCACCTCCAGCGGGTCGACGACATTGCCAAGGCTCTTGCTCATCTTGCGGCCATCCTCGGCTTGGATGAGGCCATGGTAGACGAGCTTCCGCACTGGCTCGGCAAAGCTTGTGAGGCCAAGGTCGCGGAAGACGTGCATCCAGAAGCGTACATAGAGTAAGTGGGCCGTTGCGTGGTCACCACCAACATACATATCAAGCGGTGCCCAGTGGTTAGCCAGCGCTGGGTCCCAGGCCTGCATAGCATTGTGTGGATCAGTGTAGCGCAGAAGATACCAGCTACTGCAAGCATAGCCATCCATCGTGTCAGTTTCGCGCTGAGCTGGGCCGCCACAAGTCGGGCAGGTTGTCTCCACCCATTCTTCTTGAGCAGCAAGGACGGATTTGCCATCACCACGCGGCTGGAAGTCTTGCACTGCTGGCAAAACTACCGGCAGATCTGCCGCTGGCACAGGTACAGCGCCATGCTCGGGGCAGTGGATGATCGGGATGGGTGCGCCCCAGTAACGTTGGCGGCTAATCAACCAGTCACGCATCTTGTAGGTTACCTTAGCATGGCCACGACCTTCCTGTTCGAGCCAGGCCACGATCTGCTCACGGGCATCCTCACTGCGCGTGCCATCAAATGCTCCAGAATTAACGAGCACGCCTTCGCCATGGTAGCACTGGTCGGTGTCTGGGTCATCGTCGGGCCGCTCAATGACGGTGACGATGGGCAACTCGTATTTCTCGGCAAAGGCGGCATCGCGCTCATCATGAGCCGGGACAGCCATCACTGCACCAGTGCCATAGCCACCAAGGACATAATCGGCCACCCAGATGGGCATCCGCTCACCCGTGGCTGGATTAATAGCATAACTTCCGGTAAAGACTCCTGTCTTATCCTTCGTGTCATTAGTGCGCTCAATCTCCGATTTCTTGACTGCCTCGGCAATATAGGCCAAGACCGTCTCGCGGGCATCACCACGCGCGAGCTGCTGCGCCAGCGGATGTTCGGGCGCAAGCACCAAGAAGGTCGCACCAAAGAGCGTATCGGGGCGCGTCGAAAAGACGGTAATATCGGCAGATGCGTCACTCTCCGTAGCTACCGCAGGCTTATCAAGAGTGAAGCGGATCTCTGCTCCCTCACTGCGGCCAATCCAGTTGGTCTGAGCTTGCTTAATCTTATCTGGCCAGTCGAGCGCGGGGATATCGGCCAGGAGCTGGTCGGCATACTCAGTAATCTTGAAGAACCATTGCTTCATTGGCTTCTTCACCACCACTTCTTCACAGCGCCAGCATCGGCCATTGATTACCTGCTCATTTGCCAGCACAGTCTTGTCCTTGGGGCACCACCACTGGAGTGAGTCTTTTTGATACGCCAGGCCCCGCTCAAAGAGCTGCGTAAAGATCCACTGCGTCCAGCGGTAATACTCCGGGTCGCTCGTGTTAATCTCGCGACTCCAATCGATACTCGCACCAACGCGGCGAAGCTGAGTAGTAAAGTTAGCAATATTGGTCGCGGTCGTCTCTTGCGGCGTCTTGCCTGTCTTGATAGCGTAATTCTCCGCAGGGAGGCCAAAGCTATCCCAGCCCATCGGGTAGAGCACCTCGTGGCCCAGGCTGCGACGGAAGCGCGCCACTGCATCGACAATGGAGTGCTCCATAAAGTGCCCTGCGTGCATCCCTGCTCCACTTGGGTACGGGAACATGCCGGTCACATAATACTTTGGTTTAGAAGAGGCGTTGTCCGCCTTGTAGCGCTGGTCGTCTGCCCAGTGCTGTTGCCACTTTGGCTCGATTTCTGCAGGATTATATCGTTTCATGTCTTTCATATTCTACCATAATGGGCGAGGACAAAGACAACCCCGCTTCTTTTCTCGAGAGCGGGGTTGGATTTATGTGCGGCGTTTTGCCTACGCTTCACCGGTGGTTGTTAACGATGTGTTATCGCTATCATTCTTGCTACTGCCACTGCCTCGCATGAGCTCGCTATACGGGATGCTCTCGCTTGGCTTGCGCAAGTCAACCTTCGTGTCATTAACGTTGATCGTCACTGGCTGCTGAGACGACTGACTGGTTGGCTTCATGACGATGCGCTTCACGTCGTGCGAGAATGGCGACACCCAGAGCTCAAGATCTATCTGGCTCAAGTCTGGTGCTGAGATAACAGAGCGCCGCTCGGTCTTGATGGTCTGGCCGTTTTGGCGTGTTGTTACACGCGTTGATGTCGCATTGCTGCAGCGGCGGAGCAATTCCCCAACACGGGTGTTGCCAAGGTCGCGGCTCAGCGAACGGGCTTCGTGGCTCGACGGGCTCGCTACCGTCACCTTGTAGCCCACTGCACCGTTATCGAGCGCTGGCTTATTGAGTTTCTCTACTGTAAAGACATCGCCATGCTTGCGAAGTACTGCAGCGATCTCATTGCGCGCCTTAGTGTCGTACATAGCATTCATTGCGTCTGTACATTGCTGAGTCGTCATACGATTTGGGCTCATTTTGCGCATATCATCTTGCGTCATCTTGACCCATTTGCCATCGATTTTTTTGATGGTTGCCATCGATCCTTTTTCCAAGAGCTTATGGTAATAGTCGCGCATTTTATTTCGCTCTGCATTTTTTTCTTCGTCAGTCATACTCGAATAGTTGCTACGTTGCTGTAACATTCGGTCAACCATGGCATCAATGTACTTATCATACGCATCCTTGACGTTCTCTACACGGAAATACATTGCTTCGCGATCCATATACACCTGTGCCTTGACAGTAATCTGACCAACCTGCGGGAGGTCCATCGTTACCTCACCATTACCACCAGCAACTTGGTTAGCATATTGCAGATTCATTCTGTAGGTGGTCTTCGATGGGCCTGAAGTGCTAGTACTGCCTGGTGTAACATCACCGCCCATACTATACGACGCGTGCCGTGCAGTTACTAGATTTGCCACGCCATCCGTCACCACCTTGTGTGGGTTCTGATACCAGAAGAAGTACAATAGCACACCAGCAATAAGCGTGAGCAAAGCGATACCGCCACCGACAAGGCCAAGAATCAGCCCAAGCCGAGACTTTTTAGCTGGCTGAGCACTCACAGCTCGTGGAGCCATTTGTGGTTGATATTGAGGCTGGAGCTGAGCTGGCTGCATGGCCGGAGTGGCTGGCTGCTCTGGCACTGGCTGGCTAGCAGGCTCAGCTACTGGAGCTGGCTCTGCAGCTGGGGTTACTGGCTCATTAGCCTTGGCAGGGGTTTGTTCTGGCTCATTTTTTGGCGACGTCTTGCGCGTTGTGCTGCGCTTGGTTGCCTTTGGTTTTTTCTCTGTTGGCATAATAGTTCTCCGCTTAATACACTAGTCTCATACGTACGAATATACCATAAATTGCGTATTAACGCTACTGGCTTGGCCCATCAAAGAAGTTCTCGTACTCCGAGAAGTATGGCGCTTTGATGGCCTGCCAAGCGAGTGATTGACGCACCAGCTCGGTATCTTCGCTCAAGACACAGAGGATCTTAACCGCCTCTTCAAGGAATATCCCACCTTGCGACCCCTTGGCAAGAATCACTGCCCCAGGCCGCGCCACCGAACGGACAAACTGCCCTGCCTCGATCGCATTGCGGCATACCTTCACCTGGCAGCCACGCCGGCGGGCAGCAGGCGCAAGATATTTCTCTGTCTCGCCACCAACCGTCACTACCCAGTCGAGCAAATGCGAGTCGCACGCCATGCCCAGCTTCTCGTGCTCGGCCTGGCTCGAGGCACCCAGCTCATTCATATCACCAAGGATAGCGATCCGCTGCGGCGCCTGCGCAAAGCTATAGAGTGTCTGCAAAGCAGCCAGCGCGGCAGCCGGGCTGGAGTTGTATGTATCGTCGATAATCGTTGTATCGCCAAGGCCTAGCAGCGGGTTCATCCGCCCAGGGACAGGCTTGATCAGTGCAAGACCCTTTACTACTTCATCTGGTGTGCAGCCATAGAGCAAGGCCGCTGCGACGGCACCAACGATTGGCCGTAGGCTGTGCTCACCCACCACGTTAATGGCCGCCGCGAATGGCTGAGCAATGTTTGGTGGAGCAATAATCCCCCCACGATAACCTACCTCAGCGTCAAAGTTCTGCTGTTCGAAGCGATACTCAGCAAGGCCAGTTGTGCCATACGTACTAAAGTGTGGAGTAGCGATCAGGTCAGCAAAGCGACCCTCAATATCATCACGGTTAATCAGCACTCGGCGTGCATACTGCGTCACGGAGAGCTCCTCTTGCGCAACTGCCTCAATCGAGCCAAAGAACTCCATATGCTCTGGCGTTACTGCCGTCACCAAGGCGAGGTCAGGCCGGAGGTAGCGGCCAAAGTCAGCGATCTCCCCTGGCCGATCAGTGCCAAGTTCCTGGACAATCACATCGACGTCAGCTGGCTGAGCAATCCGCCGACGGGCTGCTGCAAACACCTTGAGCCAGGCACCAATGCTGTGTACCTTGCTAGGGTAGGTCACGCCAAGAATACCACACGGTGCCGAGAGATTGGTATTATGGTTGTTATCGAGCATGCGTACACGGTAGCGCTGCGATAACAAGGTAGCCACCGCTCGCTTAGTGCTCGTCTTGCCCACGCTCCCCACCACAACAATTAACTTGACCTCTGGATGGGCTTGAAAATACCGGCTCACATACGTCTCGAGCCGCTTTTGGATAAACTTTTTGAACATATCCTTATTTTATCAGAAACAAGCGGGAATGCTACTGGTTGATTCTCCCGCTCGTTTGTGCTTGAATAGAAGGAGTCGTGGGGATATAGCTCAGTTGATAGAGCGCAGCATTCGCATTGCTGAGGTCGAGGGTTTGAATCCCTCTATCTCCACCAGGTGTTATTATTTCATTTCTTTATTGTAAGTTATATCGAGAGCTATCATGCCAAGCAATAAAATGATCAGTGTGTTCTCAGATAAGCCGAAGACTAATGCTTATTATCGTGCGATAGATAGTTATGTCATGGCGCTGGGTAGTATTCGAAAAGAATTTCGCGCGCAAGTAAGCTATGCGGTTAATCGAAAATTTCTCTGGATGTGGGCGTATGAGAAAACCGCTGATGGCACGCTTTATATCAATATCACCTTGGATCACCCTGAGGATTATCCTGGTATCCATAGAGTCACTCAAGTCAGCCGACATCGATGGAATCATCATGTTGAAGTAAAATCTCTTGAAATAGCAACAAGTGAATGGCTCAGAGAATTGCTAAAAAAGGGCGTGCTATTCGCTTCACAGTAGCTAAAGATATCGGTATCTTATTTCTTTTGCAATAATCTCGCATTTGCAAGCCCATCGCTCAATGAGGCCGGGATGCTCGAGTCTTTGCCTTCAACCCATTCGCACACTGACGCAAAATATCTGTTGTATGCAACACGAAAGACCGAGTTATCGAGCGGGTAAGAAGGCTGCGTGTACACTGCAGATGCATCCTGGTCGGTGTACAACACCTCACTACCATTCTCGTGGAATAGTCGCAGAGTACCAGATCCGTTACGATAGCAGAATTCTGCCGCACCTTCTGTCCCTTCGACGCGGAATTCGAGAGAGCGCGTTGCCCTGCTGATTGACGTCGTACGTATCGCCACACGTGCCTGATTCATTACGAATGAACAATCAAAGCACTCGTCAGATGGCCGCTGTCCTTTTGGCATTGTTCCGCGCCACGACCCGCGCCTTGTTTCTGCGCTGCATTGAAACTCGTGGACACTCGAATAGTTGCCGCCGAGCAAGAACACGGCGAGGTCAAGAAGGTGACTTCCCATTGCCATACGCTGTCCACCGCCAAGATCTGGCGTTGTCATCCATGATGGTAGCGAATCCGCCCGTAAAGCAGCAGTGCGTTCAAAGAGATCAATTGAGCAAATATCACCAAGCGTACCCTCGTTGATCATCTTGGCAACGATCTGAAATTGCTCGAGGCCACGAAGCTGGAAATCAACCATGCAACGATCCTTGACGGCATCAAAATAGGGAAGCGACAAGTCGTCGCCACAGACTGGCTTTTCTGCCAATATATAACACTGTTCGTGAGCAAGTCGCTCCCAGTACTCATCCCGATAGCAAACTGGTGTTGTCAGGCAAACGATATCAGGTGACTTTGCCATTACGTCATCAAACGATGCAGCAAGGTCTTTGTCGTATCCATGAGACTGTAGATGCTGTGCAGCTCGTTCCTTTGTCGAGCCAACGACGCCAACAACTTCCACCTTAGGAAGGAGACTTAGTCCCGCAAGATGTGTTCGTATACCGACGCCAGTACCTATTATTGCAACTTTCATTGGAGTCCTCCCTTAGCAAACGACATTCTATTGGCAGACAAGATACTACTCAAAAAACAATACGGTATTGGCACTAAAAATGAATAATTCCAAAATGGTGGATCTTGCAGGATTCGAACCTGCGACCTCACGAATGTGAATCGTGCGCTCTAGCCAACTGAGCTAAAGATCCATGGTGGAGCATACCAGATTCGAACTGGTCACCTCTTCGCTGCCAGCGAAGCGCTCTAGCCAAATGAGCTAATGCCCCGTCTGGTATAGACTATAGCAAAAAATCACCTCTTTGGCTAGAGGTGATTTGCCGGTAGCTGCTACGCGCCCACCCTGGGGCACAATGTTTGTTTTGGCACGATGTTTGTGTTTGGACGCAACGGTACCCCTTTTTGCGTACCAGCTTGTCTCTTATTATGCACCACCGCTTTGCAAAACACAAGCAGTTCGCCGATTAATTATCGCACTTTTATGGGTTCAGGCGCTCTACGGCTCTTATGTTTCATCTGGAGAAATGTCCAGTTAATGCAAGCGTCAAAGCATCCAAGCAAAGTGCTCGTACAAGTATCTTAATACAAGATCTCCCCTATTGTTATTTACAAAAGCAAAACACCACCGTCTTGGTGGTGCTCATGCGCCGCGAGGCATCATATCTGGTGCGGACGAGAAGACTTGAACTTCCACGAGCGCAATGCTCACCAGCCCCTCAAGCTGACGCGTCTACCAATTCCGCCACGTCCGCATATCTCGCGACACTGTTGATTATACCGCATGTTAGGGGGTTTTGTAAACATCTCGGGTGGTAACCGTCCAACGGAGGACGTCTGCGTAGCGGTCTGCACCGGAGACAAGGGTATCACCCTGCTGAATAGCCTGTACACCAGGGCCCGTGGCATATACACTAGCCGACCGATAGAGACCAATCGCCGGCACATCGCTGTACCACTGCTCGGCAAACGCTTTGTACTTGGCAGCACGCAGCTTGGGCTCGAGGCGCGTGCGGGCGCTAGCCAATGCAGCATCTGCGGTACGGCTGGTGTAATTGACGAAGTTGTAGCCCTGGTAGCCCGTCTGTGAGGAGTGCCAGTAGGCATAGACATCGGGGTCGGCACCAATCGCTAGCTCATAGAGCAAGACATCGTAGCTTCGCCCCTGCAACGTCCCCTGGACAAAGGTAGATGACGTTGCCGAGCGGTCGATCACTTGCTGCGTCACGGCAACGCCAAGCTGCTGCCACTGCTCCATTACCTTAGCGAGAACCGCTTCGTACTCTGCACCCTTCGTGGTAGTGATCATAATCTCTAGCTTTTGGCCATCTTTGCTGCGGACTTTGCTGCCATCGGCGAGCTTCCAGCCTGCTTCGTCCAGCATTGCAGCTGCCTTTGCTCGGTCGGGCTTGTCTGCGGATGGTGTATTAATGCCCCCAAGTTGGCTCGGGATAAACGGCCCATCGAGGCGCTGCACCCCCTCACCCAGCGAGGTGCGAATCGCAGCGGTGTTGGTGCCCAGTTGGAGGGCTTTACGCACGGCGCGATCTTTGAGGATGGGGTTGGTATTGTTCATGAGCAAATACACCCCGCGGTCGGTTGGTACAGTGGTTGTAGTGTATTGGTTGCGTGGAATATCTTTGCGCATCACAACGGAGAGGTCGGTTGCGCCACTCAACTCACCAGCTTGCAAAGCCGAGACGATATCTTGCTGCGTGCTATACGCTTGGAGCTCGAAGCGATCGAGCTTGGGTCGGCCACCATAATAGCCATCAAAGGCAACGACATGCACCGTCTTTGGCCGGCGAGCATTATTGGTCGATTGCAAAATCTGGAACTTAAATGGCCCACTACCAACTGGCGAATGATTAAACGGTGCCTGGCGCATTGAGCTTGGCGTTGCCGAGCCTAGCATATGCTCGGGCAAAATCGGGAAAGTCAATGCATGGGGGAAGGCGGCATACGTGGCAGGCAGCACAAACTGGACAGTGGTATCGTTGACCGCCTTGGCCTGGACGTCGACCCAGTTGACGCGCAAGGGCGAGCGCACTGCCGGGTTCTTGATAAGGTTGATCGTGAAGACAACATCCTTGGCGGTAAGCTTGTGCCCATCGTGCCAGCGGACATCATCACGCAATTGAGCAGTGTAGGTTTTGCTCGCTTCGTTATAGGCAAGATTGGTTGCAACATCTGTGTGGAGCGAACCCTTGGCGTCGTAACGATAGAGTGAGGAAAACATAAGCTGGCTGGCCGAGAGCTCGGCACTGCTAGTCGCAAAGAGTGGATTAAGCGTCTCAATCGGGCCAAGCGCCCCCTCAATATACGTCCCGCCAGTTCCACCAGTTGCTGTGGTCGCGTCACGGCGGATAAAGATCTGAGCAATAATACCAAGCAAAATCACTGCAATGAGGACAAGCCATAGTACAACCCGCCGCCGGGCTCGGCGCAAACTCTCGAAGCGGCTCCCTAAGAACTTGCCAACATGGCGCGTCGCGCTATCTTCGAGCTGCTTGAGGTCTCGGCGTGGCTTCTTGCGGCGAGACGGCACCGACTTAGCTGCTTTGGCTGCTCGCAGCGATTCATCCTCCTGAGGCGCAACTGCCGACGAGGTCTCACGGCGCTGGAGGTGCTTCTCCTGCCGATTCGCCATACCCTACCCCGCAGACGGCAACAAGAGTGCCGCCAAAATAGACCCAACAAAGGTAACAGCCAGGAATATCGTCGCCTCAAAGAGGTTCTTGTCGAGGCCACGCCGCGTGGTATAGAGCTCACCCGAGGCACCAAAGCCTGCACCAAGCGTCGCCCCGCGCTGCTGGAGCAAAATAGCCAGGATCATCAAGATGGCCGAGCCAATCATTATTGTTTGTAGAATACTATCAAGATTCATGTTGTTCCTCCTGCGTGCGCCCATAATTTAGCTCGAGCGCGCTGCTTACTATATAGTTTACCAGACTCATGATCAGGCCTGTCAAGATGGAGTGAAGAAACGTCATCTTGAGGCCTGGCGCTAGTATCAACGAAATATAGACCATAAAGCCATTGACAACGACAGTAAAGAGACCGAGCGTGACGAGAATGGCGGGAAGCGATAGGATGATGGCAATCGGCTTAAAGACTGCATTGACGACTGAGAAGATGAGCCCTGCCAGCAAAAACACCGCAATGCTCATATCGGGTTGGACACCGATATAGCCTGTACCAAAGATACGTACGGCAATCCACAGCCCAAGTGAATTTAGCACCCAGCGGATAATAAAGGCAAAAAATTGTCGTTTCATTTGCTCTAGTATAGCGGTTTTTTACCATTTTGTCGATAAGCTGGCGCTGAGATTATCGTGGCCGCTCGGCGTAATGAGGATATCATCTTCAATCCGGACACCAATGCCTTCCTCTGGAATGTAAATGCCTGGCTCGACGGTAAGCACCATACCGGCGCGCAGTACCCGCGGTGCACCCAGGCTGTCGTGTGTATCGACGCCAAGCCCGTGGCTGGTAGCATGCGGATAGTAACGCCGGAAGGTGGCTTGATCGTGGCGATCGCGTAGGAGACCAAGCTGCTGCAGGGCATCGCGCATAATGTCGTCGCTCTGCTGGATATAGTCAGCCACGGGGAGATTTGGCTCGAGCAGCTCTATGATGTGTTGCTGCGCCTGCACCACCGCAGCATGGACATCCTGCTGGCGCTGCGTCGGTTTGATACCATAGGTGCGAGTGATATCCGCACAATATCCGTTGACCCGCGCTCCGACATCAATCAGCACCATATTCTCAGCATTCAGCGGCCCTGCATTATGGCTGTAGTGCAAAGTACAGGCGTTAGCACCACTCGCGACAATCGGGCTATAGGCATGGCGAGCATTATGACGCCGGAATAGATAATCAAACTCCGCTTCACACTCGTACTCATACTGACAGTGCGGCAAGCGCTGCTTGGCTACCTCAAATGCTTCGATCGTCAGCGCAATTGCCTGGCGCAGCGCAGCAATCTCTTCTGGCTGCTTGATGGCCCGCAATTCACGCAGCTGACGGAGACACGACTGGACTGAGGGAAAGATCCGCTGCAGTACTTTGCTCAGGTCGCGTGAGGCGGGATTGAGCATAAAACCATAGTCAGCGCGGTCGTTTACTTCGTATACAACCGTATGGCGCTTGGCAAGCTGGCGCAGCTCTGCCTCAAAATCGTGGGCGTCAATCACTGCATCAGCACCACTGATCCGCTTGGCTTCCTCACTGCTGAGTTCACCAACGAAGGTCTGCTGCACCGCATCGAGATGAGGCCGCACGAGTGTTGTGCGGCCACGTAGTCCATCAATAATCAGCTTCCATCCTGGCCGCTCAATCCCACTGAGCCACCAAAAGTTCGACTCCTGCTGAAACGGCGCTGGCTCATCGCCACTGCCCTGCACTTCGTCATACGCAGTCAATACTGCCAGCCCACCCGCAAGCGCATCAATGCAACGCGCTCGATTCTGACGAAAGTCGATCATGACCGCTTGATACCTCGCAGTACCTCTGTCAATTCTGCTGGGAAGAGGATCATCGTCTTCTGGCTTGGCTCGGCACTAATGCGTTCAAGTGTGGTGAGCGTACGCAGGTTGATTGCGCCCGGGGTGTTAGCAAGAATCTGAGCAGCCTCTGCAAGGGTCTCTGCAGCGGCTTTTTCACCATCGGCATTAATGATGTTGGCCCTGCGCTCACGCTCGGCTTCGGCTTGCTTGGCCATAGCACGCTTCATATCGCCTGGCAGCTCGATGTTCTGAATCTTCACGTTCTCAACGTCAATCCCCCACTTGTCAGTCTCAGCATCGACAATCTCTTTGATCTGCTGGCTGAGCTCTTCTCGCTTGGCAAGCAGGTCGTCCATGTCAATGTTACCCGTCACATCACGTAGCGCAGCCTGAGCAAACTGGCTGGTAGCGTAGATGTAGTTCGTCGTCTCGAGGACGGCCTTTGGCGCATTAATGACACGAAAGTACACCACAGCGTCCACACCAACTGTCACGTTGTCTTTCGTAATAACCTCTTGCTTCGGCACATCGATCGGTGTCGAGCGGACATCGACCATCATAATCGTCTGAAAGATTGGCACTACCACACGCAAGCCTGGCGCGCGCTGGCCTGAGAAGCGCCCAAGCGTTAGCACCACACCGCGCTGGTATTGATTCACCACCCGAATCCCGCTCAGCATGAAGACAATCGTCGCCACGATGATGCCGATAATGATATATTCCATATTCCTCCTTTGGACTAGCTTATTGCTTTTATCATACCACATTGTGGCAAAATAGCGAGACAGCAATAGTCTTGGTATCTTACAGCATTATGAGAACCCCTTCTCGCACCGCTTTTGTCTGGTAGAGTGTAAAACAAATTGCAATAGACCACCTTAGCCGTCTGATCAATTCCCAGATCAGATATAACCTCATCTGCATAAAACGACCCTTCGACGCACCAGCTCATTTCCGGTATACTAGATAGAACTATGCCTGAGCCAGATTTGCCACCATCATCGCGCCAACCGCTAGCCGAGCGGCTGCGTCCACAGTCGCTCGATGCGGTGATAGGCCAGACACACTTGCTGGGTGATGCCGAGATCTTGCGCCAGATTGTTACGAAGAAGCAGCCCGTGAGCCTCATCTTTTGGGGACCACCGGGCACAGGCAAGACGACACTGGCGCGGATTATTGCTCGCGAGGTGGAGGCTGAGTTTATCGAGCTCAGTGCCGTTACCAGTGGCAAGAAGGACGTCGAGCGAGTTATCCAGCATGCCCGGCAAAATTGGAATCTTGGCCTACGTACTGTTCTCTTTGTTGATGAAATTCATCGCTTTAATAAGGCGCAGCAGGATGCCTTTTTGCCTCATGTCGAGTCGGGGCTGATTACGTTGATTGGTGCCACCACTGAGAATCCAAGCTTTGAGGTTATCACACCACTGCTGAGCCGGATGCGCGTACTCGTCTTGCAACCACTGAGCAAAGACGAGATTCGCGCTATTCTCCAACGCGCCATCGCTACCTTGAGTAAGACAGAGCACGTCACATCAGAAGCGCTCGGTTATCTCGCCGAGCTATCGGGCGGCGATGCCCGAGTGGCGCTGGGTAACCTTGAGCTTGCCCTGAGTCTCGCTGAGACAGTGACGCCCGATACCGTCACAGCTGCCGCCCAAAAGAAGCTCCCTGGCTACGACAAGCAAGGCGAGATGCACTATGATGTGATCTCGGCCTTCATCAAGTCGATGCGGGGCAGCGATGTGCGCGCCACCCTCTATTATCTAAGCCGAATGATCGACGCTGGCGAAGACCCGAAGTTCATTGCTCGGCGCATGGTGGTATTTGCCAGTGAGGACATCGGGCTGGCAGGTAATGGTGCGTTATCTCTAGCGGTCGCGACCTTCCAAGCGGTGGAACGGGTTGGCTTGCCTGAGGCCCGCTACAATCTCTACCACTGTGCCACAGCGCTTGCCCGCTCAGCCAAATCGCGCGAGATCACCGACCTTATGCACGAGGCAGAGGCTCTTGCCAAGCGCTATGCCGATACACCAGTGCCACTCCACCTGCGCAATGCTCCCACCAAACTCATGAAGGAGCTCGGCTATGGCAAAGGCTATCAGTGGCAAGCAAACTTCCAGCACAAGAAAGGATTTTTGCCAGATGAGGTAGCCCAGCAGGTATCAAAGAATAATGTATAGCAGGCTGAAAAATATTTGTGACTCGTTTTACCAAGCGAAAAGCCTAGGTAACTTAGCTATTTGTCGTATCTTGGAATGATACAGGCGTCAAGCAGTGATAAAAAATCGTAGCGTCTTACCTCTCCAGGCTACTGCTGCGCTACACCAAGCTGCTCATCCTTGAGTGCTGCGTACACCCCATTCGTCCAGCCAAAGCCATCTTGCAGGGGATACTCCCCGCCACCGCCCGCACTGGCGGTAACAACATCATACTTCTCGACCATTTTGCGCTTCTGGGCAAAGACAGCTTCATTGGTGGCAAGCCAGCGATCGCGAATGGTTGCCGCCAGTGTATCATAGCCGTAATTGCGCAGCCCCACAATAGCAAACCACTGTAGTGGTGCCCAGCCATTGGGAGCATCCCACTGCTGACCATTAGTGATGAGGGTTGAAAGGAGTCCACCTGGCTGCAAAAAGTCTTTCTCGAGCCGTTGCGCTACCGCTGCAGCTTGCTCATCGGTTGCAATTCCCACATATAATGGCGTCACCGCGGCAAGCGTGAGTCGCCCCGTGGTCTGACCAGTGGTGATAGCATAATCCTCAAAGAATTGCGTGGTAGGTTGCCAGCAGTAGCGGCGAATTGCTCGAGCTCGGCGTTCGGCCGCTGCCTCGAAACGCCGCGCTAGGCGACGCTGCTTGATGAGTCGGTAAGCCTCGGCGATCGTCATTTCGAGCTGGTAGAGGAAGCAATTGAGGTCGACCGGCACATACTTTGTCGTCTCGATGGTCTGAATCTGACAGGGGTCGGCAAACCACCGGCTGCTAAAGTCCCACCCGCTCTCGGCTGCCGCCCGCAGATCAAGGAATGTCCGCGTCGTATGCGCTGAGGCTGCGTGATGTGCCGTATGGACATCTTCGCGATGCGACTCGGGGCGTGGTGTGGTGCGGTTATCATAGTAACGATTGAGCGGCGTGCCATCAGGCATAACAGCGACGCGGAGATACGCTGGGTACTCAACGGCCTTGGCCTTAGCAATCTGGCGCCGACCCTTCATCCAAAAGCGATACTCAGCAAGAAGGCTTGGCAAAAACTCTGCATAGACCCGCTTGCCTCGGTGGCGTGCCAGCAGCTGTACCATCGCTGCAAACAGAGGTGGCTGTGACCGACTCAAGAAGTATGTCCGATTGGCCGTGGGGATCATCCCAAACTTGCGCAGCATGTAGGTGTAGTTACGCATCATGTGCTCGATAGAGCGCCAGCGCCCATCTGCCGCTAGGCCAAGCATAATGAAATACGTATCCCAATAAAACAACTCATCAAAGCGTCCACCTGGCGTCATATATGGATATGGTAGCGCAAGGAGCGAACCCCGATTCTTGCGATTACGGCGCTCGAGCTGCCGCCAGAGCTGGCTCACATGCTGGCGCGCAGTAGTGGTGTCGGTCGGTTGGTAACTCGAGGCCGGGTATACTGTGGTAGAAAAATGCTGCCCAACGAAGGTCGCGAGGTCGAAGCCAGGCTGGCGACGCTGCCGACGATACCGTGCCATAATCGTCCGGGCTGGCTTGGTAGGTGTCATATCGACAAACGCTTTGCCGTCACCATAAATCTGCTGCGTTTGCACCTCATCAAAGAGCTCGCTAAGCGTCTCGTCGGGTGAGTTTGGCGTTGGGCGCACTAGCTCAACCGTCTGCACGGCAGCGGCTTTGGCATTCTCTTTGGTATCTTTGGTAAGAGCAATGATTTTCGCAGCAAAAGCGCGGCGGACGTTGTGCATGATAGGCGGGTTCTCCCTATGATGTTATGGTTGATGTTTGGCGGCGCGTTTGCGCTCGTTGGCGTCGAGGTATTTCTTGCGGAGGCGAAGGGCGTGCGGCGTGACCTCAAGCAGCTCGTCATCTTCAATAAAGTCGATCGATTGCTCAAGGCTCAGCTGGGTGTGTGGCGTCAGTTGGACGGTGCCGTCGCTTGATTTGCTGCGCATATTGGTAAGGTGCTTGGCCTTACAGACATTGATCTCGAGGTCGTCTGGGCGGTTATTGAGGCCAACGATCATCCCAGCATAGACATCAGTCCCCGCCCCAACGAAGAGTTCACCGCGCGCTTCGGCCGCTTGCAAGGCATATGGCGTGGTCGTGCCTGGCTCAAAGGCGATCAACACACCGTTGCGCGTCCGCGGCAATGTACCACCGACCGGTTGGTAGCCGTGTGGCAGGCTATACATAATAACTGTTCCCTTTGTATCTGTCAGAAGGCGGTTACGCAGGCCAATCAACGCTCGGGTGGTAATGGTATACGTCATCCGGGTTGCACCACTGGCGGTTTGCTCTTGTTTGCGGAGCTCGGCTTTGCGCTTACCAAGCTCTTGGCTGACAACACCAACAAACTCAGGGCCAATCTCAACCAGCAGCTCTTCGACTGGCTCTTGCTCACTGCCATCCTTGGTGATCGTCACAACTTCTGGCCGTCCAACCTCAAATTCGTAACCTTCGCGGCGCATCGTCTCGATTAACACACTGAGGTGGAGCTCGCCCCGCCCCGACACCACAAAGCCAATACCCGACTCTGCCACTCGCAGCGCCACATTAGTCTCGAGCTCGCGCTGGAGACGATCACCAATCTGCCGGCTGGTAGTGAATTCACCCTCGCGGCCCTTCATCGGACTGGTGTTCGGCCCAAGATACATGCTAATAGTAGGAGCCTCGACTGCCATAACAGGCAGCGCCTCTGGCTGGTCGCGACTGGCGAGCGTCTCGCCAATGTGCGCTTCGGCTGCACCAACGATGTAGACAATGTCACCCGCGCCTGCCTCGCTCACCTCTTCTTTAGCGAGGCCGCGGCTGATGAAGAGCTTATCGATCTTAGCATTGGTAGTCGTACCATCCGTCTTGATAAGAGTCAGCGCTTGGCCACGCTGAGCCACTCCACGATGGATTCGGCCAATCGCATATTTGCCAAGGAAGGTATCGTACTGGAGAGCCGTCACGAGCATCTGGAAAGGCCCATCTGCCACCTGCGGCGCTGGAATATGTGAGACGACTGCTTGGAATATTGGCGCCAAGCTGGCTGGCTCACTGGCATCACTTGGCAGTGTCGCCCAGGCTTTGCCTTCGCGCGCTACGGCGTAGTACACCGGGTATTTGAGCTGTACCTCGTCGGTGGCAAGCTCGAGGAAGAGGTCGGCTAGCTCGTCCTCCACCTCGGCAATGCGCCGCGCAGGCTTGTCGATCTTGTTGATAATCACCACCGGTGTTAGACCAAGCTCAAGCGCTTTACTCAGAACAAACTTCGTCTGTGGCATTGGGCCTTCTTGCGCATCCACCACGAGGAGTACGCCATCGGCCATGTTGAGCGTGCGCTCCACCTCGCCACTAAAATCGGCATGGCCGGGTGTGTCGATGATGTTGATCTTGTAGTCGACTGCTGACTCAGCATCGGTCGGCTGGTAGTAGACCGTCGTCTGCTTGGCAGTGATAGTAATGCCACGCTCACGCTCCTGCTCGCCACTATCCATGATGAGCGTCTGGGCCATCTCGGCTTGGTTGCTGCGGAATGTATTGCTCTGCTTCAGCAAACCATCAAGCAGCGTTGTTTTGCCGTGGTCGACGTGGGCAATAATTGCAATATTACGAATATACTGTGGATCTGTCATAACATAAAATAACGGCCCGAATTATATCAGACCTTCCTTACTGCTTATAGTACCATACTGGTGGCTGGTTTGCCTAGGGTAATGTGTATAATTACGATGCATACTGGAGAGGCTCACTACACCTCATTTCATCACCGTGCGACCACTGTTATTGTCAGGCGATCAAGCAGGTCATCCACTGTCTCCGCCGTGGCAATTCGACGCCAGCCACGCGCCCCGACGACCATCCGTAGGTCATCGATCATACTGACAATGGAAGGCGCAGACTGCTCTCGATAATCAACCGTCTGCAAGCGCTCTAAGAGGCGCTGCCAACCACCCTGGGCTCGAATCATCCGAATCATAAGCTCATACAAGTTGTAGACCTGGGCCGAATGATCCTCCCGGCCAGTTACAAGCAAATATTGCCGCTCGGTATGGCACCCAGCCGTGCACTCCCTATCATACCCGTGGTTATAATACCCATACGTTCGCTGCAGCAGCGCAGCGGTATTGGCTTGGATCGCATGCGTAAGCTCAATGAAGACGGCCGCTCGCGGGTCACCCGGCTCGAGATCGATCGATATATCAATGGTATACTCCATGACGTCCGCTTCCCACTCCTCGCGCTGAGCAATAATACCACGTGGCGCTGTCTCGCCCAAGCAGTGCAATACGTCGATATCCTGAGCATCATACCATGGCTCGGTATCAAGCTGGTGCAGCGCCTCGTGAAGAGCGAGTCGGTCGTGATAGGTGAGCGGATAGCCCTTCTCGGCAATGATTTGCCGGAGCGCACAGTCGATCATCGCATCATCATACTCCGCCACTGGCTGGCGCAGCTGCGCCACAAAGCGCTCGGCCTGCATGGTGTAGAGCGTCACATCGATCCCCATCACCCCAGCGTCAGAATAGACGATTCCATAGGCTTGGTAGTCAATCGCCTGAAATAACCCTGCCTCAAACAGCTGTCGATGCAGCGTTTGCATCACCAAATGCTCGTAGAGGTGTGCCACGAGATGATCGCCGCACGGCTTGAAGATATGAAATGACTCCATATCTGTATTATACCCTACTACTCCACATTTTGTTTGATTATGCTATACTAGCTATATGATGCTACAAAATGATACACAATGTTCGTCAAGTGATCGCCCCGCAGTACCCCCCCCACGGCCACTACGAGTGGCAGTTGTTGCCCCACCGTGGCTCGCTCTCCCCATCAAAGGCTATGGCGGTATCGAGCTCGTTGTCGAAGGTTTGGTGCGTGCACTGCAACAGCGCGATGATGTCGAGGTAGAGCTCTTTGCCAATGGTGCACGGCGGATGCGCAACGGCACACCAACCCACTCATACTACAAGCGCGAACTCTTCGACACCATCGACGACCCCTACTACGACGCACCACTCCAAGCCCTCCAGACTCATCTCAATTTTACCCTCCACGTCATCGAAGCCGATGGCAATTTTGATATTATTCACGACCACAACCCCTATATTGGGCCAGCTTTTTTCTCACCAGTGAGCCGCATACCTGGGTTACCACCAGTGTTGCATACGTTCCATGGGCCACCATTTTCGACGCCGCAAACTATCGAGGCAGGGCAGATGGATAATCGCCCGCAGCTCAAATATATGAATCCTGGCCGCCTCTACATGACATGCATCTCGGAGGCAATGGCGCGCAAAGCCCCACGAGAGATCCGCCCTCATCTACTACCAGCTGTGCACAACGCCATCGATTGCAGTGCCTTCCCCTTCGTCTCACACAAGCAAAATTACTACATCACCCTCGCCCGCTTCACCCAAGACAAAGGCCAAGCCACCGCCGTAGCCTACGCTGCCCAGTACAAGAAGCGCCTCCGCATGGCGGGTACTGTGGCAGGAATCGGCAGCAACCGCAAGCTACTCCTCGAGCTCTCTAACCCACTCACCAACTACCGACGCAACGAAGAATTCCGCTACTATAGCGACCACATCCTCCCGGCCGTCCTCAAGCATCGGCGCATTACCTATGCCGGCAACCTCAGTGGCAAGAAGAAGCTCGACTTTGTGGCCAATGCCAAGGCACTGCTCTTCCCTATCGAGTGGGATGAACCCTTTGGTATGGCAGTCATCGAGGCGCTGGCTTGTGGTACGCCCGTTGTGGCAATGAAGCGCGGTGCCATGCCCGAGATCATCACTCACGGCGTCAATGGCTTCCTTGCGAGCAACCAAGACGAGTTCTTTGCCTATGCCAACCGGGTAGACGAGATCGACCCAGCCGCCTGCCGCGCCAGCATTGAGCAAAAATTCTCCGCCACTATTATGGCGCAAAATTATGTGGAGCGGTATCGGGAGGTGATTGCTCGGACGCGGTGGTGAGTGAGCATCAATATTGCACCTTTTGGAGTATCCTCAGGCAGAGTATACGCAAGGCAAAGCCCGGCCAATTACTCACGCATCACGTCGTCAAGCACACGAAAGGTGCAGTATTCATCTTACCTTGGTATATCTCTAATATTGTTCTGGGAGTATGTTTCTAGCAATGATTCTGCGACTTTCTCTGCGGGCCATTCGTCCGGAACAGTAATGAGAGTTCCATTTTTCAGGCGGGCAACTTGGAGCCCCGGAGCGAAGGATTTAATGGGGCCAACCGAATCATTAATCCAAACGTAGTATCCCAAAGGGACTGCCCAAGAATCACGTCGAGGATCGCACAAGTTTAGTTCTGCATCATGAAAGGAAACGACGATCGGATCGAACGCTGCGATCATCGCATTCATGGAACACATTCCTAGCTTCTTGATGCCATTCCATTCTGAATTGTAGAATGTCTGCATCGCGCTCGGCGAGGGAAATAAACGCGGAATTTCTGCTGCTCCAGCATTGATATCTAGGCTCGTTTGGAGAGTTACATTTGATGAGTCGTCGTACACCCCTAATGTGAGGGTGTATCCGTCAAGCTCAGGACTTGACAAGTCGTCGAGTCTATCTGTTTCTTTGATATAGTTTGTGATGCTATTAGCATCGACATTCTTGACGCCGTTTGGCTTTCCCCACTTCGATATGTCAATCTCTGGTGACAGTTCATTTAAGAACCTTGCGGTCATTTGAGCAATTTCCTCTGGGGTTTCATTGGTGCGTACCCAGCATGCCATGACTGCGGGAAGTTTATGTAACGCAATACTCATTTTTACTCCTCATGTTGTTCTGTACACAGAATAACATGTTATTAGTTTTTTCGGAATGGTGTATATACTACCTTAACTGAGTATATTTTCGCTTTTATGAATAATAATGAAATAGCCTGTGCTCCTTGTTTTGAGGAAATATGCCATTTTGTTTAGTGAAGTGTGTGACGGAGACCAGTAGTGATGTCTGCATTACATTTTACAATAAAAAAGCACCTGGTAAAGGTGCATTTGTTCGCATTTTGTATGGTGCGCTTCAGCAAACTCGACACAAACAACTGGAAGCCCCTACTCGCCTTCCGCAAGCGTCTCATCGCGGGTGAGGTGGCTCTGGAACCGAGCACGGCTAGCGTAGCGCCTACCGCGCAGGCCAGTGAGACCACGACGGCTCGCGGTGTCCGTAAGACGGCCTGCCGTCCGATCAGTGCGGCGAAGAAGCAGCAGATCGTCGATCTGGCCCGCACGGGCATAGCTGTCAGCCAGATCGCTGCGGAGGTCGGCGTCGCAGAGACCACTGTCCGTGCTACCTGCCGCCAGGCCACGCAGCCGCCCCGCCACAGGCGACGCTTCACTACTGATGACCTCCAGCGTGCTCGGCAGCTCCACGCTCAGGGGCGTACCTACATCGAGATCGGCCTGGAGCTCGGCTTCGGACGGGATACGGTCAAGAAGCATCTGGCGACGCAGGCGTGAGTAGCCAGAACGGCACCGTGATGTTGGTACGACACCCCACTGTCTGGCTGATTCATCCGCACTATTCACGCGCGGCATATCTTCTGCACCCACACTCTCCACACCGCCCATACACTGTCATGCTTGGTGCGAGTCGCGTGCGCTGGCGCAGGGCATGCTGCGTGATGGCATGTCCGCAGGTACACAGTGGCACTTGGGCCAGGCACTGCGGTGGCGGCTGGACTCGTGTCTTCTTGCCAAGCACGACGCTGCCGTCGCCGAGGAGGACGTACGGCACCAGGGGGAGTGGTCCGCCTGGCTGATCCTGCTTAAGCCACTCGTAGTACCTCCTGGTGATACCTCGCCGACTCTCAAGTTCATAGTCAGGGAGTTCTCTATCGAGCGGAAGTGGCTGTGGCACGAGCAGTGGCAGGTGGCGGCCCGGCTCGATAGTTTGGTTGATTGTCGCCCATACGGTGAAGACAGCAAGCGACTTTCGGAGATCGCCCTTGGGATTGATGCGTCTGGTGCAGACAGACCAGCGTGGCCGCAGGTGTGCGGGCATGGCACCGACTCGGCTGATGTAGTGCTCAACGGGGCCGTAGTTGGTGATGTGGACGCAGCAGCCTGGGTCGCCGATAGCCGGCTCAAGGCCAAGCCGGAGCCCCTTGGGTTGATTGACGGCCTTGGGGACTGTCCGAAAGAGAAAGACCAAGGCTGCGATCGCGACGGGGACAGCGCTGAAGATAGTGGCCCAGTTAGTGGCTGTATTCAGCATGACCATCCTGTCCGCTTGGGGGAGTGCAGACCAGCGGTGGCACTGGTGGCCTGCATGAGGTGTCGCTGTCGTCTGGTCTCGTGCAGCGCTTCATCATCGTAGGCCGCCCAGCCGCGCCAGCTCTGGGCTCCCGCGTATCTTCGGCATCGCACTCTGGTAACGATGCACGCAGTCGGGCGACCCGCTCCCCCTTCTTCACAAGCAACCTGCACCCTGCCGGAAGCACAGGAACTTGCTGGCAGCTCCAACTCGCTCGGCAGGGGGAGATCACGATGGACGCTAGCGTCAGCGACGTAACTTCTCTAGCGACGGGATTGAATGGGCTCCTTCAGCGGCATCGGATAGATTACGCCGCAGCCGCACCAACACAGCCGACACGACCAATACGCCAGCGACGAGCCAACCACCCATTGACTTTGCCACCCCCTTTGCAGAATGCAGAACTTCCTGTATGGCTGAGCACTCACTGGTGACTGGTAAGTCGCTGCCTGTAGACAACATCGAGTTAGCTACCCATCCCTCGTCGTATCCTTTTATCTTGTACCAGAGGGTGCTGCTGCCGTAAGGTCCGTTGGCTTCACCTCCGTACTGATAGCAATCTAACTCGACTGCGCGGCCAGCTTGGATTTGTGCGATCGGTTGCCTGTCGGTGCCAGGGCTCGGCCGGACGTTTGCGTAGTTCCAGCCAGGTGCGGAGTAGACGGTGGCGGTGGCCCCATCCGCGCGAGCTGGCGGTGCCACCGTCGTCACGCCAGTTGCCATGGCTGTGGCCAAGCCGAAGAGTGCGAACCGCTTGATCCTGTTGGTTGTCGTGCACATCGTGATCCTCCTCGGGAGTGAGGGCGATGGAGTGGACTCCAGCAGACTGCTTCGCCTGCACCTTGAGGCTATATCGCCCACTCGGTCGGTAGTGGCATGGACCGTGAAGTGTGATGAAACCGTAATAATTAGTGAAGTGAGGCTAGGGCTGACGGCGCACAGTGACCGAGCGTCTTCCTGATTAGATTTCAACGCCAAGTCCACTTTTGTCTAATATCTAGCTTGGGCGCGGTTTCGTTTTTTATTCTGCCTGCACCGAACAGTGCAAATACATGTAGATCGCAGTTGAGCTCAAGAGTTACAGATTGATTGCTGTCGTCAGCGGCTTTGCCGGTGACTAAATATACACCAT
>CAUSLI010000002.1:0-237004 GCA_963532885.1 uncultured Candidatus Saccharibacteria bacterium | reverse complement strand
CTGGGTCGGTCAGGTCGTCGGCTGGCACATACACCGCCTGAACAGAGGTAATCGAGCCCTTCTTGGTACTGGTAATACGCTCTTGCAACGCACCCATCTCCTGCTGCAGGTTCGGCTGGTAGCCCACCGCACTTGGCAAACGGCCGAGCAGGGCAGACACCTCAGCACCAGCCTGTGTAAAGCGGAAGATATTGTCGACGAAGAGCAGCACATCCTTACCTTCATCACGGAAGGCTTCAGCCATTGCTAGGCCAGCGAGTGCCACCCGCAAACGTGCCCCCGGTGGTTCGTTCATCTGGCCAAAGACAAGTGACGTCTTATCTAACACGCCAGCATCCTTCATCTCGTGGTAGAGGTCGTTACCCTCACGGGTACGCTCACCCACACCAGCAAAGACAGAGTTACCACTGTGGAATTTGGCGATGTTGTTGATCAGCTCTTGGATGAGCACGGTCTTACCCACGCCAGCACCAGCAAAGAGCCCAGCCTTACCACCTTTGGTGAGTGGCGCAATGAGGTCAATCACCTTGATACCGGTCTCAAGGATCTCGGTCTTGTTAGACTGCTCGGTGAGGGCAGGGGGCTCGGCATGGATGGGCGCACGCTGCGCATCATCGGCTACTGGCTCGCCGTCAATCGGTTCGCCCACCACATTAAACATCCGCCCCTGCGTTGCTTCACCTACAGGCACGCGGATCGGCGCACCAGTTGCAATTACTGACTGGCCACGCTTCAGGCCGTCGGTCGATTGCAGGCTGATAGTCCGCACCGTTTGCTCGTCAAGGTGCTGCGCCACCTCAAGTGTCAGCGTCTGGCCATCACGCTCGACGTGCAGAGCGTCGTAAATAGCTGGCAGCTCCACCTCGCGGTCGAACTCCACATCCACCACCACACCCATGATCTGGATGATTTTTCCTTGGTTTTTACTCATTCGTTTCTCCTTTTACTACTTGTTGTTGAAACAGACTCTCTCGTCTTCGCTCATTGATGTAACACACGATGTATGCGATCAATAGAGCAAAGACGACGAGGACCGTAAGCCCGATACCATCTTGGACGGTTTCCATTATATCTCTGATCAAGCGATAGTAGCCTCCAGAAGGATATGCCCAATTACTTAGCGAAGACCAAAAAAGCGATTCAATAATCGAGAATAGCAGTGCAACAAATGTGCCAATGCCAATTGCAAGAGTATTCCTTCTTCCTTGATACTTATTATCCGTATGCGCACCAACCCAAATAGCTACCATAACTACTGCAATGAGAGGTGTAAGTACCGAAAAATTAACATGACCGCCCGCAACATAACCGTTTTCAACCATTGCATAATGCGCATGGGCCTGGATAAACGACTGTATGGTCTCAGTAATCCATGTCAAAACACTCAAGATAGCACCGACAATCAGCAGTACCGACGATGTCTTAGCGTACCACTGAGGCTCTGTTAGTTGAGCACTACGGCTTGGGGGCATACTTCGGCATTGGTTTGTATCTACGGGAGGCGTCGGTTGATTCTCGTTCATCACATTCTTCCTTCCACTGGTTCCACTTTCTTTGCTTGCAGATTGTCCTGGCTGTCTGGCTTTTTGGTATGAGACCTCTGTCTATAGCGCATACCATCACGAGCTGCAATGCTACAGTAAGCTAGCAACACCACAATTGGCACATATGGTAAGAGCCTACTGACAGCTGGCAGCTCGGCAAACGCCATAATCGGCTGAGCCGGCCAGGCAAGGCGGGCCACATCACTGGCCTGCGCCTCCACGCCATGCACAGCAAAGGAGGCAAGAAAGCCCGCCACATACGAGCCAAGCCCGGCACAAATGATAACCAGCAGGCCAGTTGTAACACCCACAAAGCTTGCGCCGCGCCGCCGACCATACCGCCAATACCACAGCCCGCCAAGAGCATATGGCAGCACGAGGGCAAGGCCAAGAAGTAGCCCCTCACCCTGGCTGGCAGATAGCATCTGAGCACCACCCACAAGAAGCAACACCGCACACACGAGCGCATACATGGCAAGTGCAGCCATCACAATACGCCCGTAGTGTTTCATCCCATTGCCTCCACACCAGCGCTAATCTCGGTCAGCTCTTGGGTGATGGCGCCTTGGCGCTGCTTGTTCATCTCGAGTGTTAGGTCGTCAACGAGGCTGGTGGCGTTATCAGTAGCATTCTTCATGGCAAGCATGCGCTGGCTGTGCTCGCTCGCCCGAGCATCGAGCAGAGCTTGGTAGAGCCGGGCACTGACCATGCGTGCAGCGATGGTGTCGAGCACTGCTTGCGGGCTTGGCTCGAAGAGTGCTTCATCATCTGGGATTACTTCGTCGTCATCCACCGCATCGAGCTGCTCTGCGTCAAGGCCGGCGGGCAGGAGGTGGATTGTGTCAGGGTGCTGCGTCATACTGCTATAAAAGCGGGTGAATACGACGTCGACCGCATCGACCTGCTTACTCACAAACATATCGTGCGCGGTGTCGAGAATTGCCCGGAAGGCTGGGCCTGTTGGGCGATCTGGCACATCCTCATACACCCCAACCACCTGCGTATCCTTAAGGCGCGCAACAAACTGCGCTGCCTTGCGCCCCACCGCAATGGTAGTATTTTCGATCCCGGCTGCATCGTCATCGCGCAGGAGCTGGACATAGCGCTTCAGAACATTGCTGTTGTAGGCACCAGCCAATCCTTTATCGGCGGCAATGACGATGATCAAGCGACGTTTAACCGTGCGCTGGGCAAACAATGGGTGATCGTCGGTCGCACCCTGGCGCGAAAGGTAGCGCAAGAGGCCACGTGCTGCTGTGGTATACGGCGCAGTGGTGCGGCTTGCATCTTGGGCACGGCGCATCTTGCTCGCTGCCACCATCTGCATTGCCTTGGTGATCTGCTTGGTACTCTTAACCGAGCGAATCCGTGCTTTGAGCTGTTGCGTATTGGGCATAGCGACCTCCGTTGCTTACTCCGCAAATTCCTTGGCAATTTCGCCCGCGGTTGATTCTATCAAGTGGGTGAGTTTCTCATCAGCTCCGAACTTCTGGTCACCCTTGTTGAGGGTGCGCATTTGTTCCTTAGCCTCGGCCCAGAGACAGCTCAGCAGAGCATCTTGCGCGGCTTTGATCTTCGTGGCTGGCACGGTATCAAAGTAGCCTTGGCTCACCGCCACAATACTTACTACCTGCTCCCAAACACTCATTGGCTGGTACTGTGGCTGCTTGAGGAGCTCTGTCAGGCGCTGGCCACGGCCAATCTGCGCCTTGGTCTCGGCATCAAGGTCGCTTCCAAACTGAGCAAAGCTCGCGAGCTCGCGGAACTGGCTGAGGCCAAGCTTGAGGTTACCGCTAACACTCTTGAGCGCCTTAGTCTGCGCTGCACCACCAACACGCGACACCGAGAGACCAGCACTAATGGCTGGGCGAATACCTTGGTAGAAGAGATCTGTCTCCATAAAGATCTGCCCGTCGGTGATGGAAATCACGTTGGTGGGGATGTAGGCGGAGATATCGCCCGCCTGAGTCTCAATGATCGGCAGGGCAGTAAGTGAACCCGCCCCAAGCTCATCACTCAGCTTAGCGCTGCGCTCGAGTAAGCGGCTATGCAAATAGAACACATCACCCGGGAAGGCCTCGCGCCCTGGTGGGCGACGCAAGAGCAAGCTCATCTGGCGGTAAGCGACAGCGTGCTTAGTCAGGTCGTCGTAGATCATCAACGCGTGGCCGCCATTGTCGCGGAAGTACTCACCCATGGCGGTACCAGCGTATGGCGCGAGATAGAGCAGGGAAGCTGGGTCGCTTGGGCTGGTTGCCACCACGATGGTCTGATCCATCACACCTTCTTCTTTGAGGCGCTCGACCAAGCGGGCAATCTTGCTCAGCTTCTGCCCAACGGCAACGTAGACATTCACCACGCCAGTCTTTTGACGGGCTTGGTTGATCATCGTGTCGAGTGCGATTGCCGTCTTACCGGTCTGGCGATCACCAATGATGAGCTCGCGCTGGCCCCGGCCAATCGGGAACATCGCATCGATGCTCATAATACCGGTCATCAGTGGTTCGTGCACGCTCTTGCGACCCATCACGCCGATCGCCTCGCGCTCTACCAAGCCACGCTGCGTGGTAGTAATAGCTGGGCCACCATCAAGCGGCTCACCGAGTGGGTTCACCACGCGGCCAAGCAACTCCTCGCCAACTGGCACACTCAGGACCTCGCCCTTGAGCTTAACGCGGTCGCCAGCAGCCACACCTTGGTCGCTGCCAAGCAGCACAGCACCAATCTCATCTTCCATCAGGTTGAGGGCAAATGCCTCAACGACACCTGTTTTGGTCTCGATCTCGAGCACCTCGCTATAGCCAGCGTGGCGCAAGCCATGTACCCAGGCCACACCATCACCCACTCGGGTCACGATACCGACCTGCTCTAGTCCTTCAGAGGCTTCCAGGCCTGCGATCGCTTGCCGCAAGCTCTCGGACAACTCTGTAACCGTTGTTTCAGCCATGTATAATTCCTCTTATTTCGTGCCCGCAAGGGCGGTTAGTTTGTGTTGGATAGTGCCATCGTAGTGCTGGCCCGGCAGAGCGATCTTGACGCCACCAATCACCGACGGATCGACAACCTGGCGGAGCTGCACTGACGTAACCGGCGCAGTGCCACTCTGCTCAGCAAGTGCCGTGACCTCTGTCTTGAGCTGCTTCTGCAGGGCGGCCGATAGCTCGTGTGCCGTCGTGACTTCAGCCACAACGATGCCGCGCTCAGCCAGCGCTTCCTCAATCGTTGCTGCCACCACATCGACATCGCGCGTTGCACGGGTGTCAATAAGATAGGCGGCAACCTGGCGCAGCACGGCAGACACCTCAGCACCAGCAGCAATCTGCTCAGCCACATACGCAGCGAGGCGGCGGCGCGAAAAACCGGCCGCCATCAGCCTTGCTCCTTATCGAGTGTGGTCAGATGCTTCTCGATCAGCTGGCGATCCTTCGACGCGTCGACAGTCTCAGCGGTCACTGCACGCGTTGCTTCGACGACCATGTCGACCATTTCGCGGCGCAGCGCTCGCTTGGCCTCGGCCAATTCTGTCTGCGTCTGGGTGCGAGCCGACGCTAAGATGCGCTCGGCCTGCGTGTGAGCGTCGTCCTTGGCGTCGTTCACCATGCTAGCCGCCTCAGTTTTGGCAGCGGTCACAATTTCTTGCGACTCGTGGCGAGCTTTTTTGAGCATTGCAGCGGTGCGCTCTTCGGTCTCGTCAGCCGCCTTTTGGGCTTTTTCAGCTGCTTTGAGGCCATCGCGAATCTTCGCATCGCGCTGATCGAGCATGTCGAGCAGCGGTGGATAGACCCACTTCTTCAAGACCAAGAGCAGCACCACAAATGCCACCATTTGCAGGACAAACAGCTGCCAATCAAGACCAAGCGACGAGAACAAATCGCCACCACCCGCCTCTGTCGATGCAAAATAGTGCAGGGTATTCACGAGTGCGAACTCCTTACATCACCTTGCCGACGATTGCGGCCACAAAACCAATGATAGCCAAAGCATCGATAAATGAGATACCAAGGATCATCATGGTGCGTAGGTCGTTAATCTTCTCTGGGTTGCGGCCAGCCGCCTTCATGGCGTTGGCACCGATCCAACCACACCCGATCGCAGCAAACGCTGCTGGAATAGCATACGCCAGGGTAAATGCGATGTCTTTCATAATTATTTCTCCTTATTTAGTTATTACCAATGTTATTTTGCTCCTTCGGCCACGAGGTTCGCGTCTGAAGAAGTCGAGGTGCTTGAGTGCGTATCTTTTTCCTCATCACCGCCGTGATGCGTAAGCCCGAGTGAAATAAACACGGTTGAAAGCATAAAGAAGATATAGGCCTGGATGCCGCCGATGAATAGCTCGAAGAGATAGAACGGCTGGAGCACCGCTGGCATTGCCACCTGAGTGAGGTAAGCGATCATCGCGATCAAAATCTCACCCGCCAGCACATTACCAAATAGACGGAAGGATAGGCTCAGTAAGCGCGAGAACTCTGCCACAATCTCGAGAATCCCGACAAAGGACATGATCGGATCACGCAAGGGGTTAACAAAATACCGCTTGAGATTACCGACAAAGCCAAGCTCGCGTGCTGCATACACCTGCGCCATAACGATCGTAACGGCCGCAAGGGCGAAGGTCATATTAAGATCGGCATTTTGGCCACGGAACAGTGGTGTATGGCCAACCATCACTGGCCCGACTACTGGCAACAGCCCCAGCCAATACTGCGCAGCAATGAAGAAGAACATCGTAATGACGAGTGGAGCAACGCGCCGCGTCCATTTTTTGCTGGGGATGACCTGCCCAACGGTGTTATACAGCCCCTCAAAGCACCAGACAGTCAAGCGAGTCGCAAAATTCGGCTTCTTCTTGCCCAGCACCGCAGCACGGGTGCGAAACATGAGCCAAGCCAAGACGATGAGGCCCAATAGACCAACGAGATTAGCATTAGTAATTGGCCAGCCAGCGATCGAAAACACCTCGTCTGCCTTGACCGAGATGTGTGGCACTGCCGCGAAAAACATCATGTGCGATGACCTCCCTTAATTTGGTGCGTGATGAGCCCCGCTGCAAGAGCGATGCCGACCACCAAGCCAGCAAACATCAGCCACGGCTTGGTTGCAAATTGCCGGTCTGCCCAGACTCCGAGCAAAAATAACCCAACAGTTGGCACCGCCATCCGCCAGGTTGTCCCAAGTAGGGTACGCCACAGCACACTAACCACTTGGCTACCGTGCGAGCGGGCATTCTCACGAGACTCCGTACTCATATGGCCCTATTGTACCAGGAGGCCCCGCAGACGTAAAGAGGGAAGCAGCAGTCGGGTATGAATCTTAAATTACCGCCATCTCGCGGCACACTAGCACCGTGCTTTTGCTTCTTGAGAGGATAGAGCGCACACAGCTTGTGATGATTGAGCGTGGAGTTGCTACTTTATATATGACATTGACTTTTATAACCATCCCTTGAGAGGATGCATGTGAGACAACTGGCGTCGCATCGCAAAGCCGCGTATACTAGAGCTATGCCACGCCGCAACAAAACACCCAAACACCAGCCCTACCGCCCACCGCGCAGCGAAGCGGCCAAAAAGCGCTACCCGAGCCGTGCAGCCGCCCTGCGCGCCATTGCCGAGCTCCGCAAATACCAGCTGGATGTGCAGTTACGCGCGTATCAATCACCGCACGATGGGAGCTGGTATCTGACGAGCCAGCAGAGTGCAGAGGATTAGCGACTCATCTATATAGTGCCGGTTCATCTCTTGCGGGCCCACATATCCTTGCCACGTATTTTTCTGCTTGGCTACTCGAGTACTATCATTACACCTCTCATGCCCGGCACACTTGCCAACCCCACTACCGGCCATGCTATACTAGCAAGAGCGAAAGGGGAATACGTATGAGTACAACACCATCAGTTACACTATATAGCGCGGAGTGGTGCGCCTATTGCAAAACAGAGAAGCAATATCTCGACAAGCTGGGTGTACACTACACCGTCAAAGACATCGAGAAAACACCTGGCGCTCAGGACGAGCTCGCTGCCAAAACTGGCGGCAAGGCCCAAGGCATCCCAGTCACAGACATTGCTGGCGAGATCGTCTATGGCTTCGATCGAGCGCGGATTGATGAGCTCCTCCGGGCAAAGGGGTTGCTGCCAGAGGCATAGCCCGGCCATTCATCATTATTTATCAACTCACTGCCCGTGAAGGGTAGTGAGTTTTGATATCGCTGCTCTTTTGTACACGCGAGCCGTGGAGATACATAAGTAGTATACATATATTGTTCAGGCTTTTTTTATTTGACTCAAGAGAGTACGATTTTGCAATTACATATATCGCTGATTTATTATTTATAACAGAAGTAATATATTGATTACGAGGTATAGATAATACTCATTTAGTGTTAGAGTATCTAATCTATATTGACTAGTTGCAGAACTCTTCATTCAGATCACTATTTTGCACACTGTAAGCATCTCGCACTGCAGCTAATAGAACTTCACGTGGCGCTGGGCATTTGTGTTTTTATTGGCGCGTGGAGTAGGGTTGGTGATGGTGGTATCATCACCTAGCTGGCCGTTGGAGTTATTGCCCACGGTGAAGACTTTGCGATTGTTGGTATAGACCACCGTTGTGCCATAGCCCGAGCGCACATACGATGCTAAGTTGCCTTGCGTGCCAAGCACGAGCATTTGCTGCGGCGTGGGGTAGATGCCGTTGGTGCCACCGCCAATATGCCCAATACCCAGCTGACCTGTCACATTGCTGCCTGCCCCGAAGACACGGCCATCGCTGGTAACAACGAAGGTATTGGCATTCTTGGGATCGAGACCATTAGATGTTGTCCAGGACGAGACCGCCTTGACGCCAGGCGGGAGAATGAACTTGACTGGGGTTGGGTTATATACGTGACGTTTGTAAGCATCTAGATTGGATGTGTCGACATAGACACCATTGCCCAGTGCGCCGTTATTGAGGCCAAAGGTCTTAACCTCGCCGTTAGCATAGACCATAGTGGTAAAGTACTGGTCGGTCGTGATGTCTATTACTCCAGACGGCGCAACACGCTCGAGTGTTGGATTATATGGCAAGAATGTTCTGTCTGCATAGTACTCACACGAATTCATCCTCGTCTCGCCACCAGTTGCGATATTGACTTCAGCAACACATAGGCCTCGGCCACCAATGTCGGTGCTATTGCTAAGGTAGACATGGCTCCACGCACCTGCTGGGTAGCGGAAGTCGAAGCGCTTGCCATTAGACCACCAAGCGCACCACCGCATACGCGTCTCTTCATTATTATGGCCGGTTGCTTCGACGCAGCGGTTTTGGGATGCTCCTGAGTTTGCTTCAACTTGCAGGGCGTTGTTTGTCCGGTCGAATTGCCACTTTTGGTTTGCCGCAGTGCCCGAGCACTTTTCTGTCCTGAGGTTTGCCCCCACCGCCGCCAAGCAACGGTCTGACACCCCCGCACGCAGCCGGAAGGTCGGCACACCCGCTTGGCCATAGTTTGTTTTGCCAGCCGAGTAGACTGCCCCTGCGCTGTCGCGAATATAGACCGTATCGCCGTCAAAGGCGAGCTGCACCGCCTTGGTCTTGCCAGGCTTGCCAAAGTCGCCCAAACGGACGGGTACTCGCCGCTCATTAATGTCACCTTGAGCAAGCTGGCCAAAGTCGTTACCACCCCAGCCATAGACTGCGCCACTCTCACCAATCGCGTAGGCTGTTTTGCTGTCGACCGCCCAAGAGTGGGCATCGGCCCGAATCTTCTCAGGGAAGGGTATCTTGGCTGGAGTTTTTATTGTTGGAGCAGTCGAGTTAATGCCGGCGACACCTTTTTCATTAGAGCCAGCCGCATAGACGTTACCCTTAGCTGTCACAACAAAGGTGACAATCCCCAGCGGTGATACAAAAGTCGCAACATTATCATTGCCAGGCAGTACAAACTGGACGGGGTTTGTTACCCATGCAATAATTTGGCTCGGGTTGCCAATCTGCCCAAAGTTATGCAGCCCCGCACCCCATACCTCGCCATTCTCCGTGAGGGCAAACAGGTTACGGCCATGAGAGAGGAAGTTGGTGTAGGTACGCACAACGCGCTTGTTGGCAGGGACATTAAACTGTTTAAGCGTGAGGGTGTCGGTAGTCGAGCCAACACCGAGCTGACCAAAACCATTGAACCCTGCTGAGCGTGGCCGCCCAAACTCGTCGATGACGGTAAAGAACGCACCATTGAGTGTAAAGCCGCCGCCAGCCGCGTAGCCAAATGAGACGCTATCGAGCAGCGCGCTGAGGCCCGCTTGACCGGCCAGGCGATACTCGTAGCTCTTCCATACTGCGCCATCCGTTGTGCGAATAAGCTCCGTCCGGCCCACCGCTGTAATGCGCTGAATGCTCCCTTCGCGGCGCTCTGGCTCACCCACCTCAAAGGTTGTGCGCACATTGCCGTCCTGCTGAACATACTGGGTGCGGCCAGCGACTACTGTGCCTTTGCAATCAGTATTAGGTCGCAATTTTGCAGCATCTGACCACTGCGCGAGGTCGTTATTAAGCTCAAGACATTTGCTGGCAAGGACAACGCCACTTTCTGCTGCCTCACGGGCCAAGCGCCGGTAGTGCTGGGCGTAGAGCCCCTCACGAATCGCCGTCGACGCAGACGCCGCCACGAGGAGTAGCATCATCGCTACCACCGATGCCACGATTACCGTTGGCAGGGCAAACCCCGCGCTTGATCTATCTTTGTTCAGTCTCATTGCTTCTACAATAGCGTAGATTGCAACCGTAAGCAATATGTTGGTACGAAATTATGCACAGTATAGTATACGTATGATAGATTCTCATGTCTGGAGCTTACATAATTCTAAAGCACACTCCACCAACGTGAAGTAGTAGATAGAAGGGTACAGAGCAGAGAAGTGGAAGCTCGTAATGCTCACGTTCACCACTACGAGAGGTGAGTCTACCAAGCATGCGAGTTCTCATGATATTGAAAGGTGTGTACTTGAGAGAAGGGGCGTAGAAGCGGTTGATATTTTGCGATGAGATTGCCTCTTACTGCGCCCCAATCTGCACCACCTCACCACCCAACTTTTGCCGGAAGTAGTTGTCGTGGCTGACGTAGAGGATAGCGCCAGTATAACGCTCTAGCGCCGCCTCGAGCTCTTCGATGCTGGGCAGATCAAGGTGGTTGGTAGGCTCATCGAGAATGAGCAGCTGCGGCTCATTGGCTAGCATGCTGATAATCTGAAAGCGCGCCTTCTGCCCACCACTGAGGCGAGCAAGCGGCACATCGCCATCCGTCTCGGCAAAGAGATAATCGCTCATCAGTTGGCGGAGTTTGGTCTGGCCGATTGGCAATCCACGGTCGAGGTACATCTGCTCGATAGCCTGGGCCAGCGTGAGGCCAAGATACGTCGAGGCAATCTCTTGCTCATATATGCCAATCCGAATATGGCTATCGAGCTGCAGCGAGCCACTATAGACAATTGGCGTATCGCTACCTCTGTCTTGCACCAGATTTTGCGCGGCGAGTAGTTCTCGAATAAGTGTCGTCTTGCCCGCGCCGTTACGACCACGCAGCTCCACAGCCTCGCCCTCACGCAGATCGATATTCACCCCCTCAAACAAGATCCGTTCGCCATAGCCCAGCGCCAAATCTCGCACCGCTACTAGCGTGCGCTGGCTTCGCATTGCACCATCGCGCATACTGAGGCGAATCGTCCGCGCCTTAAACTTCTGGTAGCGATCAGCCATCTTATACTCCAGCTGTGCCACATTGTCGCGATCAATCCAAAACGTTGGCTTCTCTATCTGCTCAAGCTCCTCAAGCTCGGCCATAGCCTGCTGCTCACGCTGCTTGAATTGCTTAATGGTGCCGGGGTCACGCGCTCGCTCCTTCATCCGGCGGAATTGCACTACCTTATCCTTCACATTAGCAATCCGCCGCTCAACCTGCTCATACTCATGCATCGCATTGCCTGTCGCCGAAGCATTTTGGCGCAGGTAGGCATCATAATTACCTCGGTAGCTGAGGGCTGTGCCGTCTTTTATCTCAACGATCCGGTCCATCTCTGCCAGCACATCTCGGTCATGGGTAATGACGAGCATTGCTTGCTTCGCGTCCTTGAGCCAGTCGACAAACTGCTTCTTGGCGACATAATCCATGTGGTTGGTTGGCTCATCGATCAGTGCAAGGTCGGCCTGAGCGTGCATGATCTTCACCACCTCCACTAGGCGCTTCTGCCCACCACTCAAACTCGCCAGATGTCGCTCACCATAGCCTGCCATTTGGAAGTTCTTTAGCTCCTCTGCCACTAGCTCCTCGATCTGGTAGAAGCCCTTTTGGCCAAAGCGCTCCAGCGCCGCGGTATATGCCTCGATTTTGGCCATGTCATCACCCATCGTCTCGGGATAGGTGGTGATGATATGGCGCAGGCGGGCATACTCCGGCAGACCACGCAAGATATACTCAAGTACGGTGATATCGCCGCTGTCGTGGTGCTCTTGGGCCGTCGCCACCACCACACTGCCACGCTTGAAAATAATCGAGCCACTATAGTCATCGTCCACCCCTGTGAGTATACCAAACAGTGTCGACTTGCCAACACCATTGCGCCCCACCAGGCCCACCTTCTCACCATCATTCACACTAAATTTCACATCCGTCATCAGCGTCTTCGCCCCAAACGACTTCTCGGTAATGGCAATATCGGCAATCATAGGGGATATTATAGCATGGCAAAGTATATCCTTTGCGGGTAAGGGGGTGAGTTGAACCCTCCACATTATTATTCTGTTATTTTTACGACACTCTTTCCATACATTTAGCGGTATAATGGTCTACAGACACGCTAGAAAATGACAGAAAGGATTGTTTATATTATGAAGGGCGAGCAACTCGCTTTTGTTAAAGATGATGGCATTACACTAGCAGATGGTAATACTGTCACCAGCCATAGCTTCCAAACGGCACTTTTCCCACGTAATATCCCCTCACGCGAGATAACGCAGCTTTCGCCAGATGAGCTGCAATCTATGGCAACGAACGAAATGCTTGAGGCCAATATTCATTTTACGCAAGAAGAGCAAGCAACACTATCCAAATTCATTGATCCGATTGCTGCTGTTGATAAGCTTATGGCAAGCGAACTTACTCAAGAATGTTTGCTTATCAAGCGAGAGCAGGGGACGCTGAGTGATATGATACAGCTTATCGAGGCAACCCTCGCAGCGGATAGCAAAACTCACGCCAGTATTTCTTTAGTAGAGTAGCACGCCGATCTCTCATATATTCATAAGCAACTGTAGCAAGCACTTCAGAGTGCTACAATATCCACCACATCTGCTACAATAGAAGAGACGTATGAGCAAATCACATACTACCAAGCCACCAGTACCAGCTATTGTCAACCGCCGTGCGCGGTTTGATTATGAGCTGAGCGACGACATGGTGGTTGGCATGAACCTGACCGGCCTAGAGGTCCGCGCCGCGCGCGAGGGCCACGTGCAACTCAAGGGGGCATATGTGACGATTCGCAACAGCGAGCTGTGGCTCAATAACGCCAGCTTCTCGCTGCGCCACAACGAGCAGGGCCAACCAAATGCCCGGACAGTCAGCACCAGCGCACGTAAGCTTCTGGCAAAGCGGCGGCAGATCGAGCAACTCGCCGCCCGCAAGAAGGACGGCTACACCATCGTCCCCACGAAGCTCCTCACCAGCGGCCGCTACATCAAGCTCGTCATCGCCCTCGGTAAGGGTAAGAAACGTTACGACAAGCGCGAAACCATCAAACGCCGCGATGTGGAGCGGGAGCAGCGACGAGCAGTGCGACAGTATCGCTAGTGGAATCTTGAGAGTATCAGACTAGACTATTTGAAACCTCAACGCTCAGATCATCCTAGTCACACGCACCAAAGAAACCACAAAACTCACCACATGATCAGTGGTGAGTTTTTAATAGCAAGCATCATCTACTCTTCTTCGAGCGCATTATGGCTAGCAATCAGCGACTCATACAGCGCCGTGACCTTCTTTGCCATCGTCACAGAATCGAACTGACGCGCTACCCTCAGCGAGCCACGAGACAATTGCTCAAGTTTATCGGGGTGAGCAAAGAGATCATTGAAGACCTTGGCAAAGTCCTCACCCTCAATCCCATCGGTCAAAATCGCATTTTTCTTGGTCAAGCCCTCGGTCATGCGCTCATCGCAGTAGACGATCGGTAGGCCGCTTGACGCCGCCTCGAGGAAGGTCATCGGCTGGTTATCAAAGTGGTACGATGCGAGAGAGAAGACATCGGCTTGCTTGAGCAGCGCAGCCACTGCATCGCTTGACTGCATCCCCGTAAAGATCACCCGCTCTGCCACGCCAAGCCGCTCGGCACAGGCGCGCAGCTCTGCCTCGTATGGGCCACCGCCGACTAGCACGAGCTTCACGTTCTCATCTGGAATATGCGGTAGAGCTTCGACAAGTGCCTGCTGGCGCTTCTCAGGACTCAGACGCGCCACCGAGATAATAAATTTATCGTTCGGGCCTTTCGTGATAGGCGAATCTGCCGCCGAAGCGTCGTGATAGCGCTGAGTATTGATACCATTTGGAAAGACATGGCACGGCGTCGTGAGGCCGCCATCCTCAACCAATATCTTGGCCAGGTGCTGCGATGGCGAGATGCAGGCATCGCACTGGTTGGCAAACGCCGCAGTAAGGCGCCACCCCTGACGAGACAGCATATCACGGATTGCACTCTTGCCCATACCATGGAGCTGCTCGCGCGAGGTAACTGGCAAAATCGGCTTCGTTCGGAAGACAACAGGGAAGGCGACCGAGAGCGCAATCACCCCGGCCGTTACCATAAACGGATAATCGTCAATCAGCTCGCTATAGAGCGTGTGGATCGTCGTGACGTGGGGGATGCGCTGCCGCTTGGCCACGCTGTGGGCCAGCACACCCATGTAGAATTGCATTTGGCTATGGACGACGTCGAACTGGTAGTCGTCTAACTTCTTGGCTAGGCCAGGGTAGATGACGGCCGTCTCGCGCTTATCGAAGACGTAATTCTTCGATGATGGCAGGCGAATGACGTGGTCATCATGATCGTCATAACCTTCGCACTTAGGCGCAACAATATACACCTCATGGCCCAGCACTTCGAGCGCCTGCCTCAAATTAACTGTAGACGTCGCCACGCCATGGACTGATGGCAAATAGTCATCAATAAAGATTCCGATTTTCATACTTATGCCATTATACAGCAACGGAGAAAAACTGACAAATCTACAGTTTTATGTATAAAATATGGTACACTAGTGTTATATGCGAATTTGTTTTGTATTAGACTTTCCCGTTAGCAATATGGGAGGCGTGGTCACGTCTACAATAAGCCAGATACAAGCCCTAAACCAAGCAGGGCACACAGTGTATATATTAGGTAACCAAAAAATCGATGGTGCAATTAATCTTCCTCTTAAGCCATCTTTAACCCTTAGAATACCAAATACTCCATTCACGTTACCGTGTTATTATAATTCAACTAAACGTCGAAAAAGAATCCAAGAGTTATTACTTACTAATGATATTGACTGTGTCTGGTTGCAGTCAGAGTTTACACTAGCCTGCATTGCGCAAGATGTTGCTTGCAGCATTAATATCCCCGTCCTATTTACAGTACACTCTATCTTCTGGCAAATTAAAAAAGTACCCTTATCAAGAATGGTTGCTTTGCTCATGCGCTATACTCTACGCTTATATTGCCACCGACGCATATCATTACATCAAAAAACAACTGGCACTTTAGTTGAAAAGACACTGAAGTCACTCACACTATCTGTTGCCGCCTCTGCAGATGCGGTTGTATCGCCGTCACGACATCAATACTGCACATTACACAGGCTTGATAATAGCCTTCCTCTCCATCACATTCCTAACCCCTTTTTCTCTCAGGCGAATACAGCGCCTCACACTATTGACTCTTTGCCTTCAGACAATAAGCTTCGTATTACATGGATAGGGAGGTGCACCCCAGAGAAGCGCCCTTTGGAGTTTTTGGCAGCACTCGCACAGTGTCCACCAAAGTATGTTCATTGTGTAATGATTGGCGATGGCGCTCTACTAAATGATATGCGTAAGCAATACAGCCAACTACCTCATGTTGATATTGTTGGATTGCGCGATAATGACGCAGTGATTTCAGCTATCGATAGGTCGCATATTGTTGCACTCTCTTCATATCACTTTGATAATCAGCCAATGGTTATTGCAGAAGCCATTTGTCGTTATCGGCCAGTACTCTATTGCGATGAACGACTCACCGCTGAAGGCTTACATCAGGCGGGTATTCTTACAAGCGACCCATCCCCTGAGGCTATTGCTCAAAGCATCAAAAAACTTATAGATCATCCTGCACAACTTATTGCACTATCTCACGCCGCAGTAGAGGCGAAGGAAATATTTACACCAAAATACTATGCGTCAACTGCAACCAGCTTAATTCAGGAGCTGCGCCAAAAACCATAACCCCGAGACAATCAGTCGCCTCATTCACTTACACTTGCATCAATAATATTTGAAACCCCTTCGATGTGTATAAGATGTCCACATTGCGACACCTGAATAATGTGAGCTGAATGCCCCCACTTTTGAAGATACTGGGCTGCTCGTGAGCCAGCGACTCGATCTGTATCACCATATATGATCACTGTCTGGCTAGCTAGCTGCTTAGAAAGTGGAGAAAGAAAAGGGTTACTGCGAATATTGGCAGGCATTAGTATCATTTCAGCATATTGGTGATTGGCTTGAATCCCTTCGACAGCTATACATTCGGCCACATATTGACGATAGTCAGCCCGCCTCCACTGTGCAAGCAAAAAACGAATTCTTATACTAAGTAAAAAACGATTTGTGTAGTATATTTGTCGCGCAATAGCATCAGGCACACGCGAAAAAAAACGGTCAGCAATACTGAGTACAGGATGAATAAGAGGAATCGGTGCCGCAAGGATAATGCTTGTCGTTGGCGGTAATGTATATCTTTGTGCATAAGCTAACACCACACTAGCCCCAAATGAATCACCCAGAAGCAGTGTAGGCTGATGTTTTGGACATACTTCTTGCAACACCTCATGAAGCCACCGAGCGAGACTACTCATGTCATCAACAGGAATAGGAGTGGAGTCACCGTGCCCAGGCAGATCAATCACTATTGTTTGAAAGTTTTTTTGCCGATAAGCATCCGCTAATAGTAGCATGGAGTAGCTTGTCCCAGTCAGACCGTGTATTATAACACACACCTGGCTACTCTCCTTTGGTTGCACCTCTCGATAAGCAACTGTGTTGCCGTCAGCTAACTCTAAAAACCGTCGAGAGAAGTATGATTCGATATGTTGAAATGTATTTGTTCTGCTTATCATAGTTTTTGATTTACGACATCATTGATTAATTTCCTATATATTGTATATAAACTATACTGGCTATGCACACGATATTAGCTTAGATATATCATCACTCTTTGCTAGACATATATAGTCTGCACATCGTACCCTTGGCACAGTAAATTCGCTTTCAGAGGCCGTAGCAATAGCCATTTACTATCCTTAATACGAAGAATTATACACTATATTTAGCATATATGCTACTTTTGTTTTGCAATTATATTAGTCTGCTAAACTACAAGAATCCTTACAAACCAAAATTCTCATCATAAACAGCCGCAAGCACTTGTGGAATGATAAGAAAGAAGTGGCTATGATTATGAACTATCAATTGCTCTACAATGGGTGGTGTCCCTTTTGCACGACCAAGTGCATACGCCATTATATCACTAATCGCCTGATGTCGATTCATTGCACTCTCGCTTGGTGATATAATACGAAGCCGGTCCCTAATATATGGCAACGCTTTAGTGAGATCATTTGCAAAGCCAGGCTCCGCTAAACCAATTGGGTCAGTTAGGAGCTGTTCTTGCCATTCACCTCTGATACCTCGGGCAGTGTCTTGTAATAAACTTTTTATCGAGCCTCTCTGTAGCTCAGACTCATAGGGGTCGAACTCGGTTTGAATATATCTCTTAAGATGGCTATTTTCGATTATACCAAAACTTATCAGTAGTCGCATAAGTCTTGTAATGCGTGTTTTTCCGTACGATTCTCCACTTACTGGGTCATTTATAGTAAGACTATTAACACGAGAATCGAAGTAGGGTACAGCGGCTGTCATTGTCCGCCCACCAAGCGAGTGTCCGTAAAGCTGTATATCACGACCTTCTGTCACAACATTAATTGTCTGCGCAATTAGTTCGCCGTAGCCTGCAAAATTACCGTGCCGCACATCTTTACGAATAGCAGTTGGTAGCACATCGGAGTGTCCACTTCCTGGTGGGTTCACTATAACAAACAATTCATCAGGATCATTAGCAACAAGTGTTTGTCCCTCATAAACTGCAACACGATCTCGTGAATTTCCACCCCAGCCACAAGCAATACCTCGTACTACTTCAGCTTGCTTATTGCCGACCACAGCAGCTTCAACTGCAATACCACCCACACAGATACTCACTGGATTAGTCATTGCCTCAGCCACTTCAGCATCTCGTTTCTCATCGTTACCACCTTTTGGGGCGGCATCTAGTTCTGACTTCTGGATTTCTACTTTTGTATCATGCGATAAATATGGATTATCAGCATCTAGCTGCCTTCGTGTCATTACCAATCCATTATCAAAGCCGTAATCAACTCTTTCTTTTCTCATAATATTCTTCTTCTACATGCAACTATTAAGTAAATTCTTTCAGATATTCCTATAATAGCCCTCTTTCTTCTTACATGTCAATAATATTTGACAATGTCTTGATTATCTTAAGGTGGTTCTCGCTCAAACTATTTATAGAATTAGACATACTGTGCGGTAGGCACATAGGTATTATCATATACTATAGTAATTATATAATATATACAATAGCGAGCTTTTACGCACAGTTCTATCTCTCAAGAAAAACTGTCATGTTATACTATCCTTATGAATCTCTACTCCTGGAACGTCAACGGTATTCGTGCGGTGATTAATAAGGGCGAGTTTGCCCGCTTTATGGCGGCACACAGCCCCGATATCCTGTGTCTGCAAGAGACGAAGGCGCAGCGCCAGCAGGTGGAGCTTGACCTGCCGGGCTACCACGAGCACTTTTATAGCGCGGCCAAGAAGGGCTATAGCGGCACGGCAATTTTTAGCAAAACCGCACCGCTACAGTGGCGTGATGGCTTGCCAGCTGGACTGGTGGAGCAGTTCCAGCTGGCGGCAGATAGCTACGGCAGCCCGAATGACGAAGGCCGCGTCATCACAGCGGAGTTTGCTAGCTTTTGGCTGGTAACGTGCTACACGCCCAATAGCAAAGGGGACTTAAGCCGGCTGGCCCTGCGCGCCAAGGCCTGGGATCCGTGCATGCTGGCGTACCTGCAGGGGCTGGAGGCCGGCCAGTACGGCCTGGCCAAGCCAGTGCTGTACTGCGGGGATATGAACGTTGCCCACCAGCCGATAGACCTTGCCAACCCACGCGCCAACCGGGGCAAGCATGGCTTTACAGACGAAGAGCGCGCTGGCTTCCAACACTACCTAGACGCTGGCTTTGTGGATACCTTCCGCGCCGCGCACCCTGGCCAAACCGATGCCTACACCTGGTGGACGCACTGGGCCAACGCCCGCGCCCGCAACGTGGGCTGGCGGATCGACTACTGGCTGGCATCACGCGCAATCGCCCCGCACATCACCAGCGCCCGCATCCACGCCAGCCAAATGGGCAGCGACCACTGCCCAGTCAGCATTACACTGGATGAGCCAATAGTGTAAGACTAGGGGGGCGCGATAAACACGCAAACCTTGACGTACCCCTCATATATTGATATATATATTAGCTTCTCGCAATCCGACGAGAGGCGAGCCTAAAAAGGAGGGGAGGTGACTCTCGTGATCGACGGATGAACAATCAGCAGAGGGTGCGCAAGCACATGTTTGCGCACCCTCTGCGCTCTAACCCTCCTGTCTCTTTCTTGCCCAACCTAGTCGTCAGCACTTACTCTTACTAGAGTATGGAGAGCTCCTAGGTTGGGCTTTTCTTTTTCGCGTTTTTTCACTCACCACAGGCTGTGCTCCTCATCCGCCCCAGTTATAGGCCGCTCAATCCATTCCACTGCTCAGCAGCAAGGGAGATGCTACCGGGCAGAGATACATAGCACACACTCTCACTTCGCGGTATAATAGCTCTATGCTGAGTATTTTCTCCCTGTATTATCTCCGCCCGCTAGAGCGAGGTGACTGCGCATGAACACCCCCTACTGGCAGCAGCAAACGCCGGCCAAACCGCTTTACCCAGACATCGCCTGGAATAAGCCCCAGCAGCGAGCCCAGGCGGGCAAGCTGGGCATTATTGGCGGCAATCGGCTGAGCTTTCGCGCCATCGAGCATAGCTATACTACTGCACTCGCCACAGGGGTAGGGCAGGCACGCGTCGTGCTGCCAGATGCCCTGCGCGGCACTATTCCTGCTAGTGTGACGGATACGATTTTTGCCGCAAGCAACAGCAGCGGCAGCCTGGGCAACGAAGCCTGGCCAGAGCTGCAAGCCCTCACTGGCTGGGCCGACGCACTCCTCCTCATCGGCGACGCAGGCCGCAACAGCCAGACCGCCATCGTCTACGAAAAGCTCGTGAGCCACACCACCACACCACTCATCATCAGCCGCGACGCGGTCGATTTGCTTATGCCAAGCGCCCCGCAGCTTGCCAGCCAGTCAAACATCCTTATCGTCGCATCATTCTCGCAAGTCCAAAAGTTCCTCCGCGCCCTGTACTACCCCAAGATCCTCACCTTCCGTATGCCGCTCCTCCAGCTAGTCGAGACACTACACAAGTTTACCATCACCTATCCACTGACCCTTGCCACCTTTCACGCCGACACTATCCTCATCGCTCAGCACGGTACTGTCACGTCAACACCGTGGTCGCAGCCAATGGCACTTTGGCAGGGCACTGTGCCAACGCGTATTGCCGCCTATACCATGTGGAACCCAGCGACACCCCTCCAGGCAGCTACAGCTAGCCTGCTAGATGGGAAGGAGTAGATATTAGGTATCGGCTCCGGAGCTTTTGTTATAGCTATTTGCAATTTTCTTCTTTATCTCTTTGGCTAGTGAAAGGAAGTAGAAGAGTCGCTCAAGCCCTAGAGCACGAGCAGCATTTCTGTGATCTGCTTTTTTGTCTGAGCGACAAACAATAGGTATTTTCAAGTACGATAACTATGCCGGTGAGACCATCTCAAGATGGGATTTTATATCCTACCAAGTCAATAGAGGGAGGGCGAGAAAAGGGATTTGCACGCGATATGCAGCGCCATTATTATGTTGTTCGTTTTTTGTGTTCGGATCATACGAAGTACAAATCATGAACAAATGTTTGCGTCACATGAGCCCACGACCTCTGTTATTCTGCTGGACAAAAAAGTAGCACAAGCATAAAACACCACCAAGCGCTATACCAAAACTCTCCTATTGCATGGTGTGCTATATTTGCATGAATGTCGGTATTATATATCTTATTTATAGAACGGAAATAGCACGTTTCTACCGGAAATCAAGTACTCATATCATGTTTTGCGGTAATATTTAGCTCATCGGTAATGGCAAATCATCCATCTTCTCTTGCGCTATATGGCAAAAAGCAGGTGAGTAGTATATTTGTTCGCCCTAGTTTGTGCGCTCCGTCAACCATGATACATGAGTAATGAGCGTGTTCAGTGCATCCTTATACTGCTCTCTTTGTTTTGTGTGTTGCTACGCAGCCCCCACCTTATTCAGCAAGTAGAAACCACCGTCTCAGCCTGTATTGAAAGTCTATGTCGCATGGTGAGTAATCTCGCTCATCTATCTGGGGATAGAATCGGGTGGGTATAGATGGAATATCTTGAGGAGACCATTGAATACCGTTATCCTTAGCAACTATGCCCGCAGAAGCTAACTACGGCCTATATTAAGCCTCTATCGAGTAGGGGTGTAAATGATCTAGCTACTCGTGCCACCATCCAGAACCTGCGATGTAAAATACATATTTACGCTGCCTTTCTCTATTCTTCTAGCAAAATATCTACCGCCACTGACTAACATAGAGCACCACCAGAACAGACAGATTGCACTCACAATGCGCGGCTAGCCCCCTAAAGAGCGGGCTAGAGGAAGGGTAGAGAAGCTTAATACGTCTCATCAGAGTAACTCTCACTCCACAATCCCACAAATGAGACCAATCAAAAAGAAAAGAGGACGCGCAGCTTATATTGGGTCAATGATTTACTCTCAAAAACCAAACCAATAAAAAATCACCCGTCCATGCAAAACGGGTGATTTTTGGGTTATCCGCAAACGGTTATTTATTTGCGGTGGCGGCTTACGTAGTAAGCGGCACCTGCAGCAGTGAGGCTACCAATACCAGCCAGCGGCAGGAGGGTACCGCCCAAGCCGGTGTGTGGCAACTCAGCTACTGGAGTTGGAGGAGTTTGCTCACACTTCGACATGTCGGTGGTGTAGTCATTGCTTACTTCGTTGCGGCGAACTTCGACGATCTTCTTGTCAGAGATGCGGCAGACCTTGACCTTGTCGCAGTCGGCGGTGTTCTTTGAGTGCTTCTTCTCGTCGAATTCTTTTTCCTTGATGGTAACAATAGCACCAGTCTTCAGCTCACAGACCTTCATCTTGTCGCAGTCTTTGACGTTCTTTGAGTGCTTAGTAGCGTCAAATTCGCTTTCTTTGATGGTGATGATGGTGCTGCTGCTCAGCTCACATACCTGGATGGTTGGCTGAGGTGTTACCTTGATGGTCACTTGGCAGTCTTTGCTTGTCTTCTCGACGTTGGTGCTACCACCTTCGCTACCGACCACAGTCATTTTAACGGTGTATGTGCCTTCCTTAGCGTAAGTGTGGCGAACAGTTGCACCACCGTTGGTGGTCTTGCCATCACCAAAGTCGTAGATGTAGTTAACGACCTTTGCACCTTCCTTAGCGATTGCCTTGGCGGTGAATTGGTACTCGTTGCGCGAAACCTGAGTAGCTTGCAATGCATCGCAGGTCAGGCTTGGCTTGGCTGGTGGGGGAGTTGGGGTGCCCCAGATAGGGTTACCACAGTCCTTAATAACACCAGCGATAAACTTACCGTTGTTGTCGAACCATGCATAAACGCTAAAGGTTGTCTTGCCCAAGATGAAGCTATCACCGGTTGGGTACTGGTAGTAGGTGTGGCCACCAGCGGTGCGCTGACCTTCTGGCTGCTTTTGCTTTGTACCAGCTTTGGCCTGCAGGGTGCGGGCACCAGTAGCGACAACACGACCACCAACAGTCACGTTGCCGTTCGCATCAACTGTACCTTCTTGCATGTTGGCACCGTTGATCATCTGCTCGGTAATACCGAACTGGCTGTACAGCTGACGGATCTCTGTACGCTTTGTATAAGTGCTGCGCAGGGTCTGTACGTCCTTTGTGCCGCACTCTACAACATTAAAGTTGCTACAACCTGCTGAGATCGCTGCCGATGCTGGCTGCGCTACCCACAGGCCACCGATTGCTGCGCCAGCGACTACGCCAAGTGCAACAAACGATTTTGCTAGTTTGTTCATTTGTTTTCCTCCTCGTCATTATTAGACGTTATGTGTTGAGATTATCATGTCCTTTATTTTTTGTCAACATTACTTTTTCATATATTATGCTTATGCTTAAATCCATATTTTGTGGCTGCTGTTCTACCACAAAATTATGATCGTAGCCACCGTTATATCGTGGTTGCGTGCAAGCGATGTTCGATGGTGTTGTACTTATCAAACATACATGGTACGATCGGTGCTTTCGCCTGTTGCGCAGCTACGTGATGTTGCTCGGCTTTTTTGCCACACTTTCTCTTGCTTGTTTATCGCTAGTTACTCAGCAGCTCAGGATGGGTGAGCAGTCGTGTTGACTGAATAGAGTGACTGGCTTAGGCATATCTCCGTAGAGCCCTGCACGAGAGGCTAGCCAAGTGCAGCGCAATCTGCTATACTGACAGAAGTTGCAGGATAGGGCTGCAATGATCATACACACGCCGCGGTGGTGGAATTGGTAGACACGTCAGACTCAAAATCTGATGTCCACTCGGACGTGCCGGTTCAAGTCCGGCCCGCGGTACCAGTGTTTATTCAGCTGTTTTCCGAAAAATAAGCCGTAAGCGTCGGCTTATTTTTTTATTGATGACTCTTGTGCCCGTCTCGAGAGTGTGGGCACGGGCAAGCAGTCTCTTACCTAAGATGGACCTTGAAACGCAAGCGATATATTGGTATATCAAAGCTAATATTGTATACTGGAAGTAGTTATGCAGCCACAAGATCCGTCACGCACAGCATCACGAGGGAACCCGTCATCGCAGAGCCGCGATGCACGGCTTAGTGAAGTGCGTGGGCAAATCGATGCGCTATACAATACCTCGAATAGTAGCGGCAGTACAAACCGCCCCACCATGCAGCCCATCATTGGTGGTGCACCGACTCGCCAGCCTGCGCCCAACACGAGTGCCAAGGCGGCTACCTTCTCAGTCCCAAACCTCGCCAGCAAACCAGCCAGCCATGCACCAGTGGTGCGGCACGCGATGGGTGGCGTCCAGCACAGCCAGACGGCTTACCGCCCAGGGGCTCAAGCATGGCGCCAGAGCCAAGCAGCTGCCGCGTCAAGTGCCCACTCAGCACCCACAACTCGTGAGCGTGATATCTCATCCATCACACCGCGCAGCCGGTCACAGGCGCACTACATTGGTACATCAGCCCAAGCGACGCAGTCATCACAACCCACGCCAGCCCGCACAGCCACTTCATCAACAGCTCACGCCGAGCAGCCCTCATCTCAAGACAATCATACCGAGCAGCCAGCAGCGAGCGCGCATCAGCCGCAGCAACCAGACAGCCAGCGCCCTGCCGGTGCACCACGCCAGCCCACCGCCAACCAAAAAGCCGCTTGGCAGCAATATCACAGCGCCTGGCAAAACTACTACCAGCAATATTATGAGCGCTACTACTTAGGCCAAGTCAAGAAGGCTGAGGAGCGCCTCGCCGAGCAAGCCAAAGCTCACGACGCCGATACACCTCACGCCACCGCAGCCACCACTAATGAGCCAGAGGAGCTCACCCAAAGCCAAGCCATGGGCGATCTGCGCTCGCGCTTACTGAGCTCGATTCGCAACGGCGCGAGCAAAGTCCGCCATAGCCGACACTTCATCCCCGCGGTAGCTGGTATTTCCGTTATGGTATTATTCTTGGCATTGCAGTACAACCGGGTCTTTTTCTCATACGTTGCGGCCTATACCTCACCAGGCGACCTCGATGCCCAGAGCTATATCATCAGCCCATACGACTCGACCAACGTTGGCCCAGACCCCAAGCTTATCATCCCTAAGATCGCCGTGGACGTGCCCATCGTGTGGGATGCCAATGCCGCCAGCCAAGCCTCGCTCAATGCCGCGATGGACAAGGGCGTCGTGTGGTTCAACATCCCTGGTGCCAATGCAAAGCCTGGTGAAGTAGGGAATTTCGTTGTCTCAGGCCACTCGAGCAACGACTGGCTCGATAATGGTAAGTATAAGTTCATCTTCGCGCGGCTCGAGCAAATGCAAAAGGGTGACAATATCTACGTCAATTACAACGGCAAGCGCTACACCTATACTGTCACTGGCTCACAAGTCGTCAAACCGACCGATGTGCACGCGCTGCAAACCAACGCCACCAAGCCAACTATGACGCTCATCACCTGTGTGCCGCTCGGTACCGACCTCAACCGCCTGCTCGTCACAGCTGAGCAAGTCAGCCCCGACCCATCCTCCGCCAAAAAAGAAACCACGCCGGCTACCAACAGTAGCAACAACAAAGGCGCCATGCCGGGCAACTCGCCAACCTTCCTCCAACGGGTCGGCAACCTGTTTTCGGGGCAGTAAGTTGGCTCCATAGTACGCGTGTTGTCTAGCGGCGAATAAACAACAAGACTTCTCACTCTTGCTCTGATGGCTGGTATATTGCAGCATCATATATCCTTAACCTTACGGCTACCCAAGGCTTTCGTTATCGCCTCCACTGCAGCGTCTGGCCGAATAAACTTGGAGACTGCACAACCAAGCAAAGGAAAGGGCTCTGCTATCTATTCTAGCTGGGATATTTCCAGCATAGTGAGCTTGTGGTGAGAACTCGAAGTGAAGTTTTAGCAAGGTTTCGATTCGTCTGATTAGTCAGGCTATATTCTTGGTGCGGCAGTAATAAAGATGAAGGAAAGTATACTATCGCAAAGAGATATGCAAATATGAGAGTGCATTGCCAAGCTGCATAGTGTCATAGCAACAAGAAAAGTACGTAGAAATAACAACGATTATTGACTAGTAGATCTGCTAGCGACCTCTGTTATCCTGGTAAATATCTCGTAAATCTCGCGACTGTCGTTTCTTAGAACCCTCTTAACCACTTGACTAGCCCCTCATATATTGATATATATATCAACTTTTTGCTCAAAGTCTATCTTGGAGCGAAGAGTCGCTCCTGGCTTTGGGCTCAACTCTAGAAGGAGTGAGAGAAATGGGGACACTGATCGCAATGGGTATCAGTGGTGTTGTGGGGTTCGCCCTACTATTCTATTCCACACGTATGGAAGAGAATAGTAGCAAGAGTACGCTAAAGCGGTATGGTGCAGCGAATGCTGCTGTTGCACTTGCAATACTTAGTGCACTATGCCTATTTAGCTCTCATGATACCAACGATCCACTGGTCATCGCTGGCATCATCATGTTTGCTGCATGCGCCACGGTATCCATCAGCTCAGCCCGTACCTACACCCAGCGTCGTCGTCAGGGCGAATAGCCCACCGAACATAGCTCACTAAACCATGTCTCGACCTGATCGTAGTGCCTGTAGCGCACTCTCGGGTTGAGATATATCCGGGTTCAGTTTGAGCATGGTTGGTGGGCTATGTTCTTTGGTTTTGTTAATTATTTTGCTGATTATACACTACACACTATTCAACAACGACAAGTTTATCGTCTGTGCTATCGAGGACTGTAGTAACCCTTAGTTATCATTTACGATTTTCGTCTGGCGCAGTGCCACGCCGTCCTTCGTCTTGACAAAGCTGTAGAGGTAGCGCTGGTTTTGTGAGAGGACGACGGGGAGGTCGAGCGCCGAGATGGTGATGCGCTGTTGGTTGGCACCATCAAAGTCGTAGAGATGCACACCGCCGTGTGTGAAGGTGAAGTGATAGCCATCGATCCAGTTGATGTCGCGCGTTAGTGGCTGGGGGAGCTTGACGGTGGAGGATTTGAGCAGCTCGAGGTCGTACGTCATGAGGCTCGTGTCGTTATACACACAGGCGAAGCGATGTCCACCGCGCGAGAAATCGACATGGCTAATGCCACCTGGCATACTGAGGCTGGCGACGGACTTGAGGCTACTTGCGGTGCGCGAGTCGCTCGCCGCGTGCGAGGTGCTACTGAGGATCTCAGCCGTCTCACCATAGGCGATCACGTAGTATACTTTGTCGTAATATTTCTCGATACGGAAGTGCAGTGGAGCCACACCATCATCGGCATAGCTACGGACGGTGCGAGGCTTGGTAGTGCCAATGGTGAGGTAGCCAGCAGTGCGCTGCTTGCTAGTATGGTCGAGCTTGGTTGTGTACGTGACAGTAGTGTCGCTGTAGAGTGCAAACTCAGCCACGTTGCTAACGAGTGGGCCAGTGATGGTCATATCGCCGAGGCTTGCTTGACGCAGGTCTCCCTCATCAGTGAGGACGAATAGCTTGCGGCTATCGCCCTGCGAGAACTTGGCAGTAGCAACATCCACACCAAGCTGCCGCGTGACGTTCTCGAGCTTGTGGCTACCCTGGGTGTCGAGAACGAGCCACTCGGTTTTGTCGCCATTGTAAGTGTGCTTGATCGTCACATAGCGGTTATCCTTATCCCACGAGTCGAGGGTGAAGATTTGGTGCTCGGCATTATCGGGCGCGGTATAGTGTGCACTATCAAGTGTGATATTCGTCGTCTGTGGCTTGTCGCCACTGAGGTCGGCCAGAGTGACGGTGGGCTTGTGCGCAGACGGAGTGAAGGCGAGGTAACGATTATTACCCGAGGCAATGGCGCTTGACGCACCGCTAGCGGTGGCGACATTCTTATGGCTTGGGTTGTTGGAGATAAGCCGGGCGTAGTCGAGCCACAGCACGCTACCAGCCTTCACATCCACTGTCTTGTGCCAATCGTGGTAGCCCTCACGCTGGATGGTAATATTACGCTGGCCCGCCGAGAGGGTGAGCTTGCTAGGTGTCTCGTTACTGAGGCGGGTTTGGTCTACCGTCACTTGGGCACCATCGGGGTGAGTGTCAAACTGTACCAAGCCACCCTGCACAACCTTACCACTCGACCAATTCAGCCGGTACCCCTGTATTGCATAAGCAAAAATCACGACAGTGAAGATAACAGTCAGCACCATCATGCTATAAATCAATGTCAGATGGACGCGTTGGCGTCGCTTTCGTTGCTTCGTATCCATGACAACATTATACCATGGCTGGAAGGAAGTAGGATGTGTTGTGCACTCAGCTCAACCTTGTAGCAGGCTCATATATTTATTTCATCCCGAGGATTTTATACAAAACAGCGCACACCTCTTGCAAAACCCCTTATGCTTGGAGTATTATACGATCAAAGAGGGAACAAGGGGGATATATTACTATGCGTCATACGACGGCCACACATGGTGGACACGTATCTAAGCGGGCAGCTGAGCAAGCGACCGTTGGTTTAGATATACAGAGGCCAAAGCAGCATCGCACAAGCAAATCAGAGCGGCAGCCTGTACTATACGGGCCAGAACTAAAGATTATTCATACTGCGCGCACTCGCTCTATGGCAGCCAAGACAACTCAGAAGCATATCTCAGAAATCATCCCCGCAACCAAGGTGGTGCAATCGGCTCAGGCGGCCACAGCGACGTCGCAATCACCCGTAAAGAACCAGCTACGGGCATCTACAGGGGTCGCTCAAGCCACTCCACCGCACCCCGCGCACCAGCCAGCCACGCCACACGCAGCTACTTCGCAAAAAACAGTGGCGACGCATCGCGCTGCAGCACAGGCTGCTCGCATCACCAAACATCATCGGCCAGTGGCGGTGCAGCCCATCACATCATCTCGACCCAGTACGCCGCGCCAGCTACGGAAGCGGCAACCCGTGACGATCTCGCCACTCTCGGCTCAGCCAACAAGACCCTCATCGCCCCGTGCGCAAACCCCACACCACACTGCGCAGCATACGTCCACCCAGCCTGGCGCGCCACGTAGTATGGATTTTGTATTCGTACCATCAGAGGTAGAACCGCCCAGCGCCGCTAAGCACCAGAGCACACCGCCACCATCACAACTGGCCCGTGTGCTTGCTACCGAGCAAGCCGATCAGACGCAAACCCAAACCACACAGCCAGCCATGCCAATCGGCCTGCCCACACTCAATCTCGCCGAGCTTGCCGCCCAACCACTGGTAGCGCAGCCTTCTGGGATACCCCAAGGTGAGGTGTGGTGGCCGCCAGCCGAGCCAGAGCTCACCACTACGGAGAATATCCCCGTTGGCGCACTGCCGCGCAGCGTCCTCACCGAGCAGAGCAAGAAGCCGGCGGCCGCGCCCAGATCCAAACATCGCAAGCTCTTCGCTAGTAAACGCCGCACCGACGAAACCACCACCAGCGTCGCACCACCACCGGCTCGGCAGCCAGCGGCCCACCACTGGGGGAGGCGCCTCAGCATTGCCGGGGCAATGGTGGCACTGCTTGCCTTTGGCGGCTACCTGACGTACCACAACATGCCTGCCATTGCCACACGTATGGCCGCTGCTCAGGCTGGCATTAATGCATCGTTCCCGTCGTATCAGCCGAGTGGCTATAGCTTGGCGGGCGGCATATCGCAGCAGCAGGGGAGTGTCTTAATGAAGTTCGCCGCCAACGCTGGCCCAGGCACCTTTACTCTCACGCAGAGCCGGTCAGATTGGGATTCCAGCGCTGTTCTGGCCAACTACGTTTTGCCCAGCTTTGGCCGTAACTTCGCCACTACCACTAGCCGTGGCCTCACTATCTATAGCACCCACAACGCCGCCGCATGGGTCAATGGCGGCATCCTCTACACCATCAAGGGCAACGCACCCCTGTCAAGCGAGCAGGTGGAGCGAATTGCAGCGAGTATGTGAATCTCGTTTTGAGAAGCATCACCTCTTCTTCATCCCCCATCGCTCCCTCCTCAGGAACGCTATAAGGGTCGACATTCGCTGGATGTCGACCTCTTGACGCCTCTTGCGCTGGGCTAAAAACAGATTATGACAATCTGTTTTCACACTCCATCGACACTCCATCGGATGAAGTGATGGGAGAAACGCAGGGTATAGCCGAAATTATGCTGTTCTTTGTCATATGGTTCATCTGCTATACTTATCCATATGAGTAACGACACATCATCTGATACACCATCTTCGCACACCACCACCATTCGCACCCGCTTTGCACCAAGCCCCACGGGGTATATTCATGTGGGTAATGTGCGTGCGGCGCTCTTCCCGTGGCTGCTCACACGCCAACAGGGAGGGAAGTTCGTCTTGCGCATTGAGGACACCGACCGCGCTCGCTTTGTGCCTGGGGCGGAGGACCTGATTCTTGATACACTGGATTGGCTTGGGCTAGATTGGGACGAAGGCCCACGCGTTGGCGGTGAGGCTGGGCCATATCATCAGTCGGAGCGCCTCGCCATCTACCACCGCTGGGCCCAAAAGCTCATCGACAAAGGCCTTGCCTATGCCGACCCCTACACCCCAGAGGAAGTCCAAGGTTTTCGCGAGGAAGCTCGGGCCGCCAAGAAGGCCTTTTTATACCGCGACTATCGCCCAACTAATCCACCAGCGTGGGATGGCACCCAGCCACTGCGCTTTAAGGTAGCCGAGCCCCGACGCTACACCTGGCACGACCCCGTGATGGGTGAGCTCTCTGCTGGGCCAGAAGCGCTCGACGACTTCATTCTCATCAAGGCCGATGGTTACCCAACATACAACTTTGCTCACATCGTCGACGATGCCGAGATGGGTATTACCCACGTCATCCGCGGACTAGAATATATCTCCAGCATTCCACGCTACCTCAGCCTATACGATGCGCTGGAGCTTGAGCCACCAGTATTGGCCTGCCTGCCACACATCATGGCACCCGATGGCAAGAAAAAGCTTGGCAAGCGCGATGGTGCCAAGAGCGTCACCGACTACCGCACCGATGGTATTTTGCCCGAGGCAATGCTCAACTTCCTCGCCTCGCTGGGCTGGAATGATGGCACCGAGCAAGAGATCTTTAGCAAGGAGGAGCTAATCGAGAAATTCAGCCTCGAGCGCGTCCAGCGCAGCGGTGCTCGCTTCGACGAAAAGCGCCTCCTCTGGATGAATGGCCAATGGATCCGCCGCCTATCACTCGATGACCTCTACAGCCGGGTCGAGCACTATTGGCCAGCCAGCGCCGCTAGCGCCGACGAATCGTACAAGAAACAAGTGCTTGCTCTGGTGCAAGATCGTCTCAAGACCTTGGCCGAGCTGCCAATGCTGAGCCGCTACTTCTTCGAAGAGCCCACCATCAATGAGGAGCTCATTACCGCCAACAAACCACTGCGCAAGCTAACGGGTGAACAGCGCCGAGAGCTCCTCACCACAGCCCATGCCGCTCTGGCTCAGCAGCACACATGGACGCCAAGCGCTATCCAAGACACTCTCAACCAGCTCCTCGAGACCACTGGCCACAAGCCTGGTGTGCTCTTTAGCCTCATCCGCATCGCCACCACCTGGGCGCCCTTTAGCCCCCAGCTGAATGACACGCTGGCGCTACTTGGCAAGGAGCAGACGCTGGCACGAATCGAGCAGTATCTTGGGTAATAACGCGCTACGCATCACACAAAAAACCGGCTCTCCCAGCCGGTTTTTGCTTGAACAAATAATTGCGTCATGAGCAAAAAATAATAGCAATAACAGGGGTAGGGGAGCTGCCCGCGAATACACAATGGTACTCAAGCGGGCAGCCCCGGTGGATAGAAGGGCCATGCCTATGCTATTCCATAGGCCGGCGTGAGGCTTGAGATATCAAGCCTTTTTTGGTCGTTCCTTGCTGAGATCAGAAGCTGAACTGCTGTCTGCCTCTAGCATTGCTTGAGACAGCGATCCCCATCCAATAACCTCATCCTTGGTCTCACCAAGAATAAAGGGGAGAGAGGACACCCTCGAAGCGCGGTCAGCCTCGGCAGCAACCAGGGCCTCACGCTCTTCGCGTGAGCGGCGAAGTGACGCTTCAGTAGCCTCGCGCTCGGCTTCGATGCGTTGCTGCTCTTCAGCAGCAACGCGATCGGCCTCAAGGCGGTTGATCTCATCCTGTATGTAACCATACAAGACATCGAAGGCACGACGTCGATACTCCTCAGGTGAGGGAAGCTTGGCGCCGTACTCTTTGCTGATGAACTCGATCAGCTCTGGGTTGCGACGAACAACCCGAGTGACGGACTCATGACTGATACTGACTACCTTGGTGTTGATACTGTCAACAGACACCCCACCAGCACCAGCCTCCAGCCTCTTACGAACATTCTGAGAGAGGCCAGATTGAAGCAGTAAGCGTATATAGCGGATTACACTGTAATCAAACTCAATTGCATTCAACTCACCAGAGCCGAAACGCCGATACAACTGCTTACGTTCTTGCCATCCACCCACTAAGACGACGCCAGTAACGCCAGTCAGGAATGCGGAAGGAATAGTCAATAGTAGCCACCATAACGACCAAGCATACGATGCAAAGCAGCTACAGATAGCAACTGACCCTACCACGATGCCGCAACGAGCAAAGAATGTCAGTAGAGCTCGCTCTTGGTTCGCATATTTACTCTGATCGCTTTCGTTCCAAGCCCAATGATAGATCTCAGGGCATTCCCATGGCTGAGACACCTCCTCTCGTGTAACACCCTCGACCCAAAGGGATCGAGAGATAGGCATATCGCACTTGCTATAGCCAACTTGCTCTCCGTCCACGTAAAGTGTGCCGTGTCTAATCTCAAGGAACATATTCTCTTCTCCTTTCTATCTGTAGAGAGAATATGAAAGAAATTATATATATATATATATATCTGTCAAGGCCTTATTGCTGCGTTATTTGCAACGATACAGAGGCAGTAGCTCACTGTTGCCTCAAGATATTATGCTATTTACTGGTATGGTAGCAGCCTGGCTGTGGTGGGTGCGTTGCTATTCTCGTCAAGCGATGCTCGTGCCACGAGAGAGGGAATACCGCGCAATTACTCCGCTGGAGGTACGTCGCCCGGCCAGACCTATGACGCCTGCTCCATACCGCTCACGGAGTCCGCGCCATTAATTATCTTGCGCGCAACAGGGGAGGCGAATATTTCAACACCCTGCGGGCCCGAACCAATCCCCAGGCTACCCTTGACGGCGGCATCTGTCATAGCTCTCATGACATTAGCCGATGGCTGGCGTGCGCCTTCTCGCACCTGCCCCACAGGCAAATCTCCGCTGCCCGCTTGTTGAGGCGATTGACCTTCATCATCGTGTCGCACCGGTGGCACTGTATCGGTATTTTCACCATTATCTGTACTGTCGCTCTCGTGTCGTCGTCTCATGTTTCCTCACCCAAATTATCGTTAATGGTTATTCATTGTAGGCTATTTTTGCGGATTTGCCAAGGGGTTTGTTGGGTAATTGATCGTATTGCGCTTCTTGTGGCGAAACTGTTAATGCCTCCTCGTTACTTCACTTTAGGCAATATGCAAAGGCTCACTCTCCGAATCTGAATGTCAAAACCTTCCTTCTTCACGTTCAGCTCGCACCGCCTCCTATACTTCATCCGATGGAGTATGAAAATCCGCTGCAATAACGGATTGACAGCCCTGGCGTCAAGAAGTCGATGCCAGTGAGATATCGACACTTATAGCAATCTATCGGTGGGAGCGGTAGGGCAATGAAGCGTGAGGAATGATGCAGGTTTTGGGATGTAGGTATTCCAGAGGTGCACCAACGACACATCAATGCAAAAATCCCCAGCTCATCGCTATCCGCTCATGGTATAATGGCCATAAGATGAGTTCACCACAGAATACACCACCGGCAGCCTTTGGTGGCCGGGCGCAGCGTCGGCGTTTGCGGCGGCATGGGCGGCACTTTATGGGGCTGCGACATTTTGTGGGGCAGCACCGCATGCCCGTGATGGTGATTGGTGGGGCATTGGTGGTATTTGCTGGAGCAATGGCGTCATTTTCTCTGCTCAATAAGCCGCGCCAGGCCAAGCCCGCCCCTGTTGTGGCAACGCAGAAAGCCCCAGAGGTGTATTATTCGCCCCTGACTGGCCTCAAGGTAGCCGACCAAGCGGCCACCACCAAGCCTGTCACCGCCGTGATGCTGGAGAATAGCCCCAGTGCTCGCCCTCAGTCAGGCATCAAGCAGGCTGAGGTGGTGTACGAGGCAATTGCCGAGGCAGGTATCACTCGCTTTCTTGCGCTGTACCAGCAAAACAAACCAACGATGATTGGCCCAGTGCGCAGCCTGCGACCATACTACATCGACTGGCTCGCACCATACCAGCCCAGCGTGGCCCATGTAGGGGGTAGCTCGCACGCCCTGCAGGAGATTCGCAATGGTACTTACCGCGATATCGATCAGTTCTTTAATGAGCGCAGCTATTGGCGTGCTACTGACCGCCGTGCCCCGCACAATGTCTACACCAGCAGCGAGCGCTTAGACGACCTCAATAGCAGCAAAGGCTACAAGCAATCCGTCGTTAAGACCGCCCTTGCTCGGGCCGATGGCAAGCCAGCCAACCCTGCGACCGCCACTGTGGCCGTCATCAACTTTGGCAAATCCGCCCGCTACAACACGCGCTATCAATACGATGCCAGCACCAACACCTACCAGCGCAGCATCGGTGGTGAGGCTAGCTTGGACCGTGAGGAAGGGCAGATTGCGCCCAGCGTTGTGGTGGCACTAACCGTCCAGCAGACCACTGTGCAAGAGGATGGCATTCGCGAGAATATTATCACCACTGGCCAAGGCAAAGCAACTATCTTCCAAAACGGCAGTGTAGTGGAGGGAATATGGCGCAAGGCCGACCGCGCTAGCCCACTCGAGCTGCTCGATGCCAATGGCAAGGCAATCGCTCTCACCCGCGGCCAGACATGGATTGCGGCAGTACCTGGTGGCACAGGGAGCGTGTCGTGGCAGCAATAGGCCCAGCCCGGCCATTACTACCTCATCGTCCACCCACCCTTATTAAACAGTATTGGCCGCGCTATAGCCACCGTGCTATTGGTGCGAGTGTGCTCATGCAGTGTACTATTGCCGGGCTCGTGGCGAGTACGCTGTGGATGATTGGCCTAAGCCCTAGCCAGCTGCAGTTTTGGCTGGTCATTATGGTTGTGGTACTGGCGAGTATCCCACTCAATATTTTCCTGCTCATGCAGCTGCTCACCCCGCTCAAAGACCTCACACATGCCCTCAGCCACGTGGCAGGCTAGCCCAGTACCATCACGCCGCCCAACCCCAATGCGGCACACTTCGAGCGCGATGGCTTCAAGCCGCTGCTGCAATATATCTACCAGACGGCTGCACTGGCTGGCCAAAACCCGCCCAGCCAGGCTCAAGCACAAGCTGCCCAGATCGAGGCCGCGCTCGATCAGACGAGTGCTGGCATTGCCATCCTCACTAATCAGGGGCAGGTACGCTACCACAACCGCCACACCCCACTGCGCCAGAGCCATGATGGTGCGGCCGAGCTCGAGCTGTTATTCGAGCCAGGCGATAGTCTGACGGAGTGGCTCGCACACTGCCGCCGCAGCGCTGTCCACGCCGAGAAGACCTGGCTGCGCATTGCAAACAAGCTGGTGGGTGAGCCTGGGCGGCGTATCTTCGACATTACAGCCAATTATGAGAAGGGAAGCAGTGCCGAGGTTATACTAGTGCTACACGATCGCACCACCCTCTACCAGCCCGAGGATGATGACCTCGATTTCATCGCCTTTGCCGCTCACGAGCTGCGCGGGCCCATCACCGTTATTCGTGGCTATCTGGATGTCCTCACTGAGGAGGTTGGCCCAGCGCTGGCCGGCGACCAACAAGAGCTACTAGGGCGGCTCGTTGTCTCGGCCAATCGCCTCAGCGGCTACGTCAACAACATCCTCAATACCAGCAAGTTCGACCGCCGCCACCTCCGCGTCCACCTAGCAGAAGAGTCGGTTAGCAGTATCTACAATATCATCCGCGACGACATGCAGCTGCGCGCCACCACCCAAGGTCGCCAGCTCACGGTGGATATCCCCACCACGCTGCCCACCATTGCAGCCGATCGCTCCAGCCTGTCTGAGGTGCTGAGCAATATCATCGATAACGCGCTCAAATATAGCAACGAAGGCGGGCCCGTAGCCGTCTTGGCAGAGCAAGACGGTGCATTCGTCGCAATCAAGGTGCAAGACCACGGCATTGGCATCCCCGCCAACGTGATGGGCAATCTCTTTCACAAGTTTTACCGCTCACACCGCAGCCGCGAGACGGTGGCCGGCACGGGTATTGGGCTCTACATTAGCAAAGCGATCGTCGAGTCACACGGTGGGCAGATTGGTGTGGTAAGCCGCGAAGGGGAGGGCTCTACCTTCACTATCACCATCCCCACCTACGCCAGCGTGGCAGACAAAATCACTGATGGCAGCAATAGTCAGCTCATCACCAGCGGCGGCGGCTGGATAAAAAACCACACAATGTATAAGGGATAACAGAGGTAGTAGGGGAGAAATTATGGCAATTCAGACAATTCTCGTCATCGAAGACGATCGCTTCATCGGCGAAATGTACGTGCGCAGCCTCCGCAAAGCGGGCTACACGGTAGATTGGCTCATCGACGGGGCAGACGGCCTCGTGGCAGCACGCAACAACCACTACGACCTCATCCTGCTCGACATCATGCTCCCCGAAAAGCGCGGCAGCGAAATCCTCCAGGCACTGCGCGCCGAGCCGCAGCACATCGCTGGCACAAAGATCGTCATCATGACCAACTTCGACCAAGACGAATCCACCCGCCTCGCTCTCCAAACTAGTGTGGACGGCTATCTCATCAAAGCCGAGATCACCCCACGGCGATTACTGGAGATTATTGTGGGGATGCAGTAGGCTTTTCTTTTTTGTAGATAGAGTCTATCTTGAGCTTATGTAGTAAATCTACCACACCATCACTCGGATCAAAGGCGTGGGGGGAGTCAAACGGTCCATTCACTTTTTGGCGAACTGCTTCGACTGTTTTTGATCCACTTAGTCGCAGTTGCAGATTCGGCAGCAACAGCCCTCGCCAGCCATCCATCATACGATACGATGTAAGCGCCATCTGCCCAATCCGGCAGTCAATAGCATATGCTCGCAGCTCATGCGATAGGGTACGACGCTCAAGTTCACCATCCCTCTTCGCAAGCCATACAGGGTGCTCGATATCATCTTTCGCGTGTGTTAACTCATGACTTAGCGTTACAACCTGTCTGCTTCGACGTCTTTGATCCATATTAATAACAACATTCGGCTGATTATTAATTATAGAATCAATAACGATACCACCCTCAGCATCTCGCCTTCCTGATCCCGATCGGAAATTGAATGTCAGCCCTGCCGTACTTGATCTTTCAAGACTTAGTTCTTCATAGTCCTTTGCATCGCATTGCTTAGAGCCTTGCAAACTCTCACTGAAGAGTCCCCATTTTGTCAACTCATCAAGGTCCGGATCTATACGTACGACACTGTACTGCTCCTGCGTCATGCCTGTCATTGACGTATATGCAACTTCGCCAGGGCGCAGACCTACCACAGGAATTATCCGTTCTTTGCGCCAACCAGGCACCTCGTCAATTATTCCATCAGCACTGATATCAGGCACGCGTGCACAATCAACAGCTTCAACGAGATGTGCTGCGTGCTCTCCCAGTACATCTTGGGCTTGCGCGCTTCGTGCCATTGTATGAAGGGCCTCCAGCGACCGCTTCAGCTCATCTTGCCGCGCTGCATACTCGGCAGGGTGCGGTGTGTTACTTCTATTGCTCTCTCTCTCTCTCTGTTGTCATGTGGTGATTATACTACATTTTGCGTAGAACGCAATAGCGAACAAGCTTATTGGGGTAGCTTTCCCTCACATAGTAGGCCCATCACGCCAAATATATACCTCAAAACAACACGCAAATAAAAACACCTCGCCGAGGCAAGGTATCATAACATACGATATATTAGTGGTGACCTCACCGGGAATCGAACCCGGATTGCCAGGATGAAAACCTGGTGTCCTAACCGTTAGACGATGAGGCCGTGCTGGCACGTAGCAGTGCTGTGTGCCATTATACGAAAAACTCGCTGGTTTGTCCACCATAATACCGCTCTATTGCCGCGCGAGCCGAGAATCATGCTCTGGCTGCAGCGATATCTGCTATACTAATGACACAATATTGTGTAATACAACGAAGTTACTTATGGATATTTCACCTGTTCCGACATCTGTGCTGGGAGAGCATCCGCCCCAGCGCCCCGCCAAGCGGCGGCATAGTAAGCTCACGCTGTGGGTGATGCTTGCAGCGGCCATTACTGTGGTGCTCTCGGCCATTGCTGCAGCAGTAACCCTTCTCTCCTCGCCGCAGCGCATGCAGGCCGCGGCGGTATCGGCCACGCCATCGCGCACCGATGTGTTTCTGGCTAATGGCTATGGAGCAGGTCAGCGCGCAGTGCGATTTACGGCGGGGCAGGGTGGCTTGAGCTTCTTGGGTGGCACAGCCGACCACTCGCGGCTCGCCATCGCGGGGCAGGGCGCGCAGGATGCCGCACCAGTGCTCCGCATTTGGGATACTGGGCGCAAGCAGGCAGTTGCTACTTGGCCAGCCAGCACCTGCAGTAGCGTCACGCCGCGTGGGGTGGTGTATTGCGCCAGCCAACAGCGGGGGCGCTCGGTCATTACGGCGGTAGAGCTTGCTACCGCCAAGGTTCTCTATGCTACCCCTGTATCCACCCAGCCGAGCACGCTCACATACTACGGCACAGATAGCCAGCAACAAGACATTATTGGCGAGAGTGCCACCGCCACCTTCTATGCCGCCGCAGGGAATCTGCGCACTATCACCAGTGGTGATTTTCAGAACCCCAACGCCACCTGCATTATAGCAGGCGGGAGCAAGCTCATCTGCCGCCGCAATACCGAGAAAGACCATGGCGCCAAGCCATCCCAGAAGTCGCCCAGCAAGCATGCTACTTCGCGTACCACCACCGGTGTCGTCATTACGAATGAGCGCCAGGCGACCACTGCAGACCAATCGACCACTGTCATCACCGTGTACGACATCACGAGTGGCACACGCGAAGTGCAGCGCACAGCCAGCTCTAGCAACGTCACCCTAGCAAGCGATGGCTGGCTGGAGGGCACTGCGGGCAGCAGTACCGTCCAATCCAGTGGGCAAGAGACCTTCGAGAGCTATGGCATCGATGGTAAGCCGCGCGGCCGCAGCACTGTCAATAGCGCGTACAAGCTCAATCCAGCCGCCAGCTCCTTCACCAACCCCACTGGCACTACTGCGCCAACCTACCCGCGAGAAGCTCTCACCACAGATATGCCGCGCGTCATTGTGGATGGGCAGGGTAGAGAGTTCTTGCGCATTGCCAGCCAAAACACCCAAGACTTCGCTCTCAGCCAGGCCACCTACAGCCGCACCAGTGGCGGCGCACTCACCCTGGCCGACGGTGGCAATATTGTCTCCGCCAGTCTGGATGGCTCACTCCTCCTCACCAGCAACCTCCACTCCGCCGGTATTCAAGCCAGCGGCAGTAAAGGCCTCAAGATCGTCAAAGTCGCCGATGGTACAACCCTCCTCACCATCAAAGGAACCGACATGCGCAGCCTCACCATCCGCAGCAATCTCATCGCTAGCACCGGCAAGGATGGCACGCTTGTGGTGTATGTGCCGGGCAAGTAGCGCTTGTGTTTAGCTATATACAGCACTTGCTACCTCTGTGTAGCGGCAATTTTTATAGCAAAAACAACCCGCCACTGCGAGCGGGTTATTTATACAAGTAGCAGAGCAGGGGTTCTACCGACTTGCTGCGTGGTTAAGCACATAGGCACTGAGACAGGCCAGGCCAATGCTGAGCATGACGATGGCGGTGTGCGGATCGATGCTGTGCGAGATACTCAGTACCACTACGATAACGCTGAGCACCAGGCAGGCTGCGATGAGCAGGATGTCAAGCATCTGCTTGGGCGTCTTTTTGCGGGTGGTCGATACCGTTACCTTCGTCTTGGTTGTTGTTGCTGGCGCGGCTGCTTTGGTTGATTTTTTTGCCATATGGCCTCCTTTGTTTTCTGGCACTATTGTAGCACATTGTAGAGAAAAATGGGCGAATAAATTACTCATGGTCATAAGAAGTGGCGGATAGCGAGCACGGCTCTCGTCCAACACTCCATTGCCATCACCCAGGCAATCCGCTATAATACACACAAAGCATAAGGGGGATAACCAATGGGGGTGCAACAAATCAGCCGGTTTTGGCACCGGCGCTTGTGCGAGGCAAGCATGCTCTATGCCGTCATCATCGTGGCGCTGTGGGCATGGCGACACTTTGGCGGGGTGGATCAATACAACCTTGTACTTGGCATGCCACTCATTGCCGTTATCTTGGCCGGTATAACAGGGGTTGTGGCAGCAGTGCTTCACATCTGGCCACCGCAGCAGCGGCTTGGGCAGGCGAGTCTGGTAGTGTATCTCTGCGCCATTGCTACAACAGGCGCACTCATCGTTGGCACTGGCGGGCTGAGCTCACCCTTTATCGCAGCCTGGCTCTTAATAGCGGTTTTTGCAATGTTTTTTGGCTGGGTAGGGCTAGCACTGGTCTTGCTGCTGGTCAATGCCTACCTCAGTTGGGGGGTGCTAGCGGGGCATATTACAAGTACGATGATCCCTAGCGCTATGTTGACGGGCGAGCTACCCGTCCTAGTGGGATGCTTGCTCTGGGGGCCGGATGATCGCGCCGCACAGGCTCGCACCACCTCGTACCGCGAGCTTGCCGCCACACTAAGCCGGGTGGCAGGCAAGTCGGATATCGTGCTCAATGCGATTGGCGATGGCGTGATGGCACTGGACGCAGATGGGATGATAGAGCTCATCAATCCGGCAGCTCAGCGCCTCGTGGGCTGGGGCGACGAAGATGCTCTAGGCCTGAGCTACCAATCCGTCCTCAAGCTTATCGATGCCAAGAATGACCCCATTACCAATGATACCGACCCGATCGCCGCCGTCCTGGCGGACAACCAGCCCCTTACCACCGACCGTCTGCGTCTTGTGACGAGCTCTGGCAAGACGCCGATCATCTCGCTCGTCATTTCGCCCGTCAGCAGTGATCCGGGCAGTGGAGTCATCGTTGTCTTTCGTGACGTGACGAAGGAAAAGGCCGAGGAACGCCAAAAAGCCGAGTTCATTAGCACCGCCAGCCACGAGATGCGTACCCCTGTGGCGTCGATCGAGGGCTACCTTGGCCTCACACTGAACCCCGCCACTGCCACCATCGACCAGCGTGCCCGCGACTTCATCACCAAGGCCCACCGCTCGGCTGAGCACCTTGGCCGGCTCTTTCAAGACCTGCTAGATGTAAGCAAAGCTGACGATGGCCGCCTGCAGAGCAACCCCGAGGCGATCGATCTCATCCCCTTTGTCAGCGACATTGTGGAGGGGCTACGCCACAAGGCCGAGGACAAAAAGCTCCAGCTTATCTTCAAGCCACGCCCTGGTGCAACTGGCGGTGAGCATAGCGCTACCTTTACTAGCCGGACGCTTAGCCCTGCCTTTTATGTCTATGTCGACCCAGACCAACTGCGTGAGGTGCTCGATAATCTGGTGGAGAATGCTATCAAATACACTCCCAGCGGGCGTGTAACGGTGGATGTAACCGGCGGTAGTGGGCGCGTGACAATCGCCATTGCCGATACTGGCATTGGCATACCAGTAGAAGATCAGTCACACCTCTTCCAAAAGTTCTATCGAGTAGATAATTCGGACACGCGCGAGATTGGCGGCACTGGCCTAGGGCTCTATCTTAGTCGCCGCCTTACAGAGGTGATGGGTGGCCGCTTGTGGGTGGAGAGTGCTTACCGGCAGGGAAGTACCTTCTTCCTTGAGCTCCCGCGCTTGAGCGAGCACGATGCTCAAACCGCCCTCGCTGCCAAAGCCAAGACAGCAGTACAAGTAGCCGAGGCAACCCCGCCTCGCCCAGTGCCAACTTTTGCCACAGCCACACTCCAGGGCCAAGGCTTTTTGCCGCAGCCAAGCCTAGCTACTCGCGCCCAGCACCCAGCCCAAAAGAACAGCCGCGCAGCTACGCCATCCACAGCAAAAAACGTGCAATCTACCGCTGTTACCGCTGCCCAAACTACTCCTTCCGCCTCATTAAGTACCACACCGCAACCTACGCCCAGTACATCGCCCACGGCGCACATTATCGCCACCAGCCAACCCAAGCGCAGCCCTACTCGCGTCCGTGATGTCCTCACCACGCCGCGCTCTGCTGCGCCACCACGGGCAGTGCGGTAAACCTCACGCCTATCTCGAAATAATTATAGAGGCCGATATTTTCCACAATACTGGCCTCTTTTATATTAAAACCTGCTACTAGTACCCCTCCTGTAGCAAAAAGCGAGAAGGGGAGTGAACCCTACCAAATACTGGGAGGTAAAGCTCTCGTCCATCACACGCTTATGGCTGAGCCTTCTTGCGTGAAGATCTGTGCGCTCGCTCATTGAGCAGATATAGCGTGATAGAGCTAAGAGCCGTCGCCTCAGTACCACGCGCTACCCCGTGCATGACCGTCTCTTCCATCTGGCGACCTTCAAGCGCAAGACTATCCGAAAAATTTGCTGCGGCAATATCCTCATCCGTCGTCATCACGTGCTCAGCGACTGGGTTGAGCAGGTTACCCACCGGCTCCATATTGCCACTGTCATGATAGAGACTAATACCTGTTGCAGCTGTCAGCGTGGCGCCAATGGTGGCCAGCATCCCTAGTGCCCGCGCTGCTTTCTCACGCCGTGAGGATCGCTCGGGCGATTGCAATTTTTCTGCAAAACGCGTGACCCAGCTTGGCTTCTCACTTTTGTGCCGTGCTCGGTGCTTATATGAAGCTCCGGCATGTCGCATTTGTGATGTTGTTGTCATAGTTCATCTTCCTCTGTTAGAGACAATATAATACCACGGCATGGATTTATAGTCAATAGTTACACATCTACGCCCAAAACCTCCAAACCTCTCATACTTATAGCTACGCTCACAGTATCCATGCCGAAGATATACACAGAGCGCTCCCGCTTCCTGCATCGCTGGCCTTCAGATACGTTCTTCCAATCTCTCTATGCAAATCCAATTGTGCGCCCACACCACCACTGAGGCGGCTCTTTCTATCAATTCCTCTCAAAAAAACCACAAGCACTATGGTATTTTCGCTGACAATTGCGTACAATAGAGGGTGATATGACAAAGGTTAAGATTCTGCTTGTCGAAGACGACAAAAGCCTGCGCGAAATATACGGAGTACGCCTGTTGGCCGAGGGGTATGACATCGTGTCGGCCGGCGATGGGGAAGAAGCACTCGCCATGGCTATCAAAGAACGTCCACAGCTCATCATCAGCGATGTGATGATGCCCAAGATTAGTGGCTTCGACATGCTCGATATCTTGCGCAGCACCACCGAGACGCGTGGCATCAAGGTGATTATCATGACAGCACTCTCGAGCCAAGACCAGCGCATGCGCGGCGAGGCACTGGGAGCAGACCGCTACCTCGTCAAATCGCAGGTTGGCATTGAAGATGTAGTGCGTGCTGTGCACGACGTCCTTGGCGATACAGGGGTGAGCCACCGGCCAGCAGCACATACCACTCCTGAATCTCAGCCAAGCGCACCAGCCAACCCAGTGCCACTAGCCAGTCAGCCCCAGCCTACCACACTGCCACAACCCACAGCGCCATTCTCTACACCACGGCCGGCCAGCCTGGGTGAGCGAGTGATCCACCCGCTGCAGTCTTCTATGCCGAGGCCAGATTATGCCAGCTTAATAGATAACGAGCTCGATGCCGCCAATGGTGCTCCACAGCCCGCCACGCCCACACCACCGGCCGGGCCCACCACGCCACAGCCATTTACCTTGCCGCCAGCCGAAGAGGCACCAGAGGCCGAGATTGTCACGCATCATGATGAGCACCCAGCCCCTGCTAGTAGCGCGCCAAGCCCAGCCGAAGCTCCGCACCCACACACACCGCCAGCCAGCGATGCGCCCACCGCTCAGCCACCGCTCATCAACGATATTATTGCGCCGCATAGCACAGCGCCATCAGGTATTCCAGATGTACACCACCACATTGTGGCGAGCCAGCCTGCTCACTACACCCACACTCCAGCCGACGACGAAGCCGAGCTAGCCGAAGCTCTCCGCACAAGCACGCAGCAGGCCGATGATGAGGCAGACACCGATGCAGCTGCCTACCAGCCAAGCCAAAACCAGCTCGTGACGGACGCCGTAGCCAACCTCACCGAGCAGATGGATACCATGCCGACCCCTGTTGAGCCGCTAACGCCAGCCGCCATGGCATATAGCGCACCAGCGCCAAGCCATCCAACACCAGCAACCTCAGTGCAGCCACCAGCTGCTCACCACGAGGACCACAAACACCACGAGGATTCGCCAACTCATTCTGCTGCCGATGATGTAACCATTGCGCCACACAGCACCAACGCCATTACTGCAGAGCCGTCTGATGCGCTAGCTGCGGCGTTGCTCCAGGGCAGCGCAGCCGCTCATCCGCCAGTTTCGCCGGTCGATCATCCACTCTACGATGCCATCCGCCCAGCTCCCGTTGCTGCAGCGCATCCTGCTCCAGCACAGGCCACCACTGTAGCACCTCAGCCATCAGCCATTCATCATGCAGCATCAGTGCCTCAGCCAGCAGCCATGCCTGCGCGCCCAGCGCCAGCCATCCAGCACAGCCACGACGACCTCAGTTTTGAAGAGACCGAGCGTGCAATGCCATCAACATCATCGGCTGCGTCGCGCTAAAAAGCGTATCTATATCGCTCCACACGTGCTATACTAGATAATCATCATTGCTGGAGCCCGTTATGCACGACCAGCCACCATTCGACCACCCATTCCATGAACAACCTACCGATGACCCCGCCACTGGCTCTGCTGCACAGTGCGGCGACCCACTACAGGCCGATAGCCGCCAACATCCATCGCTTGAGTACCCACTGGTTGTGCCAGAGGTCAAACCTAGCCGGTTCTTCACGCGCATTCGTGCCATTGGCCAAGCTGCTCTCCGCGGCACACGGGGCATTGTCTCAGTGCTTACTCAGCCGTGGTCGCGTCATACCCATCAGCATTAAGCCGAGAGAGTTATGAGCGCAGAGCCGAGCCTTCGGCCAGCACGTCCTGGGTGATATAATAGAGGCATGTTGACTACTCGCCTTAACAAACATATTGCACTTGTGCTGGGCCTGTCGCGCCGCCAAGCGGATAACCTGATCGCCGCTGGAGACGTCGTGGTTGATGGCGAGGTAGCCGTGCTCGGTGCCCGCCTCCAGCCGGGTAGCCTGGTAGCGGTACAGGGCACACCATTACCCGAGCAGGTTGCTTACCGTACTATTATGCTCAACAAGCCAGTCGGTTACGTCTGCTCGCGCAAGCAACAGGGGTCGCAGCCGACCATCTACAGCCTTTTGCCGCCAGAATTGCACACGCTCAAGCCCGTTGGCCGGCTCGATGCCGATAGCTCGGGTTTACTTTTGCTCAGCAACAACGGCGACTTTGCCTACCGCATGACCCACCCGCAGTTTGCCAAGGTCAAAGAATACCACGTCCGGCTCGACCACCCGCTCGAGCCTCTCCACCAGCAGATGATTAGCGACTACGGCATCCAGCTTGCCGATGGCACCAGCCGGCTCATCCTCACCCGTCTTCGACCCGATAGCCGCACCGAGTGGCACATTAGCATGAGTGAGGGCCGCAACCGCCAGATCCGCCGTACCTTCGCCGCTCTGGGCTATACCGTGGTGCGCCTGCACCGCACACACTTTGGCAGCTATAGCCTGGGCAAGCTACCGCGAGGCAAGTGGCAGGACGTGGCTGAGCAGTAGGGTACTGTAAATCCACTCACGCGCTTTCATGATATAATGAGAGCATTATGGCTACCAAACTTCCTACCGTTGCAATCATCGGGCGTGCCAATGCCGGCAAGAGCTCGCTGTTTAATCGTATGATGCGCTCGCAGCAGGCTATCGTGGCACGCGAGGCTGGCACAACGCGCGATCGGGTGGTGGGCAAGGCAGCCTATCATGGGCATGAGTTCTGGCTGGTCGATACAGCCGGCCTCAAGCCAGCAGAAGACGAGTTTGAGGCAAGTATCCAGGAGCAAATTACCGATGCATCCGACGCAGCAGATGTCATCCTCGTCGTGGTGGACAGCACCGAATACCCCAGCGACGAAGACCGGCGCGTCGCCAAGACTGCCCTCAAGAGTCGCAAACCCGTCATTCTCATTGCAAACAAAACCGACCTGCGGGGTAGCCTACCCACCAGTGAATTCCTCCGCCTTGGCATCAAGAGTATCATTCGCACCAGTGCCGAGCACAACAGTGGCATTAGCGATGCACTGGATGAGATCTGCCAGCACATCCCAGAGAAGCGCCAAGCCGAGCCGAGCGATGTACTCAAGATTGCTTTGATTGGCCGGCCCAATGTCGGCAAATCCAGCCTCTTCAACACACTAGCGGGCAAGCAGCAAGCCATCGTGGCTGGAGTAGCGGGTACCACACGCGATGTCAATCGCATCCGCCTGCGCTACCAGGGGCAAGCCATCGAGCTGCTCGACACCGCTGGCATTCGCCGCCAAGGCAAGCAAGAGGTGGGCATCGAGAAGTTTAGCGTCTTGCGCACCCTGGCTGCCATCGAGGAGGCGGATATCTGCTTCCTCCTGATGGATGTGAACGAACTCAACACTGCCCTCGACCAACGGCTTGCTGGCATCATTGCCGAGGCAGGCAAGGGCATGGCCATCGTCGTGAGCAAGTGGGATGCCGTGGAAGGCAAAGATGCCTACACGCGCGACGCACTCGCCCCACAGATCTCCGCCCAGTTCGACTTCACGCCGTGGGCACCACTCATCTTCACCAGTGCCGTTACGGGCCAGAATGTGACGAAATTATTCGACCTCGCTCTTGGTATCGCTACCCATCGCCAGCAAAAGACCACCACGCGCACCCTCAACGACCTCCTGCAGCGCTCTGTGCAGAAGCACCCACCAGCTGGCCTCAAGAACACCCACCCCAAGCTGCGCTACATCGTCCAGACAGACACCAACCCACCATGGTTCGTTATCTACGGCAGCAACCTCAAGTTCGTCCACTGGAGCTACAAGCGCTACCTCGAGCGGCGCATCCGCGACACCTACGACTATACCGGCACCCCCATCAAGCTCTCCTTCCGCGACGAGAAGCAGCTCAAAGCCAACCGCGAGCGCGTCAAACGCGGCCTTGAGCCCGTCACCAAAGCATATAAGCAGCGCAAGAATGCCGAAGGGCAAAGCACACAGGGCCCAGGCAAGAGCCGTTTGTAAGTGCTTTCTGACGCTTGCAGGGCAACCTATCTTAGGGTGTTTTATGGCATAATTAGTAGAGTATGTATCGTTCTCTTCCTGTTGGTGCATAGCCCTGACCATGTTCGCCTATTTTCGAACAAAATCGTTGTAGAATAGACAGCACTTACCACTGTTATTTTACCGTATTATTGCAATATATCATAACAAGTATTGATATATATATATCAGCTACAATCAAATCGTCATGTTGGTTGAGCCCAAAAATCTTGGGCTCCCGGAATCCTAGAGGAGGATAACATGAAGTTCCGGAAGATCGCGTCCTTGGGTGCTACCGCTGCGTTGGCGGTGGGCGGGTTCGTTTTGAGCTCGCCGGCGAACGCCGCCGACGGCGAGTGGCCGGCGGATATTGAGGAGGCTTGCCGCCTGCAGGGGCACTCCGGTGTCTACAACTTCTTCGGCGAGCCGTACACATGGACGTGTTACGACATGTCGTACACGTTCCCGTTCGGTGTGTCGTTTGGGTCGGCTGGTAGTGTCGACATCCAGGGCTACTGCAACCGATTCTACCCCGGTTCCAAGGCCGAGGTAACGAACGCCGCGCTCGCTGAGGGCTGGTCCTGCCTGAAGCTGGACTAGCCACCGGAACGCCCACCCAGCCTTATGTTACACAATAAGGCTGGGTGGGCAAACAACATTCAGTAATAACTAATAACATAAGGAGTTGTATTATGACTCATATACCAGCTTATTTTGCTTTGTTGATTCGCGCGCCCGAGGCAAATGCGTTTTTTTGGTCGGCCGTCGCCTTCCATGTTGTGCTATTTGTGGTGGCTATTTGGCTACTTGTTTGGTTCGTCCGGCGAGTCAATCAGATGAGCCAATCGCTCACATCGATCGATGAGAAGCTAAGCGAATTCCTTGATAAGAGTCGGTAGTGTGGCTTCTAGCGGCCTATGCGGCCAAGCAATCCAGGTCGACGAATACTCCTCGCTTAAGGAAAGGCTAAGAAATCGCAAGACCCATAATATCACACCCATCTACCTCTGTTTTTGCGTACAACAAAGTAGGGGTAGGTGGGTTTTATTATGGCATAGATCTATCTTTCGATACTGCTTCTTGCCATATCACCCTCCTCTGATGTATATAAGACTCAATACCAACCTCTCGTACTGGCGCTACAGAGAAGGGAGAATGACGCAAAAGAGAAAAAATTTTTATATCCAAGCCAATAATAATCAACCCTCATTCTCTGCAATAGATCCTACCAGAGGAGTTAGTGGATAAGCCCAAGAGACTCCTCAGACCTACCTTACCCAAACATCATCAGCTGCGCCACCAACCCATCGCGGGTGATGCTGCTGGCGTGGGTGCCAATGCAAACCAGCTTGGGTGCTTCGCCAGGCTGGCCAGTGGTGATTTGAATTTGCTCGGGCGTAGCCTCGATGTGCCGGCGCGTGCCATGCTCATCAATAAAGCACCCCTTGAGCCGGCGCAGCTCATACGTCGCAAAGAGCTGCAGCCACAGCGCCTCAAAGGCTGCCTCGGTAGCAGTGAGCTGCGACATATCGATGACGCTATAGGTCGGGTTATCTGGTACGGCAAGCTCGCCATCATAGGTGTCGAAGAAGGTGAGTAGACTCGACGGCGTTGTGATCTTACTAAGGTCAAAATGCCCATGCGGCGCAGACAGCACCCGCGTGTAGGGCAGGGAGCAGCGCTTAGCATCATAAATGGTGCGATCATCACCGCGCAGGAGATCTTCTTTGGTAATAAGGACTGTATCGGCGGCTTGCAGCTCCACCTCGTGGGCTGGCTCAATACCGTGCAAAATCTCGTGCGCCGTGATGGCATAATAGCTCTGCAGCAGCTCGTATTTGTCGAAGATTCGGGCATTGATGAGCTTCTCTACCAAGTTCATCGTCCGTGCTACCCCTGTTGCCTCGATAAAAACCGGGGCAGGGGACGACTGGCAAAAATCCAGCAGCATGCGCGTCAAGGCATGCTTAGACGAGCAGCACACGCAGTCGCCCGCCAGCGTCGTCACAAGCTCCGCCAGGCCTTCTAGCCGGTAGCCATCGACATTCTCGTTGGCATATTCATTCTCAATCACGCGCGAGCCAGCAAACTCCGGCTGACGCAAAAGATACTCCAGCACGCTTGTCTTGCCCGCCCCGAGCGAGCCGTTGATGAGGTAGAGCGGTACCAGGCCAGGCTGGGTGCGCTGCTCATCAAAGGCAGCGTTGAGGCTAAATTCAAGGTCGTTATCGCGCTGGGCCATGGGTTTAGTATAGCATGGCAGGGCATGTTCGCTCGCTCTAACAGAGTATCTTATGGTCTTATACTAAGGGGTAAGACTGCTAGGTACAGTGCTATAGTTGAACAAGAAAATATATGGAGGCCAGCCATACAGCAGGCGGATGATCGCTGTAGTATAATCTAGCCGGAACATTTTCGGTTCAGCTATAGCACCACCAATGCAGTAATGGCGGTAATGTCTTTATAATCACAGCCTCCCACTACAGCCACGACAAAACCTCATCCATGCTATACTAATACGTATGAAATTAATCATCTCTCTCGGCAACCCTGGCCCGCGCTATGCCGCCACCCGGCACAACGCTGGTTTCATCATCCTCGACGCTTATGCAGCAGAGCAGGGGGTACAGTTTATCCCAAAGAGCCGATTTAATGCTGAGCTGGCCGAGTTTTCGCGGGGCGGTGAGAAGGTCATCCTCGCCAAACCGACCACATTTTATAACGAGACAGGGGTCGCAGCCCGAGCAATCATGGATTTTTATAAATTATCACTCGACGATGTGCTCGTTATTCACGATGATGTAGCCCTTGATTTTGGTAAAATTCGCGTTAGGCGAGGCGGCGAGAGCGCAGGCAACAATGGACTTAAGTCGCTCCACCAGCATATTGGGCAGAACTTTTGGCATATTCGCCTTGGTACAGACAATAAAATGCGGCAGCAAGTCGGTGATGTTGACTTCGTCTTGAGTAACTTTACCTCAGATGAGCGAGCTATTTTGCAACAGTGGGCAGCCGAGCAGTCAGCCTCTCTCATTGCGCAATTCCTTGCGGGAAGCATAGCAGCGACGAGTGTGACGTACCAGCCGTCGGTATAGTACATTGTTTCGAGTGTATTTTATCTCTCGACGACATGTATCAGTGGTGAGTTTGTGGCTTTTGTTTAGAGCAATATCTAGTGCTTCACAATCTTCTTCACTCCACGCTTGAGGCGTTGCTCGGCGTGGTGGACAGTGTTTGCGGTTGCAGCCTGGAGGTTAATGGCACGAGCCTCGAGGATGCTACTGCCGACTGCCAAGCTAATAAAAACAAGGCCCAGCCCACCGGTCGCCCACTCAGGCAGCTCCACGTGGAAGAGCTTGGCAATCATCATCACACCCAGCGCCATAATGGCCCAGTGCGCACCATTCTCAAGATACTTATATTTGCCCAGTGCACCCGTTCGTAGTAGATAGACCGTGAGTGAGCGCACCCAGATGGCACCCGCCCCGAGGCCCGCTACAATCAAGACAATACTACTGGTGATAGCAAATGCTCCAATCACCCCATCAAAGCTAAAGCTTGCGTCCAACACCTCCAAGTACATCAGGCTCGCAAAGGCCGCCCAGCCTGTTTTTGCCTTGAGAGACTGCGCCGTGTCGTCATGAAAGAACGAACCAAAGAGCTCAAGCCCAATATGCAGCAAAATCCCCAGAATAGACGAGATCAGCACCACCGACTCATACTGCCGCTCCACCGTGAAGTACAGCACTGCTGCCACTGCCAGCATCACACATACCTTGAGGTTCTCGAAGCGCCCCGCCTTGGCTAGCCATGGCTCGACGTGCCGCATCCAGTGCACCCGCTTGTTGTAGTCCATAAAGTAGCTTAGGCCAATCATGATCAAAAACGCCCCACCAAAGGCATCGATCATTGGCGACGCAGCGTGGAGGATGTACCCATACTCTGCTGGCTTATGCAGCGCGAGATCCACCACTGTTGAGAAGTCGTGCCCACTTGCCACCATCACAATGACGATCGGCAGCACAAAACGCACCACAAACACTGCAATAAAGATCCCCACCGTCAGGAAAATCTTTTGCCACAGTGGGCTCAGGCTAGCTAAAACGCGGCTATTAATGACGGCATTATCGAAGCTAAAGGTCACCTCTAGTAGTACCAGGATGGTAAACAGCCACAAACCGCTCACCCCCAAATGGCCAAAAATCGCCCCGCCCAGCAGCACCGTCAGCAGCGCCGAAAACCAAAAAATACGAAAAGGGTGATGAGAATGCCAGAGATGTTTCATAGTGATTTAGTATAGCACAGAATGGGGCAGGGCTTCATCCTTCGGGACCCTCGGCCTGGGCTTAATCTTTGCGAAAGACCGCCCCAAGGTATATTATTACTCTCGCTGCCGACCACTCGTCTTCTGCTTGTAGGCTCGTAGACGCCTCTTGCGTCTCTGTGAGGCTCCCAAGATAGGCAATGCGCGGCTCATACGCACGCACTGTCTCTGGGTCATCTATAATGCCATACGCGCTGAGCTCGGCAGCCGTGGCTGGCTGGGCTACTGCTTGCACCATCCCAACGACCTTCATCTCGCCAGATGGAGTACGCACAACGACCACTCCGCCCGACATACCAGGCAAAACGGCATCATCTAGCTCGTTAACATCATTTGCATCCTTAGCCGACCGCTCAAGGCCCGAGATCATAGCCATCTTGCCATCAGCCCCACGCTGCCCAGCAGGGAGGAGCACATCGACCTGCGGTGTGGCAATCGGCTGGCCCCACTCCACTGGAGCACCCGCAGGGAAACCCACTGCAAAGAATGGCTGGCCAGCGTGTACCGCTGCCGCTATTTCCTCATCTGTTGCAAAGTGGAGGGGCGAGCTGCCAGGCAGCTCATCACGTGGCCTCAGTGCTGCTACATCAGGCATGCCAGAACTCCACTGGCCTTCGGGCGGTGCTTCGCCATTATGGCAGCCTTTTTGTATCTCATGAGCCTGACCATCAGTCGTGCGGAAGGTAATGTCTGTTTGGCGGATAGTATACTTGTTAGACACCACATGGGCAGCCGTCATCACAATAGGTGTGCCATCTGACATTGCTATGATGTAGCCACTGCCAGTGATATCCACGCTGCCCGCCTCCGCCATATTATGAGCGTGAGCTTCTATCTTGACGATGGAGTGCTGCACTGCCTGCAAAGCCTCGCGCTTTTGCTGCTCCAGCGACTCGCGATCACCCAGCGCTTCAGCTATGCCCACCGGTGAGCGCTGAGCTACCGTCTCAGGCTGCGTGAGGTCAAGCGACGAAGATCGGCCAACTGCCATGCATGGCGGCAGTGGCTCATATGGCCGCTGTGCCTCGTGCTGAGCATGCTTGGCATAGACCACACCAGCCATTGGCATACAACCAATCGCAGCGCCTACCACTGCACTAAGTGCCTTTTTACCAAAATTTTTTTTCTTCTCTCGCTGGAGCTTTTGCTGGAGCCGTCGTCGCTCCATCCGCGTCTTTGGCTGAGAATGCGGGTCAAAATTATGTTCTCGAACTGCCATTTCTGTCATGGTTTGGCCATTATAGCGCTTTGCGGGGGTAAATACAAATTTAGCAAAGTAGTTTAATATATTTACATCGCCCAGTATCACGCTGAACAAGTAAAAGCAATCAATATAATAGTCAAACTCTGGTACGTATTATCATAGTAATAGCAAACACCCCTCTCACTCATCGCCTACTTGAACAAAAAACAAGTTCACTGCGCAATAACAGAGAAAAACATGGTAAAAAGTATTGTTCGGCCATATATTTTGTGCGTGCTGGGCTATATAGGTATGCCTGGTGTAAGCATGTGTCAATCACATAGTGTTTCAGCTTGCACCTCTATTTGTCTGTGCCGCGCACGTACTTGCGCACATCGCAAGCCACGATGTTGCTATAGCAACTACTTCTCGATGCTCGTTTTTCTCATTGAGAAGTATGTAGTTGAGGGTGAAAAATTATCAACACACAAGGTATTGTATACTGCGCCAGAGAGCGTAGCAACGCGGAGAAGGCCTTTTATTAAACCTTTACATGTAAGTCTCACAGTCCCTGCAGTAAGTTCTACAAGCAGGGCAAATCCGCCAGGATCGTGGCCACTACCACAGATACCAGCTACCTTTGCCTTGGTAGCGCATGTCACAAACCAAAGCAATTCATAACTCCTCTATGCATGCCAAAGTGTATCAGCTTAAAAAATAGCCCCTGCAAGAGTAGACCATCATCAACTCACCCCAACAAAAAAGCGCTCATAGTAAGGGTGGGCATCACTATGAGCGCTTGGTTTGCCCTTCGTCCCACCCAATCAGGGTATACGTGATCTACTCACACATACGAGATCCGCTGGACAAAGGGGTTAGTAAGCACACAACCCTGTCTAACGGTGCTGCAGTGGAGGGTAGATAACTACAGCACAGATTGTGTGCAACCTAACACGTTACCTTCGTGAAAACACTGGGGTAACTATGTTAAAATAGGGGGTATAAGGTACTTGAACGAGCTTGCGCTCAATCAATCACTTATGATACTAGCACCCGCTTGACAAAATGTCAACACTTTTCAGCACAAATCATGCAACAGATCAATCACACCACACCACAAGCCCACCAATACCTCAATCCACTCTGCCATATTGCCAAACCACCACAGCAGATTCACTACCTCGGTACACTGCCCGAGGAGCGTCGCCCGAGCGTGGCGATCGTTGGGTCGCGCCGGCCCACGCGCTATGGCCGGGAAGTGACGGAGCAATTCGCTCGTGAGCTGACCCGCCAAGGGGTGATCATCATCAGCGGGCTCGCCCTTGGGATTGACAGCATTGCACACCAGGCCTGCGTGGCAGTGGGCGGCACGACGATCGCTGTGCTTGGCAATGGCTTGCCGCGGATCTATCCAGCCAATCATACTGCGCTTGCGGGCGATATCGTGGCCAAGGGTGGGGCAGTGGTGTCGGAGCACCTGGCGGGGGATGGCTACCGCTTTGGCAGCTGGAGCTTTCTCGAGCGCAATCGCCTTGTGGCTGGCCTAGCCGACGTCGTCGTCATTACCGAAGCGGCCGAGCGCAGTGGCACGCTCAACACTGCTGCCCATGCACTCGAGCAAGGCAAGGACGTCTTTGCGGTGCCGGGCAATATCACCAGCCCACTCTCGCAGGGCTGCAACAACCTCCTCAAGCAAGGCGCTCTGCCTGCCACCAGCCCAGCTGACATCCTCGCTGTCATGACCATCACACCACCCCAGCGTCAGCAGAGCGAGAATGCCACCCTGCCACTGGGTAGCACACCGCTCGAGGCTGCCATCATCAAGCTGCTGCGCCAAGGCCTGCGCGACGGCGAAGAAATGCAGCGCCGCCTAGGCACGCCCATCAGCGAGTTTACCATTGCGCTGACGATGCTGGAGATCAATGGCGTCATCCGCTCGCTCGGCGCCAACCAGTGGACATTGGCTTAGTATTGTGGTACAGTACCATATACTATGGCGACAGCAGAGCAGCCCCCAAGACAACGCAAACGCAAATATCACATGAGAGATATTCCTACTGTGCCAAATGCCATCTCGGCTACTGGGCTTGGGTTAGTAGCTGCCGGTGCTCAGAAATTTGACACTGCAACAAAGGAGAACGACAAAGCTGGCCAGATCATTGGCGCACTCATGATACTTGGTGGTCGTACATGTGACTTAGCAGATGGCCTAGCAGCGCGACGTCTTGGCCAAGAAAGTGACTTTGGTGCAGGGTTTGATGCTTTTTGCGACAAATTCGGTATGGTAGTGATTGGTGTAATAGCAGGCAAAACCTATGTTGTACCCAAATCAGTTCTAGCAACAATTGCCACTAAGAATGCCGTCAATGCTGGCGCGACCATCTATCATGGTCTCACAAATGATGAAGCCTTCCGTACGCCAAAATCCGGCAAGCTCAGTATGGCAGCAGATAATATAGCAATTGCTGCCTATTTTCTCAAGTCACTCGCTCCTGAAGGTAGTAAGCTTGAGCGTTATGCTGGTGTAGCAGCACTAGGGTCAGTTGCTGCAGGTGCTGTCCTTGGTATTGCCGCTGCGAAGGATTATCTCACTGGCCACTATGCCAAAGCTAAAGACTACAGCAAATCTACCGAGTCTACCTCAGCAGCAAACACCCCACCACGGCAACATCGCACCCGTATGCGTCGCACACGCCGCGTGCGCGGGTGAGCAATACCCCAGCCTATAGACCAGGGAGGGGGAGAGGGTATCCGAACTAACCTCCATATATTTTCTTGTGCAGTGAGTTGTCCAGAGAGTTGATGGTGAAGTGTTGCGGCTCAAGATGCACCCCATTTGCATTCCATTCTACTTTGCGGTATCATAGGCGCTTGATTAGATAGGTTAATAGCAAGCATATAACTATAACAAGCGAGTAGATAATCAATGAGCAAACACACACAACTAGTCATCGTCGAGAGCCCAGCCAAGGCCAAGACAATCGAGCGCTACCTGGGCGGGGAATATCAGGTGCTCTCGAGCGTAGGGCACATTCGCGCCATCCCCAAGAAGACCAAGGATGGACAGCCGCCGATCGATATCAAAAACGACTTCAAGACCGTCTACGAGATCGACCCAGACAAGAAGAAGGTGATTACCGAACTCAAGAAGGCCGTGAAGGCAGTTGGAGCAGACAATGTGTGGCTCGCAACCGATGAAGACCGCGAAGGGGAGGCGATTGCCTGGCACTTGTGCGAAGTGCTTGGTCTAGACCCACAGCACACCAAGCGCATCACGTTCCACGAGATTACCAAGCCCGCCATCGAGGCGGCCATCAAACAACCTCGCACCGTAGATATGCAGCTCGTGGAGGCTCAGCAGGCACGGCAGATCCTCGACCGTATCGTGGGCTTCGAGCTGAGCCCTGTGGTGTGGCGCAAGGTGCCAGGTGGCAAATCAGCTGGCCGCGTGCAAAGCCCAGCGGTCCGCCTGCTCGTGGAGCGCGAGCGCGAGATTCGCGACTTTGCGAGTAGTGCACAGTTCCGCGTAACGGCGCATTTTGCCGTAGATGGTGAGGAGCTCAAGGCTGAGCTCAAGCAGCGCTTCGACAGCGAACAAGCCGCCCACGACTTCTTGACGGGGCTGAGTGGCGCTCGTTTCACCGTCAGCAGCATTACCAAGACGCCCAGCACGCGCAACCCCGCTGCGCCATTTACCACCAGCACCCTTCAGCAGGAGGCCAATAGTAAGCTCGGCATGGGCAGCCGCGCTACCATGGCGAGTGCTCAGAAACTCTACCAAGAGGGGCTCATCACTTACATGCGTACCGATAGCGTCAATCTCAGCCGTCAGGCCATTGCCGCAAGCCGCACATACATTACTCAGCACTTTGGTGCCGACTATTCACACAGCCGCACCTTCGCCACCAAGTCGGCTGGTGCCCAAGAGGCTCACGAAGCCATCCGCCCGACCGACATCGCCCGCGAATCCGTCGCTGGCAGCAGCTACGACCAAAAACTCTACGACCTCATCCGCCGGCGCACCCTAGCCAGCCAAATGGCCGCTGCGAAGCTAGAGAACACCACCATTACCATCAGCATCGACAGCACGCAGCTGAGGTTAGAGAAGACACTCGTCTTTGAGGCAAAGGGTCAGACAGTGCTGTTTGATGGCTTTTTGCGTGTCTATGGCGGTAAGGATTCGACTATCCTGCCATCAGTCAGTCAGCACACCACCCTTGAGCTTACACAGGCCGAGGCACGGCAGGTCTTTGCTCGCCCACCAGCGCGCTATACCGAAGGGACGCTCGTCAAGAAGCTTGAAGAGCTTGGCATTGGTCGGCCCAGCACGTACGCCACCATTATGAATACCATCCAGACCCGTGGCTATGCTGAGCGAGGCGAGAGCGAGGGTGAACCACGTGATGTCATCGTCCTGGAGCGTACGGGCGAGATCCCAAGCGATAATACCCCTGTCGTCACTCGTCGCATCGTTCAAGAAAAAACTGGTGCCACTCGTGGCAAGCTACTGCCTACCCCAGCGGGGGAGCTAATTGCTGGCTTTCTCACTGACCATTTCGACCCTATCATCGACTATGGCTTCACCGCCCGCGTCGAGACCGATTTCGATGACATTGCTGCCAGCAAGCTTGCACGCAATGCCATGCTGCGCCAATTTTACGAGCCCTTCCACGAGCTCATCGAAAAATCCGGCGACATCGACCGCAGCACCGTTGGTGCTCACCGCGAAGTTGGTACTCACCCCAAGACTGGCAAGCCGATCTTTGCCCGCTTTGGACGTTTTGGGCCGATGCTCCAGCTGGGCAGTAGTGAGGATAAGACAACTAAGCCGCAGTTTGCGCCGCTCCCCAAAGGTGAGCGCATCGAGACCGTCACGCTCGAGCAAGCCCTCAAGGCCTTCGAACTACCGCGCACTGTTGGCACCACCGAGGATGGTCAGACCATCAAAGCAAACATCGGGCGCTTTGGGCCATATATTCAGGTAGGCAAGCTCTATGTGAGCCTCAAGGAGCACGACCCGCGCGAAATTACCGAAGCCGAGGCTCGCGTGCTCTACGCCGCCAAGCTCAAGGCCGAGGCAGAGAAGCACATCGCCGATTTTGGCACTATCAAAATCCTTAAGGGACGCTGGGGACCATATGTGACTGACGGCAAGACTAACGCACGCGTACCCAAGGATACTGATCCAACAACTCTGGATGAGGCGCAAGCCCGCGAAATCTTGGCCGCCGCACCACCCAAACGCGGCCGGCGCAAGACCGCAACCCGCACCACCACCACACGCAAGAAGCGCACCGCCTAGCCCGGCGACCTCTCATATACCAGCGGCTCCTCTGTACTAGCCGCTGGTTTTTCTATGCCAGCCCGCATTGCTGCGAGCCCGTCAACTGCCCTGTCATGCTCGCCACATCACTTGCAAATGAAAAGCCTCAAAAAATTGTTTACCATAAGCGTAAAGTGTGTGCTATAATAGTTCTATGATGAAACGATTGACTTATATCACCTATTATTCTATAATCAAATGTAAGAAGTGCGAGTGGGCATTCACAAGCAACTGAGAAGGAAATGGAGAACCGAATCATGAACCAAACAACCAAACAACCAACCGAAGTTTTTGCCGCGTCGATCGCTACCATCCTTGATGCAGTCGGCGAAGAACACGACCGCGAGCGCGAGATCATCGTGCGTCGCTTTGGCCTCAAAGAGCGCCGCGAAACACTCGAGCAGATCGGCGAGCTGCTCGGTATTACGCGCGAGCGCGTCCGCCAGCTCGAGAAAGCCATCGTGGTGCGGCTCAAGCTTGCTGCCGAAGCAGGCGAGCTAGAGGGCCTGCACGACGCCGAGCGTCTCATCATCCGCGACCTCTCTGAGAATGGCCGTGTGGGGCGCGTCTCAGACATCACACAGCGCCTGCTAGACGTCGAGACACCCACGGTGCAGCAGCGCGCCCACATTGCCTTCATCGGCGAAGTTTCGGCCCGCCTCACCCCCATCAACGAGACCGACAAATACCACCAAGGTCTGGCCATTGCCGAATATGGCGACGAGAAGGCGGTGCGAAGCCGCGTGGATGAGATCGTTGCTGCCATCAAGCAGCACGGTGCGCCCATCAGCCTCGAAGCCCTGCATGACCAACTCACCTACGAGAACCCTAACCAAGTGCGTGGCCTGGCCAGCCTCTCCACCCAGCTGGCCCACCTCAAAGATATGTGGGGCCTGAGCAAGTGGCCAACCGTTAATCCCAAGAATATCCGCGACAAGATTTACGTCGTCCTACTAGATGAGGGTAAACCGCTACACTTTAGCGAGATTGCTCAGCGCATCAAGGAGAGTACCTTCAAGCGCCGTAACGTCACCAAGCAAGCCATCCACAACGAGCTCATCAAAGACAAGCGCTTCATCCTCATCGGCCGCGGCATCTACGCGCTCGACATCTGGGGTTATAGCCAAGGCACCGTGGCAGATATCATCGCTGGTATCTTGCGCGACGAGGGTGGCCCGTTGCACCGCGACGAGATCGTCAAGCGCGTCCTCAAGAGCCGCCAGGTCAAGGAGACCACCATCCTTCTTAATCTCCAAAGTAAACCGCTCTTCAAGCGCGTTGCCAAAGCCACTTACGCCCTCGAACCACCCAAGGAGCAAGCAGAGGCGGTCGCAACAGCGTAGCTCTAGACAAGCAATACACTAATAAGAGACGGAGCGATGAGAGCTTCGTCTCTTTTGGTTATGTAGGTATGGCTACAATTAAGTGAGAGCACGAGTCTACAGGTTGAGAGAAATAATGATAGGGAAGTGGCCTCCCCTCCCGCCCCGAACACCACATATACTCAGCTATAACAGAGGTAATTTGCCGCGTGGACAACTATCGTGTACACATGATAGTTGCGGATATCTGTGTGTGATTTGCCTCATAGGCTTATGTATCGGCCGTTTTGTATGCAAGACGAGTCATCATTACAATCACAGCCCATTCCATACGCCTCTTTCATCCATTCTTTACAGTGCCTTAGGTGTATTGCACAAGCGGCCAAAAAGGGCAGGGCAAAGCAGGGGAGTCTGCCACCCTTTCGTCAAAAATCACCGGCAACCACCCTACCCCTGTTTTTGCCTCATTTTACTAGCATCTACCACTGATAACTTATGTCTGATGACTGCGTTCTCGTAGTATCCTCGCCTTAGCTGTAGCTCTTCTGCTCACCGTCAGGCCATCTCTCTGCCTATATTTCTTAGGCCAGTCAGAGGGTCGTAACTTGTCCTTGCAGCAGCACACATCATATTTTCGGCTTAGATGAAAGCTATTAAGCTATAGCAATCAATAACAACCTAAAGCCACATAGAAATATACCCAGAAAGCTCACAATCTTGCCGCGCTGATTAACTATACTACACAATATAGCAAGCGACCATGCACAGCAAAGTAGCAGCCAGAAGCAAAGCATAAGCATAAATATCAGCACTCATAGACAAGGGAATGATGAGTCGCCATGTATCGCAATCCACGCGTACACAATAATTCACACCCGCGCAGCAGTGGGGTAGATGCAAAAGATGCATTGTTGGTCATCTTTGAGAGTGTAATATAACTTCGCACAATAATCCTTTTACGATGCATATATAGATCTAACCCCAGATATGGCCAGATTGAGCTGGGTTTGGCGGTTATAAGATTCATGGGCATAAAACGTATATATCTGGTGTATAGATCTTTGATTATTGATCGATTCTATCTCTCATTCAACAGATTCGCATACGATAATATCTGCCATCCAATGGAAAGAGAAAGGATAGTTTGCGGAGCAATGCAAAAAGCAGACGCTTGTTCTATTGGAGGGAATACACGGTGCATATGTTCATGAACGTTCGTGTGCAAAGTTATGTACGTTTGTTCGTGTGCATGTGTTTGTTTGCTGCGCAAGGTTTGTGACTTGTCTGAGCAACAGCTTGATATCGAACAAATGAGCTTGGCTACAGATCTAGGCATACGCGCTCTGGTCTCGTATTTGCCTGGCGTCATACCAGCACTAACCCGAGCCTCGCAGATTCTGAGTCATGGTTGCGTTGTTTGACATTTTGTGTGCTTAGTATTTTTGCTATGTTTTCTACCCTGCTTGGGTTGACTGAGGTTAAAATACTATACAATATCATGATTTGACTTTTTCGCAAAAAACATCTCCCCTACTCTTTTTTGCATTTTGTCGATTTTGTATTATAAATATTTTATTTGCATTTTTTATGTTTTGTTATGTAAAGTGTTGTAAATTTGTTCTTGTTTTACAGAGTAGTTCCCCTGCCCTTTGCTGAGATACTCTGCAGATATTGACCGCGACCAATTACATATCTTCAGTGATTCTGCACTGTTTCTTTTGTCACGCCGCTCTATTCTCTGGAATATTAATGGAATGGTCTCTAGTATCTTTCTTACACAGCCGTTCCTGGTGCGGCGCTTGTGATAGATTTAGCCTCACTACAACACCGTATTCAGTGGAGTGGCTACTTGTTAGAGATATCAAAAATTCTTAACATTAAAAACATAAATGCTCTATTGTCAATACCCTACTACCGATACGCCGCTCGGCCACTGACGCGGACATCGAGATATTTGGGAGTGGTGTGGTGCTGTGCTAGGTAGCGAATAGCCCGGGCGGCATCCTCGCTCTGCAGGCCAGCCGAGCGATCGACCGAGAACTTAACAGGATACTCCACCCCTGTAAACCAAACGTAGATTTGACGCGTCGTGCCAGCAGGCAGCGTAATCTTTTGGACGGTGAGCTGGTGGCGACGGACTGCGCCGACGACTTTGCCGATAAAACCGAGGAATTGGTTGCTCGCGACGACTTGGTTATTGCGCGTGCCGATACCACTGTCGTCCACTACCTCGATGCTTGGCCGTGGCCCATAGGAGCGGCGAAAGGCATGACCCTCAGTATCAACAAAGAGTTGCTGGCGATTGACTGTCCAGACAACCGCTGCTTGGCGCATAGCAAGGGTGATAGTGCTGCGTCCCAAGCTAGCTTGCTGCGTGGCTGGGAGCACTGCAGCAACCTCGGGGCAATCATGCGTCTGGAGATAGGCCGCCAGCCGACTAGTATTGAGCGCAAAGCGAAAACGCTCCAGCGGATGGGCAGTGAGATAGTCGTTGATCTTGGCTTGGTAGAGCTGATGATTACTGGTGAGATTGCCTGCAACAACTGGTGTCGCAATGACGTTATCGAGCGCAAACCACACCGCAGTCAGCAGCGCCACCACTACCCCAAGCGACAGCGCCACGCGGCGGCGCGTCCGGCGCAAATCATGCGCATGCATACGCGGCGACCGCAGCTGCGCCTTGGGCTCGCCCGCACTCGGCACGCGGCTCACCAAGCTACCAGTCAGCGTCCGGTTACGCCGGTAGGTGTAGGCGGTGCGCTGGGGCTGCTCTTCCCTCTTGTTCTTGGCAACTCGGCGGCGCGCTGGTGGTGGTGTTTGTTTTGTGCGAAAGCCCATGATGCTACAGGCCATTATACCGTAGATGGTTGGTTGTTGGCAAAGGCTACTAGCTTTTAAAACAGTCAACCGAATTAACTGGCCACTGAACTCTCAAGTGGTGAAGAACCCCGTCATTTTGACGGAGTGAGATGTCCGTTCTGGTCTTACCTACCCTACTTCTGACGCCGAGCCGTCTCTACCACCATTTGCGCAACATCGCGGGCGGCGTGGGGGCGTGCATAGGTGTGGAGGCGCTGAGCGAGCTGCTGACGCTGCGCAGGGTCGCGCATGAGGGCAAGAATGGCCTGGCTAAGGGCATCGCTCTGCTCTAAGGCGTCGTCTTGTAAGACCAGCGCGGCCTTGGCTTCAGCATAGATGGCAGCATTTTTGCGCTGGTCGCCCAGGTGATGGGCCGGCACCAAGATAGCCGCCTGCGCGAGGCCAGCGAGCTCTTGTGTGAAGGTGGCACTAGCACGTGATACTACTACATCGGCTGCGCCGAGCAATTGCGCCATATGCTCGAAAACGAAGGGTACGCAGTGAAAATCGGGGTGCTGCGGCGCTTTGGCCTGGGCGGCATCGTAATTGCCCTTGCCCGCCACCAAATAAACCTGCATGCCAGCAGCCAGCAGGTCATCGGCAGCACGCAGCACCGCGTGATTGATAATAGCCGAGCCAAGACCACCACCGGTAGCAACGACTAATGGCTTGTGCGGATCAAGCGAGAAGGTCTGCCGTGCCTGCTGCCGCTGAGCCGGAGTAAGCGGACGAAAATCAGCGCCAATCGGCACCCCCACATAGCGGCTACGCGATGCTGGATAGTGGTAATGCTTGAGTGGCCAGCCCGTAGCAATCGCTGCTGCCCAGCGTGCCATCACACGGTTGGTCAGGCCAGGGCGAGCATCAGAGTCGTGAATCACTACTGGTACGCGTAGGCAGCGCGCTGCAATACCGACCGGCAAGCACACAAACCCCCCCTTGGCAAAGATCACATCTGGCCGCCAGCGCAGCACCAGCCAGAGGCTCTGACATACGCCAGCTAGGATCTTAAAGATATCTAGTATATTAGCCAAGACGATACTTGGCATAAGCAACTGGCGCACCACACTGAGGTGCCGGTAGCGCCGGAACTTGCCCGCAGCGATTGTCCGCACCTGCACTGGCACCGCAGCGCGCTGCATGAGCCCGCGCGATTGGCTAGCGAAAGCCTTATCGCAGACGAAGGTCACCTGCATATCGGGCTGGAGGGCTGCGATTTCATTAATGACGGCGACGACCGGCGTAACGTGCCCGCCCGATCCACCGCCGACTGCCAGTAGCTTCATGAGAGGTCTCCTTTTCGTTGATTGGTTGGTAAGCTGCCTGGCGTGATAATTGGAAGGCCAGACCAAGCGCACCAGCAATAAATACCATACTGGTGCCACCAAAGCTCAGCAATGGCAGCGTAATACCCGTCAGCGGGAAGACTCCAATCATCGACGCTACATTTAGCATAACATGTGCGCCCAGCCAGCCAAAGACTCCAACTACCACCAGGCGCATTGTCATATCGGGCAAACGCTCGGCAATCCTCAGCAAGCGCAGCAGCAGCGCTGCAAACAACGCCAGCACCACTACCGCCCCCACAAAGCCAAACGTCTCACCAATGATAGCAAAGACTGAGTCATTAATCGCCTCGGGCAGGTAACCCGTCGCTTGGATGCTGTTGCCAATACCTAGGCCAAATAACCCACCTGTACCCAGCGCAATCTTCGCATTCTTGATGTGGTAGCCATCATCATTGCTGCTGGCGGCGTGGTCATCCCCCTGGAAGAAGGTCGCCACCCGCTCCATGCGGTGCGGCGCAATAACAATGAGCAGCAGCACTAGCGCCACACAGCCCGCCGCTAGGTAGCCCAGCCAGCGCCAGCTCATGCCACTCATCACCACCATGCATGCCACCATGGCAGTGAGGGCTAGGCCCGTGCCCATATCCTTTTGCAAAAATATCACGAAAAAGAGCGCGGCGCACATCATAATTACCATGGGGATGATCGTCTGGTGGAGGTCGTTTATCACCCCCTGACGCATTCGTGTGCCAAGGAAGAGTGCCATATAGATAAGCATGCCAAACTTCAGCATCTCGGCTGGCTGGAAGCTCCCTAGTGGCCCCAGCGAGAACCAGCGGCACGCCCCAAGGCTACACTGAGCAATCGCCGAGACATGTAGCATATTGCCAAGAACAAACAGCAGTGCACACAGCACGAAGCCGCTCGCTAGCAGCGTACCCGCCTTCTGGCGCAGCCATGCAAAGGGTACGAGCGACAACCCCACAAAAGCGCTAATTGACAGGAGCAAGCTCACCGTCTGCTTAATGGCAAAATAGCCATCGGTGTAGTAGTTGGTGTTGTGCGCAGAGTTGAGTACATTGGCACGCTGCGGGCCAATGGCATACATTACCACCAAACCCAGCAGCATGAGCAGCCCCACCCAGAGGATAATCTGATAATCCGGCCGGTGCAAACGTGGCACGGCGGCGGATGGAGCGGAGGCAGCACTACGTTGCTCGCGGCGCACTGGCTGAGCCGACCGAGCCGAAGCCGATCGGTGTGCAGCACGAGTGCGGCGAGCAGCAGCCATTCTAGATGTGTCCCCCACCCAGTGCCATCATCAGGCCAATAAAGCCCGTCACGCAAGAGATCACCCAGAAACGCATCGTCACCTTCACCTCTGGCCAACCGACTGCTTGGAAGTGCTGGTGAATTGGTGCCGAGATAAACACCTTGCGGTGAAAGAACTTCTTGCTGAGGATTTGAATAAGGCTCGAGCCCGCCTCTACCACAAACAGCACACCAATGATTGGCAGCAAAAACAGCGTATTCGTCAGCATCGCTACTACGCCTAGGCTCGTCCCAAAGGCAAAGCTCCCCACGTCGCCCATAAAGAACCGGGCTGGATAGATATTAAACCACAGGTAGCTCAGCAGCGCCCCCACTACGGTGAAGCAAAAACCCGCCAGCTGCAAATGCCCCTGCAGCAAAGCAATCACCCCGAAGATGCAATAGCTCACCGCCAGTAGCCCACCAGCCAGGCCATCCAGGCCATCGCTAATGTTCACCGCATTGCCAGTTGCCACCACCGCAAAGATAAAGAGCGGGACGATCCACGGGCCGAGCTGCCAGTCGCCAAGGTACGGCACATGCACTGTTGTATAGCCCAGCTTGACGTAAAAGAACCAAGCCAGCACCGCCGCCATGGCCGCGATCATCGAGAACTTCAGCCAAGCGCGCAAGCCCGCCGAGCCCGAGCCATCACTGTTGATATTGATCACATCGTCCAGCAGCCCCACTGCCCCACCACCAAGCAATGCCGCGAGCGGGAGCCAGGTCTGGGCTCGGTCGAGATTAAACCCCAGCGTCACCACGGCAATGGCCACAATGCCAATCATCCCGGCCATAGTGGGGATATTGCGCGTAAATTTATCGGCATGCAGCTTGGTAAAGACCGTCAATTCCTCGCCCGTTGTGCTCGCGGCCCGCTGTTTTTTCCAAAACTTATAGCGGTAGGCAAAGTAGGTATAGAGCGGCGTGAGGGCCATCGCCAGCAAAAAGGCCGCGACGCTGAGAAGAAATGTCGCGTTGAGCTCGCGAACGAGTGTGGTGAGGTTCATTATGGTGTGTTTCCTTTCGGCTCGAGCTTCATATAGTCGAGCAACCAATTAGATATATCCGTGAAAATCGGGTGAGCGTCTCGACCCCCCTGCATATTCAGCCCTTTGCCCGAAACCTCCACCATAATAACATACGCTGGTGTTTTGCCAACCTCCCCACCAAAACCGAGGTAGGTACCGATGGTTTGATTCGAAATATACTTGCCGTCTTTGATGGTTTGCGATGTACCCGTCTTGCCGCCAATGTAGAACCCCGCGCGGTCGCCACCCGCATAAAAGGCCTGGCGCGCTTGGTGTACCATTTCGCGCACGGTGGTAGATGATTGCGGCTTGATGACATGAGCATACGAAACTTTGCGCGCAGCCTTGGCAAAGGTGCCGTTGTCGTCAATCGTCCCCGCGATGACGGTGGGGCTATAGTACGTCCCACCATTGATAATCGCGCTAAAGCCGGCCGAGACCTGCAGCATCGTCGCATCCATCCCCTGGCCAAAGGACATATTAGAGTAGCGCACTGCATTGCCCTGCTGCTGGGTGGGCGATACGATATTACCCTTAGCCTCACCAGCGAGTTCCACTCCCGTCAGCTGCCCAAGGCGAAAGCGCTTGTGAAAGTAATCATACATTGTGTCGCGCGCCTGGCGAGTGATGTAGCTGCCATTGCCCAGGCGCTGCGCCACCGTGACCATACCAGTGTTGAGCGACCAATTGAGAGCGTGCTGCATGGTAATATTGCCCGTCTGGCCCTTGCTAGCATTGCCAATGGTGATATCGTCTACCTTGATGCTGTCGGTGTTGTTGTACGTCGTTTGCGGCGTGATAACCCCTTTGTCAATGCCTGTTGCCACTGTGAATGTCTTGATGTCGGAGCCCGGTTCGTATGGCGTGGTGATGGTGTTGTTATTGAGTGCGGCGACGCTTTTGATCGTCTTGAGGTTGGACGGGTCATAGGTGGGGAGGTTGGCCATGGCTAAGACTTGGCCATTCTGTGGGTTCATCACGACGGCACTGACATCGGTAGCGCCACTGCGCTTAGCCCCATCGACAAGCGCTTGCTCGACCCTCGTCTGGATGTTGCGATCGATCGTCAGCACCATGTTGGTCCCATTCTTGGCAGGCTGGTTGATGTTTGTCCGGCCAATCGTCAGCGGCACCGAGCGGATATCTGTTACCGTCTTGAGCACGCCGTCCGTGCCACGTAGTTTGTCGTCATTCGCCTGCTCAAAGCCGTACTTCCCCTTGCCCTCGGCATCAACAAAGCCCAGCACTTGGCTGGCCAGCTGCCCTTCTGGGTAGACGCGCTGGCTCATCGCATCGAAGCCCACCCCAGCGAGGTTCTCTTTCTTAATAAGTTCAGCCTGCTTGCGGTTCACCTTGGTGGCAAGCACTTGGTAGCGGCTTGGCTTGCGCGTAATGTACTGGCGAAAGTTCTCACGCACATTGCCACCAGCCACCTGGTTGAGGACCGCTACGATCTTATCTGTATCCGTCACAGCCATCGGGTCGGCCCACACAGTATAGACCGTCTCGTTCATGACGAGCTTGGCGGGGGTGGTGCCGTCCATAGTGTATATCTCACCGCGCTGGGCGCGCAGACGAAATTGCTTGACTTGCTCGCTATCAGCCTGCGACACATAGTAGTCATGCTGCAGCACCTGCACATACCCTAGGCGCAACACAAACACCACAAGTAGCCCGCCGAGCACAGTGGCGAGCGCCTGAGCGCGTGGCGTAGCAAGATGGCGCTGCAGCATGGGCTACTCGCTGGCGTACGCTGTATTGGCTGGTGTTGTCATTGTTTTGGCCACACTACTACCCTGCACTTCCTTAAGGGCAGTCAGGCGGGCATTATCGACCTCCAGGTCTTTCTTTTGCTCGCTGAGAGCAGAGATCTTGTCGTCGATCTTGCTGGCCTCGTAGCCATAGCTGACTGTATGCGTTGCCTGCGCCAGATATATCAAGCCAAGGATGGTGATAAGGAGGGCAATCAGCACTGTGTGGGTGATTGGCCCAAGTTTGATAGCCGAAGCAAAAGCAACGGTGTTACGGTTGCGCTTCCAGGTGCTCTGGCGTCGACTATTAAATTGCATTGTCCGTGTGTAGGTTGTCATTGTGGTGGTGTTTGTGTTGTTTAGCGTTGGTATGGGGTCGTTTCTAGGTCTAAGTGGGGCGGATAGCGCGCCGCCCCAGCGCGAGGTCTTAGGCCAAGGGCTATTTGCCGTGGCGGACCAATACGGTTGTCGTGATTGATTGATTTTGTACGGGGATACGAACTGGCATGTCCCTACTCCTTTTTTTGTTTTTTTATATTTTTGCGGCGGCTCGCAGCTTGGCGCTGCGGGCACGCGGATTGTAAGCATCGTCATGGCTGCCCGCGATAGGCTTCTTGGTGAGGATGCGCAGCTCGGCCTCGTAGCCTGCCTGGCGCTGCTCCGCGAAGAAGCGCTTGACGAGCCGATCCTCGAGGCTATGGAAGCTAATCACTCCCACCCGTCCACCAGTGCGCAGCAAGGCTGGCACCAGCTGGAGCGTCTGCTCTACCTGCGTCAATTCATCATTGACGGCAATGCGGACTGCCTGAAAGGTACGCGTGGCTGGATGGGTCTTGCCCCGCTTGCCACGGGTAGCGTGCTCGATGACGCTAGCGAGTTCTCCAGTATTCGACAGTGGCCGGGCCGCGCAAATAGCAGCAGCATAGCGCCGTGCTATCGCCGGCGGTTCTTCGCCGTAGCGGGCGATCAGTCGGGCAAGCTCTGCCTCTGCCATGTGGTTGACAATCTGCTCGGCAGTCATCGCCTGGCGTTGATCCATCCGCATATCAAGCGGGCCAGTGTGTGTAAAGGAAAACCCTCGGTCAGCTCGATCGAGCTGTGGTGACGACACCCCCAAATCCAGCAGCAGCAAATCAAACTGCTCACCCTCGCGAACCAACCGCTGTGCTGCCTGCAAAAAATCGCAATGCATCAGCCGTGCGCCCTGCCCTGCCAAGCTACCAAGCTGCGACAAAGCATACTGGTCGCGATCGACCAAACACGCCGTGGTATACGTCTGGGTCTGCTCGAGAATCGCTGTGGCATGGCCGCCATACCCCGCCGTCAGGTCGAGATAGCGCTCACCTGGACGCGGCTGGAGCTGGGCCAACACTGCCTCCAGCAATACCGGAACATGAAGTGGTGGATGTGCTTTGATACTCATACGTTTCTTATGGTAGCATAATATTGCTTTCCTCCCCTACTGGTCGTGGCCTATTTAGCCAAAGAACAACAGAGAAACCGATACTAAGCTTAAGCTACTATACGCCGTCTCATGCCTTGCCTCACCACCTCCTGCACTCGGGATCGCTATAAGGGTCAACATCTCCCAGATGTTGACCTCTTGCGCTGGGCTGATAATCCGTTATTGCAACGGATTATCACACTCCCTCGGCAGGAGGATGGCACGGCAATGCTACCGATAGGTATAGCTATGCTTTTCCATAAAGATACGCCCCGCTCAGGCTACTGCGAGATAGTCCGATGCGGGCTCGAGATCACCCACCTGGTAGCGAAACCTGTTTGTTTTCGCATAAAATGTGTTTGTTTTTGTTGACGATCTTTGCTTGTACCGGGCCGAGAGAGCCCGCCAAAGATCGTTTGAGAGACTTATGTGTATAATTGCCGTAGCAATTATGTGAGGTGGAGTTTTTTGGGAGGTGTTTGTGAGGAAGGTGCGCCCGACAGGGTTTTGCGTGGGTCGGGTGCCCACATGGCTCACTACCAGATGGTCGATCTCGAGGATATCAGTTACAAGTGCTTGTTAAAGAGCGTCACAAAAACAGCCTTGCTAATCGGCCTGCTCTGGTGCCATGAGGCGCCAATACTGGCCGGCGCGCACCGCCACAACCTCGCGCGATATCCCAGCATAATCCAGCAGATGCTGCTCTACCGTTACCCTGCCCTGCTTCTGGTCCAGGGTGGCAGCCGTCTTGCCACGCCGAAACTTGACGTTGAGGTCGGCGACATGTTCATCCAGGATGCTGCCCGTCAGCGCTGGCTCTACCTGGCTATCCCACACATCCTGCGCATACAGGTGGAGGTAGCTGCCAAAGCCGCGCGTTAGGACTACACCGCTGGCAAACTCCGCCCGAAGCTCCGTCGGTATGGTGAGCCGACGCTTGTCATCCAGCTTGCGTTCGAAGTAATCCATGGGGTGTGGCGATCCTTACAGATGAATTATTTTGTTTTTGTGCAGTGGTGTTTGTTTTTCTCGTGGTTACCCACTTTCTTCCACTACTCCCAGTATAATACCCACTCTCACCCACACGCAACCCCTTTTACCCACGGCATTCCCCGCCGTGCTGGCGCTTATCCACAAATCTGTGGAAAAGCTCAACCAGTATCAGGGGTCAGTTGCTTTCCACAACTCCTATGGTGTGGATAAGAATAAGCGAGATTGGTGAGTGTTTTGATCTGATCTAAGCGCGTCTATAGTAGATATATCTTGCCATTTTATACGCACAAAAGTAGAAAATACGCTGATTTTATGGCATTATAAGCAAAATAGCTTGACGCCACTCTCATATATTGATATATATATATATTAGCTTTTCAGCTCAGAGGTTTGTCTCAAAGAGCGAAAAGCAGCTCTTTGGCCTCTGGATCCGAAAGGAAGATCATCATGACGATGAAGAAGTACAAGGTCGAGGTTGACACAACCACTGGCGGGTCTTACCCGCTAGAAAAGACCTTTAAGAGCCCAGATTATGCTGCTACCTTTTTACAAGGAGCAGTAACACGTGGGGATTTTCTACCCACGACCCTGAGCTCCTACGTCAATGCAAAGCTCATAGTATCATTTAGGTGCTATGAGGACAGGGGCTAAATAGCCCACCAACACAGCCCGCCAATCACCACGCCTGATCGAGTACTCTAGAGTATTCTCGGGCCTGGAAACCCGATTTGGCCGTGGCAGTTGGTGGGCTGTGTTTTTGCCAAGAAAAAACCGGCTGGTATGAGCCGGTTTTTTATTATTTCTCCTCTACCCCTGATGCTCGAGCAGCCAGTTGTTGGCTGCTACCCAGGTCTCGAGGGTGCCGGTGTCGAGGTAGTGGCCCTTGGTGGGGACGACGGCCATGTGGCCACCAGCGGCGAGGTAGTCGTTGAAGGGGTCGGTGATGTAGTATTCGCCCGCGACGTCGTCGCGGTCGGCGTGAGCGGCAATGCGCTGCAGAAGGTCGTGGCTGAGGACGTATTTGCTGACATTGATCATCTCGCTGGGCGCTTCACCTGGCGCTGGCTTCTCTACCACGCCACGCAGGCGGCCATCATCAGCGACATCCAGCACGCCGTAGTGACTCAGCTGATCGGGCGGCATGTGCACACCCAGAATGGCCGAGCGGTCCTCCCCTGCTGCCTCAATGAGGCGCGCTACCTCTGATGTGCCATCGGCATTGTACACGCAGTCATCACCCATCAGCACGACCACTGGCTCACCAGGGTCGAGCTGCGGCACCACGAGGCTGACCGGGATGGCTGTACCATACTTACCATAGCTCGATTGCACCATGTAGTGCAGATTAACCTTCGGTGGAGCGATGAGGGGCAAGAGATCTGCCTTACCATTGCGTCGCAGATAGTTGTTGAGATCGACGTTGGAGCGGTAGAAGTCGCGAATCTGCGTACTCTGCTCGCTCACCACGAAGTAGATATCGCGGATGCCCGCCGCGATGCAGTCTTGCACGGCGTAGTCTACTACCGGGCGGTTACCCAGCGGCAGCATGCATTTTTCGATCGTCTTGGTGACGGGCAGGCGCCGTGTCCCCCAGCCTGCTACGGGGATGATTGCTTTGGTGCATTGCATACTCGATGTCTCCTTGTATGATATTAGTTGCTTGAGCTAACGTATGACAAATGGGCCATTCTCCCGAGCGCCAATTGATGGAGCGCGGTGTGAGCTGGCCGGTGTGGTCGATCTGCACGCAGCGGATAGGCGGGTCTGACTCGGACGCAAAGGCGGTAGCAACGGGCTTATCGTCGATCAGATAGATTATTTGGCCGGGGTTTGCAGCAGCAGCACGGCGCAGCCACTGGGCTTTATCTTGCAAGGTAGTAATGATTACCTGCCCACCCTGCTGAGCCACGAGCGCACGCACTGCTGGGCACAGACGGGCTTTGCAGTGCGGGGTGATGGGGTCGCCGTAGGTTAGCACCTGCACCGTACCATAGTGGCTGAGCGTGCGCAGCATCTGTGCCACACCGGGATACTGGAGGTGGCCATCGGCGAGCGTCGTCTGCTCGAGCTGCTCAATAACAGATGCCGCATCGAGACCAAGCGCCGCAAGCTGCGCTGCCAAGACATAGGTCGGCGCGGTGGGGTTCGTCTTGGGCCGGAGCATGTAGCGAGGCTGCGCCGCCAAGAATTCCTTGGCGGTCACCTGCGCCGGGTAGAGCTGGGCGAGTGCCTCCGCTATCTCGCGCAGCCACTGCGTGGTGTTGATGATCGTCCGGTCAAGGTCGACGTAGATATGGTAATGGCTCGATGGGTATTCCATAATTATTACAGTATAGCCAGTCCTTGGTATTTATGCAAAGTATATCCGCATCAGCTGGCGCGCCACGACATCGGGGTCGTGCCGGATGAAGCTGCGCGTGCTAGCCAATGGGTCGCTAGCCTGGGCACCATCCCACACGTCTTGTGCGAGGACTGGTGCGGCGCGGTAGCGATAGTGCTGGCGATGCATCTCGTCCATGTCGTACTCTACCATCAGCTCACCATCGTGAGCGTACTTATCCATCAGCTCTGGGCTGGGGCGCGTGTTGTTAAAGACGACATAGTCGAGGAACTGACTACCCGCTAAGCGCTCGATTTCACTCGCGAAGTCACTCACCGAGAAGCCGTCCGTTGGGCCAGGTTTGGTGACAAGGTTACAGACAAAGACGCAGCGTGCTTTGGTGGCAGCAAGCGCCTCTTGGATCTCGCGAATGACCAAGACGGGTGCCAAGCTGCCATAGAGGTTGCCAGGAGCCACAACGACCATATCGGCGGTGCGAATTGCCTCCACCGCGGCAGGGTTAGCCTGGGCTTCTGGCTCGAGCCAAATCTTCGGCCGACGCGCTAGCGCCTGCTGTGAGATGACATATTCACCCTTGATAGGCTGACCATCCTCGCCTTCTGCGCAAAGCGTCACATTGCTGAGTGTAGCGGGCACAACGCACCCATCGATATTAAGCACCTGGCTGGCTAGTGCCACCGCCTCGGCAAAGCTGCCGGTCATTTTCTCAAGCGCTGTAAGGAAGAGATTGCCAAAGGCATGCCCCTTAAAACTCCCCTCATCGAAGCGATAATTAAAGAGGTCGCGCACCTTGGGGCTATTGCTTAGCGCCACCAGGCACTGGCGCACATCACCAGGCGGCAAGACGCCGAGCTCGTCGCGCAATTGGCCTGTCGAGCCGCCATCATCTGCCATATTGACGAGCGCTGTGACCTGCGAGGCATACTGCCTCAGGCCTGTCAGGAGCGTAAAGCTCCCCGTCCCGCCGCCGATGACGACGACGCGTGCTCCACCATTGCTCTGTGCCATATATTATTCCTCCCGATTATTATGACTACGTGAACGACTGCGTGATGCAACTGCTGGCCGGCGCGGCGGTGTAATCACCCCGCTAGAGCGTGCCGCTGGCCCTGGTGTAGATGGTGGCATTTGGGGTGTTTGCGGTGGCGTCGGCGGCGTCGGTTTGGGTGGCACGGCTGGCGTAGAGCGAACAGAGCGCGGCGATGAAGACGCTGATGACGTAGGTTTGGCCTGAGCTTGTGCAGCAGCTGGCTTGGCTGGTTTCTTGCGGGCTGGTACAGACGGCAGTGGTTCGATGGGCTGCTCTGCCTGTTTCTTCTGCTGCTGCAATACGCGAGCAAACCATAGCGCACTGGGGCGCGGTGTCCGCTTATACGTCTTGTAGTCGACCGCAAAGAGGCCAAAGCGCGGCCAAAATCCTTTATCCCACTCGAAGTTATCGAGGAAGCTCCAGTGCATATACCCCAGCAGCTCTACCCCACTACCAAGAGCGCGCTGCATGGCGAGGATAGACTGAGTAAGCCATTGCTTGCGGAACTGGTCGCGCTCATCGGCCACACCGTTCTCTGTCACAAGCAAAGGCAGCTTGTAGCGGCCCCAGAGGCGTTCCAGCGCAAGCTCGAGATGATCGGGCTGCATCGTCCAGCCGAGATCATTTGGCGTGGTCTCGGGGTTGTGTATGCGGTAGCCATAGATGCGATTGCTAAAGTAATAGTTAACGGCAATGTAGTCGCTCTGCCGCACCACCTTGCGCAGGAAATAATCATCCTGGAAGAACTGCACCACCCGCGCCGTCGCTCGGCTGAGCCAGGCGTCGTCGCCCGGGTAGGTATAGGCCGAATTCTTAGCCACCGCCACCTTGAAGCGCCGGCTCTTGGCATGGAGGACTTTGGCTACTTGGTTGTGCGCGTAGGCAAGGTTGCTTAGCACGCGGTAGGTCTGCCACTTGCTGCGGACATTAGGCGGCCAAGTACCATTGTAGTAGCTCTCGGTCACGTAGACACACGGCTCGTTGATGGTAATGACGTAGCGCACTGTGGCGCCAATCTCATCCATCAACTTATCGACAAAGCGCACGAAATACTTCACATTATCGCGCTTGGCAAAGCCCCCACGGGCGGCAAACCACACCGGCAGGGTGAAGTGAAACAGCGTCACGACTGGCTCTAGCCCAGCATCGGCCAGCGCGGCCAAGTACGCCTTGTAATATTTGATCGCCTCAGCATTCCACGCGCCCTCCTCCGGCTCAATGCGCGACCACTCCACACTAAAGCGCCACGAGGTGAGGCCCATCTTCTTGGCCAGGGCGAAGTCTTGGGCGTAGAGCTCGGCGTGGTTGGCAGCTTTGCCCGAGATATAATTGCTTGGATCTTTGGCGGCACTGGCAATGTGCGGCCAGTTGGGCAAGTCGCCATATTGATATTGGCTCTGAGCAGCGAGGGTCTTGGCCTGAGCTTTTTCCCACTCCGACCACTGGTTGTGCATACCACCCTCGACCTGATGCGCGCTCGTCGCAGCGCCCCAGAGGAAATGTTTTGGAAATTGCACCGTAGATTGTTGCTTAGCCATAATGCTTATTGTACCATCAGCAGAGGATTAAGAAAAATAGAATTATTGGGTGGAAGCATCGTCTCTCTTTCTTTGCGCTCGCTCCATCTCCCCATCACTTCATCCGATGGAGTGTGAAAACAGATTGCAATAATCTGTTTTCAGCCCTGGCGTCAAGAGGTCGATATCCAGTGAATATCGACCCTTATAGTGTTCCTGAGGAGGGAGTGTGGGGAGGTGGAGCGTGAGAGAACATGAGAGTTTTGAGATCAACACCCTATGACGAAACACAGAGCTCTCCCGCTTGCCTGGTCGCTGGCCTCCAGATATTTTCTTGTCCAATAGCATGATACTAGCTAGACACAGAGAATATCTCTTCCCTATTCCGGCAATTGCTCATTCTCGCGCAAGATTTTCTTGCCGCGCATTTCGTATTTGACACCAGTCAGGTCGCTCGTGACATAGTCGTCGTTGAGGAGATTGACAAAAACGGCCGCATCCTTGGCATCCATGATAATGATACTCCCTGCCGCATCGTCCGTCATCAGGCCCAGGCCCATTTCATCAGCGTGGTCGATGAGTTGGTCTTGTGTCACCTGGGCGGGATCGAGCTTTTGCAGTTTAGTTACCAGCGCTGGCGTATCGCGCACCAGGCGGTCGAGCGTGAGCCCCTCAGGCAAGGTGAGCTTGAACTGCTGGGTGATGGCAGCAATCTTCTCCTCCGCCACAGCGTGCTTCTTGGCATCGTAGCCAAAGAGCCGGACGAATTTGCTCTCGCTAAAGGCAAAGATATCGTTGCCAACGATCAATACCTGATTATCCGGCGTAATGCGCAGGCCAGCATCAGCCACAAATGGCTGGAACGACCCACCACTGTACATCCAGGCGGTTGCCCCCTTGAGCACCTGCGACTGAGGCAGCAGCTTGGCCACAAAGAATGGCTCGCCATCTGTGCCCATCCGGAAGCGCGCAATGATACCCTTAACCTTCTTGAACTCATGGTCACCCTCGTTGAAGGTCTCGAGATCTGCCTCGCCGTAGGTGATCTGCTCGATGACTTCCTGAGCGTGCACTACCTGGTCGAGCGTGGTGCGCTCAAGGACATTCTCCTCAGCCTTGGCCGCCTCAAAGTCGCGCACCATCAGGCCAGTCGCTGCACCCGTCTGCACCGCTGTGATCATATCGTAGAGGAAGAGCACCTTGAGCTGCGCCTTGAGCTCGGCTGCATAGTTGGTGGCATACACCGTATAACCCTTGGTAAAGAGGAAGAGATCTACCTCCAGCTGGTCTTTGTCACGGTCGGCTTGGTTGGCCCAGAGGAAGATGTCAGTAGCATCGGTAGACGTGTCAGCCGTAGACTGTGCGGTAATATCTGTTGGCTGAGTCTCGGCATGAGCGGCTACGTCTGCATCACTCTGCGGCGCAGCAGCTAGCTCTGGTGGCATTACTGGGGTAGTATCGGTAGTAGGGGTTTGTGTGTTTGGTTCGTTATGCATGGTTTCTAGTGTACTATATTTGGGGTGTAAAGCCTATTGCTACATCCGGTAGTGTTACCGCTCGTCGCTTGCTGGCCCATGCCCCAGCGTCTCCAGTGTGCGGTCAACCACTTTCTGGGCAAAGCGCTGCATGTCATCATCGCTCCTAAGGTCGAGCCCCTCACCTTGGTCGATGAGAAAGCTGTGTGGCGGGAGATCTGAGGCCATGCGGGTTGGTTCGCCATAGCCTCCACCCACCATATACCCCATAGCGTGGCGTATGTCATTTGGCTCATGTTCATTGAGGGCAAATACCCCGCGGCGCAAGAATGCTGGGTGTGCCAAGCAAAATGCCGCTGTGTCGATATCCAGATGTTCCCCTGGCTGCACTACCGGTATCTGGTATTCAGTGTAATGGGAAAAGTAATTATTTTTTGTCGAGTCCACCATCGTGAGGCCAAGCGAATACCCCTCGGTGCGCAGTGCCTCAATCGCTGCATACAGCGCCCCGCCACGCTGCATAATCCGCTCGGACGAGACTCTGCTAGCCATTGATGCATTAACGTACATCATTGCCTGCTTCCCGTGAGTATCCTGGCGGACTTGGTAGTCTACCATATGCTCGGGCTCGCCGTGTAGGTAGGCACCGATATCTACCTCATCACCAGCGAAATCTAGCCGAGACTCCACAATTGGTCGCCGCCCCACTAGCTGGTCAAGAGCGATACGCCCCACCGCCTGACGCAAATGCTGGCGGCCCCCTTCCCAGCCATAGCGCGCTAACTCGAGAGCCTCATCCATCGTCTTCGTATCCGACCACCGCCACTCATCTATCTCCAGGCTCGCTGCTCTGAGACCAGACTGCTTTTGCTGCTCAGGCGCATGCTGCATCGCATCAATCATTTCGCCAATGCTATCGAGCTGACGAAAGTACATCGTACGACCGTCATACTCTTGCTCAAAGTGACGCATCTAGTGGCTCCCTTGCTGCTTACCACCCACCTTAGGATGTTGCCTCAGCCAACTATAAAGTGTAAACCTTCCTGGGGTAAAACCATGACAGGCTTCAAATTGCTTGGCGTAATCCTGAACATCATAGTCGTTCAATTGTGAAAAGTGTTTTTTTACAAATTCTATTCGGTCATGCACTTCCACCTCGATGTCATTATCATCATCTCCTGTTTCCCATCGTGGGATGTGTTTACTGCCGTCCCGCCAAGATCCATCAGCTGCATTGACCGCAGCAACAATATCTGAGATAAGGACCTTCTTTGTCGTCCAAATTTCGGAGTCTCCAAAGATCCGCTCTACTGCGCTAGTGATTTTTGGTATTTGTAATATGTCTGTTAACTCACGCGAATGCATCGATTCCAAATCCCAACACACTCGGGCAAATACACTGGTGCCGTAGTCGCTAGTGTCTAACCTATTGATATTGTAGCCGCTTGATAAGAGAATGTTTAGAGAATGACCGAGAGAGTCCTCAAACCCTATTATATCCACTCCACTGATCGCTCCACTGACAGTAATTTCTTTATCCTCCGGTAGTGTAAACCACTCATTATCGTCTCTCTTTTCAGTATCTTTTTGCTGATTTTCTTGAGATGACTTACTGTGAGATTCATCAAGCTCTTTGTCTTCCGTAGCTTCGCGAGTCTTGTAGCCAAGCGCCTCCTGCACCTTCGGCATCAACCGCTTGGCATTCTCAGCTAGCTTCTCGCGGTCATGCTCCTTCATACCCTTATAGAGGAGCATCTCGCCCAGCCAATCCTTACCAACGCCTTGCTTAGCTAGGCGTACGCCATACAAGCTAGCACGCTGGCTAATGATAGCGCGGATGCCAAGCTCACCCAGTGCTTGGCGATGCGCTCGCACCGTAGCCAGCCACTCTTTGGGGCTAGGCACCTCACCAGCCGAGATGTCGAGTGGTGAGCGGTTTATCTCTGTGCCAAGTATCAGTGCATCCTCCAGATCTTCATCAGTGTCCATCGGGATGAAGGCAAAGCGGTCGATAGTGGCTGCATCGATCGGTGCCCGGCCCACATACTCACTCGTTGCTCCGCGGCCAATTGTGTTGGCACTGGCGATGAAGCGCGCCGTCTCATGGCGTGGCACTCTACTATCCGGAAACTCGCCATGGCCATTGGCAAGCGCACTGTTGAGGATAGTCAAAATACTTGCGCTGCCATTATCAATCTCATCAAACATAAAGACACCACCATTTTCATACACCTCACGGTAGGCTGTGTTATGGTAGTTACCAGTTGCATCGCGATAGCCCATGAGATCGGACTTGGATGTCGTTGGCCCGAGCGATATAGAGCGAAATGGCAAGCCGAGGCTATTTGCCGCTTGCTCACCGGCAGTCGACTTGCCACTCCCCGCCTCGCCATGCAGCCAGATGGGTACATCCGCCTGCAAGGCTGCGCGCACGAGAGGTGTGTGGTAGTGCGACGGCTTGGCTCTGTTAACAAACTGCTGCAATGCAGGGTATTCCTGCTGCCGTGTTGTATGATCTAGCGCGAGGATCGTCCGCAGTGCATTCACAACCTCCTCGCTCGTCCCTTGGTGTAGTTGCTCGACAACCTGGCGTGCTTCGCTCAAGTCTGCAGTCACCCCCTGGTGTACTGCTTTGATATCGCGCAGTGTTTTGCCGCTCATCAGGTTACTAAGTGACTGGAGCGAAATCTCACCACTCCCTGCAGTATCTGCAGTGGTTTGCTCAGCACTACCTGTTAAGGCTCTCTCTCTCTGGATTTGCCATATTTTCTCCTTATTGTCTAGGTTACTTATTGTAAGAGATATCGAGGAGGTTTGTCAATTAGCAACTTACGGGAGCTACTGAGAAGTTCGCAGCTCTTGTGTAGGAGCTGAATATACTAGAATAATATTCATCTTTGTTTGCTATATTTTGCGAAAAATATGAGACGACCCCAGACTTTGGGATAGCGATGCGCTACTGCACCGCATCCTCGCCAAAATGCTTTTGCAATCGCATTTTTATCGAGCCTTCGTGCCGGCCGAGCTCGCGGCTGAGCTGGCGAATACTCACACCTTGGACGAAGCCTTGCTTGAGTGTCTCGTCGTCGACTTTTGTCCATGGTTTGTAGGCGTTGGGGTGGGTCTGGCGCATTGTGGCGATTTTGGCCGCCCAGCTAGTGCTGCCAGTTTTACTCGTTGGCTTTTTCTGCGGCATCGTAGCACGCTGAGCAACCTGTTCGCGCAGATGGGCAAAGCGCTCGGCATCTTGGGCAGCCCGGGTGCGCAGCTGCGTGTCGATGATATACGCTTCGTCACTCATGGTAAGTGCCATCCGGTTGATACCAGTGAGATATATATTATCTAGACTTTTGACGCGGCTCAGTGCTACATAACCCATACCCGGAACAAAGGCTTTGCGTAGGTCGATGCGCGCGCTATCGAGCGTCATCCCCTGGCTCTTGTGCACAGTAATCGCCCAAGCCAGGCGCAGCGGCAACTGCGAGATACTGGCCCGCTTGCGCGTACCATCGCGTAGCTCCCAGGTATCAGGCTGCATTGTCACCACATGGCCATTACGAAACTCCACCACCGGGTAGTCTGTGCCTGGCTCGAAGCCTGTTACCTGGCCAATGCTCCCGTTGGCAAAGCGCCGTGCTTGGTCGTTCTTGATGGCCATCACCAGTGCACCCCGCTTGAGCACCAGCACCTCCGGCGCGAGGATACTCCGCTGCAGCGTATCAACATAATTTTGCCCACCAGTACTGCTACGCTGGTATGATACTTCGTCGCCAGACAGCTCAGCGAGGCGGGCTTGGTTGATCCGATCGACATCGATATTGACGGTATGAAGCTCGGTTAGGTCGCTCTCGTGAGGCGGTGCTACCTCTGTGCGGGCCAGTAATTGCTCGGCATGGCGTCGGCGCAGATCACCAGCTCGCATGGCAGTCAGGATATCGAGCAGAGCGTCGCCCTTTTGCTGGCGGTATTGCTGGTCGAGGTACAGAATGGCTGGGTCGAGCTGGCGCCAGGCTTGCGACTGCACCACAAAGCTCCCCTGCCGCCCACCATCGCGATTGACTGGCGGCAGCTGAAAGAAGTCTCCACTCATCACTACCTGCAGCCCACCAAAAGGCTGATTCGGCACCTCGCGCACGCGGCGGCACACTTCGTCGATCATATCCAGGCGGTAGTCGTGCAGCATACTGATCTCATCGATAATAAGCACATCTGTCTTAGCAATAATATCGCGCCGCGTCTTCGACAGGTGATCAAAAAAATTGTTCGGCAAGCTATCGTGGATGCCAATTCCCGCCCATGCATGGATGGTGCTACCACCTAGGTGCGTCGCCGCAAGCCCCGTCGTAGCAGTGACGGACACATACTTGCCATCCGCCTTGCACTGGCGGATGAACTGCCCCAGCACATGTGTCTTGCCCGTGCCCGCCGGGCCTGTCAGCAGCGCACTCTGACCACTGAGCAAAATCTCCTGTGCAAGTGTCTGATCCATAGGTTCTAGTATACAAGGTTGTGGGGTGAGAGGCAAAGTATGGGTAGTCTATTGTGGTAATGTTGCACTACCAGGAATGAGCTGCGTGTAGTGCGTTTGCTCAAGTGCTTGCAGTTGTGCTGTATTAAATGACTGCATGGCTATTGCGTGCCGACGACTGAGGTGAGCAAGGAATGCCTGCTGTGGATTATCGAGAAAATGCGCTACTACCAAGCCACCAATAGCCACTATACGCCGCGTCTCTTCGGGTGTTTGAATATTCGTCTCGCGGAGGTCGTCTACGCCATGCGCCACACTACCGCCAAGTGTTTCATCAAACCACCCACGCGCCATGCCTTGGTCATATGCACAGCACAGCGGCAATGGTGCACGCAAATTATGCTTACCAGCACGCTGAGCAAGCTGCCAATGCCCCCCATAATTGCCAATTGCTATATCAAATTCTGGATTATCTTTATCATCAAAGGTGAGGTCGATCACCATACCGAGCCGTGCCGCTGGGTGCTCTTCACCAACAAAAAACGCACTTACATATGCAGTTGCTGCTGATTTGGGTGTCACAATTGTTTCGCGCATAGAATTATTATAGTAAAGCACAATGGGGCAAAAAATACAATAGAAGGAAGCCGCACGTCAAGACACCCTATCAGCCCACTGCAGCAAACTCACCTGATGAAATATTGGCTCAGCCTCACCACCCTACCGATCCCACACAAACCCCTCACCAAAGTGCCCCCAGCGGGCGGTTGGCTCGTAGATAGGCTGAGTGAGCTGAAGCGAGGTGATGATGCCATGCGGGCTGAGGTCGTAGCCTGTAATAGGCTGCTCTACACTATCGATGATGGCGATGGCCTCGACGGGCTGGTCGTGGCCGATTGCATACGCCAGGCGCACCAGCACCTCCTGCGCGTGGTGCTGCCGTAGATAATCCACTGCAATGCGCCGCGCCATATACGCCGCCGAGCGATCCACCTTGGTGGCATCCTTGCCGCTAAAGGCTCCACCACCAATTGGCACTCGCGGCCCGTAGTTATCGACAATGAGCTTGCGCCCCGTCAGGCCAGCATCAGCCGCAAAGCCACCAATCTGCCAGTCCCCGGCTGGGTTGCAGTGTAGCACTGGCGCGTCATATTGCTTATCCTTAAAAAATGTGTTCACATACGTTTGCTGCTGAAGCCACTCCTCTACCGCCTCTGTTAATTCGTCTTTTGGCGCGTGTTGGAAGCTTGCAACAATTGCCGTTATCTGCCCGCCACGCAGTGTTACTTGCGTTTTGCCATCGTAGGGCCAACGTTGATACAAGAATTGGTTCAATCGCCGCGCCAGCACTGTTTCTAGTGGAAGCAGCTCAGGCGTTTCGTTGCAAGCGTAGCCGATCATCACGCCTTGGTCGCCCGCCCCGCCATCATCCACACCGCGCGCAATCTCCGGGCTCTGCTGCGCAATGTGCTCAATAATCTCTATCTCACTCCCCGCCAAACGCTGCACAATCGGCGCTACTGCCACCACTGCTCGGGACGTTACTTCGCCCGTCACAAACACCGTGCCGTGGCCGCCACACACTTCCACCGCCACACGTGCCTGCGGGTCGTGAGTTAGGTAGGCATCGAGGATGGCGTCGCTCATTTGGTCGCACAGCTTATCGGGGTGGCCTGGGCTCACACTCTCGGCAGTGCGAAACTGTGCTGATATTATAGTCGTTGCTGTCATAAAAAACTCCCTTCTCTTATCCTGCACTGCCAGGCGAGAACGGAGCTATGCTCTTATGTATCTCATATCTTCCCTGCGCACAGGCTGGAATTAGCACCTTGCTCACTTCCTGGGCAGGTTGCTGGCGAGTCATCGGGCCAGTCCCTCGTCGCACTCTGGATATTAGTGATATTGGTAATAGTATAGCATATATTTGTGTTAGAAATATCCACCTCGTCGATGTAGCACAACGCGACAAGAAAGATGCTGCTGCCCAAGCTACCGCTCAAGCAGCAGCTAGCTCTAGGTCAGAGGAAGAACGAGCTATCCAGCTGCTTGGCTACGATCCAAGACTATTCAACGAGCTTGAGTCTGATACATAGGGTACACATTCTTTTATATATAGTAAGCACTCCGCAGCCAGATTTTCCATAATTAAAAAACCGGTCGCTATGACCGGTTTTTGAGTTGTTCACTCTTTTCCAAGCCGCTCCCCGGCTCGTGCTCGGTTGGCCCATTGGTCAGCTAGCTCATTTTGCTCATGGCCGTTGTGGCCGCGCACCCAGATGAGCTTCGGCTGCACGGTGGTATAAAGCGCATAGGCTTCTTGGACGAGCTCGAGGTTCTTGATCGGCCCGCTGCTCTTGCGCCAGCCCTTGGCTGCCCAGCCAGGTGCCCACTTAGTGAGGACATTAACCCAAAATTCGCTATCGGTATGGATCTCACACTCCTCAGCCCCAGCCAACTGCATGGCTGCGATGAGGGCCATCCCCTCCATGCGGATGTTCGTCGTATTGCCTGGCTCGCTGCCCAGCGCCACGGGCTTACCCTGCTCGATGACGGCATAACCGCCCGGGCCAGGGTTGGGGCTGGCACTGCCATCAGTGTAGAAAATGCGTGGAGTGGCTGCCATGCTAGTTACCGCGGTCCACGCGCTGGAACTCCATCCAATCTGATGGCCGATACCATTTCGTGTCATTGTTATAGCGCTCATCAAACTTCGCCTGGTGCCGTGCCAAGAAGTAATGTCTGCCACCATCGTGCTCGGCTTCGTAGCGAATATACATTTGGTCTGGATAATTCTTGGGTGCGCCGCTGTAGAGCATCACATCCACTGTGTTGCCCGGGTTAAGCGTGTGCGACTCGTTACGCATATTCCCTAGATACTCCCAGCTCACAACCTTCACCTGCCGGTCGGACTCATTCTTGATGCGTGCCCACACATCGATCTTCGACGCGCTCTCATTCCGCACATCAACACGCTCAACGCGCACTACCGGAAAATTACTCATCTGCTTGTCTCCTTGTTTATGGGGTTATCGAGGTAATTATACCATATGGTGCGCAGGGTGCGCGCTATATACGGCATTGTGCTGGTGATGCGTGCCGTCACTACCTCTGTTTCTGCCAAGGGTTCTACCTTACCTACGCTATATATAGCGTGCCCATATCTAGTGTCTGCGGTGATGTGGAAAAGTCGTGGAGATTTTTTACTGGCACTAGACCACTGTTAGGTGGCCGTTTTTTGCTTTTACACTGCTATATAACTGCTCAACCCGCTGTGTCTTTTGTCCCGAGTGATGATAGGAAGTGAAAACAAGGTAGCACCCTCTCACGCAAAGCAACCATTTCATAAGCCCCGCAACACATATTTGCACACCAAGACGCCACTATCTTTATTAGGTGACTACACAGCACGCCGAGTTGTATATCCTGCAATAATACCTATACCCCTACTGTCTATATACCACTAACCTATCTAAAATCTGCTCTCATAAACATCTTTCTTTGTCATGACGAGCCATACGTTGCTACAATAGTGGTATATAATTGCTATACGAATTATCTGGTAAGGTTATTATGAAACTCCAGCGCCTACTCGCCATTCTGTCGCTCCTCTGCGAGCGAGACAGAGCCACCGCTCAGGAACTAGCCGATCGCTTTGAGGTGTCGAAGCGTACTATTTTGCGCGATATCGAGACGCTGAACCAGGCGGGTATTCCTATTATCACTCGGGCTGGCCGCGATGGTGGGCTCGCCCTCATGCCGCACTACACGCTTGATTGGCGCATTCTCTCCACTACCGACAAGCAGCATCTAGCAAGTGCGCTGACAGGTCTCCAGAGTGTCGCCCGTCAATCATCGATCACCACCTTGCACGCCAAGCTTCTCCCCGAAGATGACCAGTCTGTGATGCCGATGTATGCTATCAACTTTAGACCCTGGGCAGCGGGACACCCAGTTCAGCACAAGATTGAGCAATTGCAGCAGGCGATCGAGGAGCAACACTGCATGCAGATGCACTACATTGGCTATGATGGCCAGACAGAGCGAGTGATCGAGCCACATCAGCTGGTGTTTCGGCAAGCGAGTTGGTATGTGTGGGCGTTTTGCCAGCTGCGCCAGGATTTTCGTCTCTTCAAGTTGCGGCGCATCATTCGCCTCTCACCGCGAGAGGAGAGCTTCTCACCCAGGCCTTATCCAGACACCTCCACTAGTGACGACTACTCGAGCAGCGTTGTCTTCTCGCGCCAACCAATCGCTGGCTACACACACGTAGAGCTCCGCTATGCTGCGCACGATGCGCTGGCGGTAGCAGAGGTGCTTGACGGATCATTTCTCGATGTCGACCATGCTCGCGCTACCTTCTATACGCCACAGCTCGCAATCACCTGCGAAGCAATCTGCCACCTCCCGCCCAGTGTCATCGTCGATGAGCCAGTGCAGCTCCGCGCGATGGTAGCGCAGCACCGAAGCACAGAGCGATATCAAAAAACACAAAAAATCAATCAATACTGACACACTGCTGTCATCATTTGTGGCGTATACTGGGAGACAACATACTAAGCGGTATATCACAAGGAGGTACCTCATGATCGATCATTTCGGCATTATAGTTAAAGATATTGAAGCAAGCAAGGCCTTTTATGAAGCAGTGTTGGCACCGCTAGGTTACGCCAAAACAATTGATGAATCCTATGGCGTAGGCTTTAGTAATCCAGACCAGACGCAACACACTGGGATATTTTGGCTTGGGCAAGGCGAGCCATCATCGCCGCTACACTTTGCTTTTGCTGCACCATCGCGGGCAGCAGTTGATGCGTTCTATGCAGCCGGCCTAGCAGCAGGAGCGCAGGACAATGGCGCACCAGGCGTGCGGGCGATCTATCATCCAGACTATTATGGTGCCTTCCTCATCGACCCAAACGGGCATAACATTGAGGCAGTGTGCCACGCTGCTACATAGAGACACCCCCTACCCTATGGGTGGGTGATGGGGTATCCATCCACCACCAGTTGCTGTTTGCGCCCCTCACCTTCTAGACGTATGTCAGTTGCCAGGCTAACTGGTGTAGTATGTGCACCGTCGTAGCGCTTGATCGATGGTGGGACAACAGAATGAGCATGAATCTGCACGCTACGAGGTATTGAATATTCTCCAAATAATTTCATAATGCTCCTTATCATATATGATATATTGATGATTTGCAAATTTTATTACCTCTGTTTCTATCAATACCCTATAGGCCACCTGCTATATAGGCTGCGCAATATGTTTTGATGTGATTGTGCTCAAGCAAGATACCGCCAGCATCTCACTGCCAGTATCGCATAGAGGTGTGTGCTATAGCCTACTACCCATATGGGTGAGGGGCTATATTTTGCATAAGAAATTGACAATCAGCCCGCATTCTTTAGCGTATCGAGACCCCTTATGTTCTCTTCCCTGTCACTTTATCTGGTAAGTAATAGGGTGTGTATTACGAGCCGGCTTTTGTCTAGCAATACAGTAGCCATATCGACTATTAACAGCTCGAGGGGAGTTATTGAATGCAGGATATAAAAAACTGAGCGTAAGGTCTACTGCCGATACCGCTGCACAAACTGGCGCAGAATCTTGACTGGCTCAGTGACGGTTTGCCGGCGGGCATTGGCAATGATAGTATCGGCTTCGTCTGGAGCACAGTAGCCAGCGTGGCGATAGATATCGATGCGCAAGGCAAGACTCTCAGGGTCGAGTTCGGGATGGAACTGCGTGGCATACACGTTGCGCCCCACTCGCAGTATCTGCACGCAGGTACGCGAGCGCGCCAAGACAGTACAAGCAGTTGGTGGCTCGAGCACCCCTTCTTTGTGCCCAACGAAGCCGTCGAAGGTAGTGGGTAAGCCAGCGAGGAGTGGGTCATCCCTAGCTGCTGGCGTGAGGGTGATCGGCACAGCACCAATTGCCTCACCATACGCAAAGCTCGGCGTACCACCCAGTGCCGACACCAGCGCGCCAACCCCCAGACAGGCACCAAGAAATGGGATGTCGCGAGCAATAATCTCGCGCAGGAGCGGCATTATTACAGCTTCGAACTCGCGCTGCTCGGCGGGCTTCTCGGCCGGAGCGTAGGCAAAGTTGGCTGGGCCACCACCCATCAGCACACCACTATAGGCGCTGAGCGGCTGCGCGGGGCGCTGCCCTGCCTCGATACGCACTCGCTCAAGGTCACCCGGTGCAAGGCCACCAAAGTGCAAAAATGCTTGATATTCGTTATCCGACGCCTCATCCTCAGGGCGCGACTGCAGCAGTACAAATGGTTTCGTCATACTCCTTAGTGTAGCATGGTGCAGCGATAGCTAATACCCCCTGCATGCATGTGCTATGGGGTATGGGGTATCTATGCGGGGTGGCCGCTAGAGATACTATTAGATTGTGAGACATCCTGGCAGTCATCGCCCCGCAAATGTGCACTCACACCAAAAGAGCTGCTCCTATATATGGAGCAGCTCTGGTGGCTATAAAAAGCGCAGGATTTATTGATCCATCTTGCCCTTTACGTAGCCCTCGGTTTCGTGAGCTTTGTTCTTGGCGTCGTTCGCCTTTTCCTTTACGGTATCGACGGCGTTTTCTGCAGCGTCTTTAGCCTTCTCAGCTACTTCTTCGGCTTTGTCTTGTACGTCATCAGCTACTTTTTGAGCTTTGGCTTTGATGTCGTCAGTAAGTCCCATGTGATATCCTCCATGGTTAGTGTTAGTACAGTTCTATTATAGCAATGTTGGGCGATAATAGCTATATACCCAATAAGCAAAAAGGGTAACCGTTATAGCTTCAAGCTTCTGTTCTACAGGTTGCATATCTGTTGCTGACGGTGACTCTTGGTAACACAGTGATTCATAGACGCCACAAATTCTCATATTTTACTGGCGTGTAACACCTGGTGCATAGTAGCCTCTATGCCACTCCAGCAAGGAGCGTAATGGCCGAGATTATCACAAGAAATATCGCGCCTCTCACACCTCTGCTTCTATTGACACACCGAGCCCGGCCTATTTACTCGCCGCATCGTTTGAGCCGCTCAGATACTCCTCCGCGTCGCGGATAAGAAAGAGGCTTACGTCATCGCGGGTTTTGCCCGCCTTGTGGAAGGGTGTGCTGATGACGTGGATGAGGATGATCATATACACCAAGACGAAACTAATCAGCCCCACCACCGTTAGGCTGGCGACGAACGGGTCGATGTTGGTAATGAGCAGGAGGCCAAGCAACGCCACCACAATAGAGCGCGCCAAGATAGATGCCGAGGGGATAAAGCGGATCCGCTGGATGTAGTCTACCCGGTGGCGGTGACGGAGCAGTACCGTCTGCTGCTGCTTGAGCTTGACGATGAAGTTGGGCGGCACATTGCCCTGCTCCATCGTGGCAAAATACGGCGTTAAGCCCCGGATATCCTGCCGAGCATCGTAGGCCGAGTGGCGCACATCGCTCGAAAACCCTTGAGCCACAGCATGCAGCTGGTGCCGAAAGCCATCGATATCAAACACCGGATAGCTCTGATGAATCGCCGCGGCATCATCATACATATCCTCTAGCAGCGCTGCAAACTCCGCTGGGATCCGCTCCGACTCTTTGTAGTCTGCGATCGTGGCCGAGAGCAAAAAACCAATCACAAAGGTCACACTGGATATGACGCTATTGTGCAGCGAGCTCTGCTCGATCGGCTCCCATCCCAGGCGGTGCAGGACGAACTTCACACTCACCACCACCGTCGCTACTGCCAGCGCCTGCCAAAAAATCTGCAGAAGCTTACCCTGCTGCTTGATCTGTTTTATCTGTTTGATAGGTCGATTCATAATTTCTTTATTATACCGTATCTGGCGGGGAGAGCAATTGTCTTGCCCAGCAATGTGACTCAACCTGATGCGGCAGTCATTAATTCATTGTGTGAGATAAAACCAAGCACGCTCCATGCTGACTTATGCTATACCCACACCCCTACTCCCCCTATAGGTCGCCCCTATGGCGCGGAGCAAGCTCCTCCACCGAGGCAACATCGCGCAGCCACGGGAAGTGCCGCAGTAGCACCGCTGATTGCACAAGCTCCTGCCAGGAGATCGCTCGAGTGGTTATCCGCTCGCCCGCATCGTAGCGCGGCGGCATGTGGCGCACGGGTTGCCGGGCCAATACCAGGTGGATAAACCACTCCATCTTTGGCTCGGGCTGCACTACCTCCAGCAGCTGCCAGTCGGCAAATTCCCAGCCTGCCTCCTCGCGCAGTTCACGCTGGGCTGCTGCAATGATGGTCGCATCCTCAGGGTCGACCCGCCCCGCTGGCAGGTGGCCACGCCGCACAATGCCGCCTGGCTGCTCCTCGTCATTCACCAGTACGTTGCCCGCATCATCCACTGCAATAACGAACACTGTATCGGGCCGGCGCACCATCTCGAAGGTCGCCACCGAGCCATCATACAGCCGCTGCGGCCACTGATAAACGCTAAATATCTCGCCTGCAAAGACACACTGTGCTTCGGGCGGAATCATCCGAGCATGGGGTGGGATGGTACGTTGTGTCATGATGGTATTGTAGCATTGTTCGCGCCTCCACACATTTCTCACTGCACCCATCTTCCAAAAATTCGCCCCCGCACCCCATATCTGCTACAATAATCCTTATGCATCATGATATCGAAACAATCCTCTTTACCAACGATGACATTGCGCGTGCTGTGGCGCGCCTGGGCCGGCAGCTGAGCCAGGAATATGCCAGTAAAAACCCGCTGGTGGTGGGGATTTTGCGCGGGGCGGCGCCCTTTATGATCGACCTGGTGCGGGCGATGGATTGCATGCTGGAAATCGACTTTATGGATGTCTCGAGCTATGGCGACGAGCTAACCTCCACTGGCAATGTGCGTATCCTCAAAGACCTCGATACGGACGTGGCTGGCCGACATGTGCTACTGGTAGAAGACATCGTGGATACAGGCCACACTGCCCAGGCGCTGTTTGAGCTCTTTGCCGGGCGCCACACCGCCAGCACCAAGCTCTGCACCCTGCTGGATAAACCCGAGCGCCGCACGGTGGATGTGCAGGCAGATTACATTGGCATCCCCACCCCCAATGAATTCGTGGTGGGCTACGGCCTCGACTACCGCCAGCACTACCGCAACCTACCGTATATTGGTGTGCTGAAGCCTGAGGTGTATCAGTAAGAGTGCTCTACGCTATATTGGGCGACCACTACGGTCGATACCTGTCGTGTCGACTTTACCTTGCCAGTCTTGGATATAAGTGGTGTATTAAGCTCTTCGAGTAATGAGTATGCCAATACTTGAAACTTCTCTGGCATGGAAATAAATGAGATAATCTATAGGAACATGACATCAAAAAATGGCGCGTTCAGCAAACGCGCCATGGATGCTTATGTCTCGGTGACGATACACGTGATACACGTCACTTACTACACTGAGCAAGGCATAAGACTGACTCCACAGACACCACACGTGGTGCCCACTTAGTATATCATCAAGTAAGCTGATTGATCAACCAGTCGGTATGGCTCTCGTGAATGAATTCACCTTTTGCAATGCGAAGCCGCGCCAATGGGAGATTGTGCAACACCCGACCAAGATACACTGGCCGCATATATGTCGTAAAAACAAGATGAGTGATGAAATGTGCCATGCGTAATCCATAATGTGCTTGTGGCTCAACTGTGTCAATCACAAGTGTATGCTGGTACCCGTGCTCACGCGCCTGCTGCTGCATGTAGCGCTGCATCTGGCGCGCCGTTGCCGCCTTAATCGTCTTATTGCTCACAACGATACGCACATCCTCATGACACCGCACCAGTGTATCGAGCAGCAGCCGACGCAGCAGCACCTGCCGCATATGGATACGTGCTGCTTTATTGCGCATTCGCGTCTCTTTTTTGTCACGCTTCATCACAACATACGTGATAGAGTGATCATCCCGAGCTGGTAGGCTTTTCGTAATATACTGCTCAATATGTTCTTTGGCATACCAATCGACAAGAAATGACCCTGGTTTGTATCGTCGCAAAACGTGGCCGTTTACCCGCCGGATAAGATTCGTCATTCGTTTGAGCGCTTTCTCGTCGTCGATCATCAGCGCTGCCATGACAAAGTAGGGCTTATGGCAGCCCAAGTCCAACGTGCCAGATTCGTGGATATAGATTGTTTTCATCTATTTCAAATTCCTTCCCCGTTATATAGCCTAGCAAGGCAGGTGAGATTATTTTTACTTATCGTGTGATGGTTTCTTTTGTTCGTATCGATCCAGATGCACAGCAAGCCCACTCTGCTCCACCGTGCGTATTGTCACTTCGGTACCAGTGCTGTCGCTTTCTGTCGTCAGGACTGGGTCGTCACGATTTGTTTCTTTGACAATATACGAGACACTCTCGCCCTTCATCTGATCCCATCGTGCATGATTGAGCTGCGTGGGGTCAGTTGGGTCAAATAATGTATAGCTCACGCTGTGCTCCGGCGTAACGGTCGACCCCTTTGGGCAATGAAGCGTTGCCTTATCGGCTTCATACCCGGTAAAGGAAGGTGGGTTATCTTTATACGAAACATTCTCCCAGCCAACGAGACCACCGTCGTGTGTTGTGCATTGCCTTTCTATCGTCACACCCACATCTTTTTCCAAGCTTGCACAGCCAGCCACACCTCCTGTGGTAACCGCTAGCGCTGCCACCGAGCCAACAATCTTCGCTGATCGGTCGTACCAGTTGGTTTCTGTCTGTAGTCCTTCTTTTTTGCTCATAAGTTGATCCTTACTTACCTTGTGATACTAGATATAATAGTATAACCCTGCTCTATGGGCAAGCATAGCGACAATAGGTGCTATCTTAGGTCAAGGCATTTTAAAACGGCTTTTACACTGCTCCACAGAAAACCAAACACCCCGCATCAGTATGATGCGGGGCATAGTGAGCAGAACGTGATATAGGCTACATATGCGGCTTAGTTATCAAACGTCCCAACGATGTTGACGTGGTTTCGTATGCCATCGCCTCGTGCTTCGTTGGTTACCACTACCGAGCCATAGGTAGCGCGCTGTGGGTACTGTGGCGAGGCCCAGTTGGTCTCGGGGATACCCTCGATGGTGCGGTCGGTGGCACGCAGGGTGAGCACGCCAGTGTCTTGTGGCTTGGTTGTGACGCGGCGCAACGCATGGAACCACTCTGGTGTTTGCTGCGCCTTGGCATAGCCGTGCCACCAGCGCTGGCCAGGCTGAGCAATCTTGGCACCGCGGCGTGGTGTGCTCCACTGCCAGCTCGATGCCCAGATGGCCTTATCGTTCTTGTCGTACACAACAATATTGCGGTCGCCCTGGAAGGCCAGGCGTGCACCCTTACCTTGAGTATTCGATGCCCACTGGGCCGTGCCAGTGTGGCTATAGAGTACGAGGTTGCCATCCTTTTGGAAGGTAAGAAGGAGCTCGCGGCCACCCGTCGTCTTGCCACTACTCAGGCAGAAATTCCCTGGCGCAAAGTTGACCGTCTTGCTCCCCCAGACAAAGCGCCCACTGTTGGCAAATGATTCGTTAGATGCCCAGTCGTACACCTCTGTGCCGGCTACCACCCAGCCGTGCTGCTGGCGAAAGCTGTTGGTCGCATCGGCGCTGTGGTCTTCTGGGTAGCCCTCCGGCATCTTCCAGTAGGCATATGCTTTGGCCGCCTTAACCTGCCCTACCACTGTACTACACGCCGCACGCGCTGCACTGAGCTCTTGCTCGGTAGCATGAGCTGGCGCACCACTCAGGCACACCATGGCTGCGGCCACTGCCACACCTGCCAGCGAATAGTTAATTAACTTCGTCATACACCCTCCTTTGTGTTAGGTTGTTGTGCCTCTAGTATACCCCACTATCCTCTGTTGTAATAGCCCAAAAGACCACCCCTTATTACCCCATCTCTGTAGCAGTGTAAAAACCACATCGTACTGTGGAAATCGCGTGGATAACTGCCCACACTGCGAGAATATACAGTGCTCTCTCGCCCTGGCAAAAATATGCATTATGCAGCGAGTCTTGCAAGATTATGGGCCTAACCCCTTGCAAAAAACTAACCATAAGCGTTATAATCATGCTCATAACGTTTTTAGACAAAAACAGGGGGGGACAAAACGGTGATAAAAAAAGCAATTATTGTGCTTGCGGCACTTGGTAGTGTTGTGTTGCTTGCACTTCTCTATCATGGCACAACACATGCCGACCAATGGGGTATGGTGTGGCACGATGAGTTTACTGGCTCGGCTGTGTCTGGTGAGTGGGACATACTAAAGCAAAATACTGACAACTTGCGCAATACCCACCTCGCCTACAGCCCAAATAATCTCAAGGTCGCCAACAGCCATCTCGAGATTACCACGCAGCGCCACTGCGTGAGCAATTTGAACGAGCCGCTCACCAGTGCCAACATGAGTGAGCAGCCCTGCCCCAGCGGCACCACAACCCGCTACCTCAGTGGACGGGTCAAAAACAAGGGCAAGGTTGTGGACGGCACTAAGCCATTCCGAGCCGAGATTCGGGCGAAGTTTAATTGGAATGGCAAGCGTGGCACGCGGCCATCGCTGTGGATGGTGAGTGGCAATACGCTCCAAAACTGCAACGACAACCCCAAGGCCAACGACCCATACGGTGAGCTAGACATCATCGAGTGGTACTCATCCACACCAAATTACGCGTGGTCGACCACACACATGTCGTGCTACCACCATGGTGTCGATGCCAAATGGAAGACTGGCTGGCGGACGCGTGCCCTATCGCACAGTGGCGAGCACTATGCCGGTGCGCGGCCAGGCTCGTTTGCCTACGAGTGGCACACCTGGGCAGTTGAGTATGATGGTACGACGATCAAGTACTTTGTAGACGACCAGCCCATCAAGGTGTATCGCTACCATGTGAGCCCTACCGACGATGGCAACATCACTCCTCGGAAGGACTCTGAGCCACTCACGAAGGTTGCCAGCCAAGAGAATATCAATGGGGCATTCCACCGCGGCTGGCAATTCATCCTCAACGACTACGTAGAGATTAGCAAAAACCTCAGCCCTATCGACCCGTCTGAGCCATTTCCCACACAGACGATGCTGATCGACTATGTGCGTGTCTTCCAAAAGGGTGCGGGTACGCAGCCACCCGAGACGCCAGTGCCAGCAACCGGCACGAAATGGGCCAAGCATGATGCTGCAGGCGACCGCAAATGGTCGGCCCTTGCCAGCTCGGCTGATGGGAGCAAACTGGCAGCTGCCGCCTGGGGTGGCACAATCCATACCTCGCGCGATGGCGGTGCAACGTGGACGGAGCAACCAAAGTCTGAGGTGCGCAACTGGGTGAGTATCGCAAGCTCGGCTGATGGGAGCAAGATTGCGGCACTCTACGACTGGGGCGGCTACATCATGACATCACAAGACGGTGGTGCAACGTGGCACAAGCACGCGATGAGTGGGTCGATCAACTGGATGTCGATCGCGAGCTCGGCTGATGGCAATAAGCTGGTGGCTGTCGCCAAGGATCACGTTATCTACACCTCGCGCGATGGCGGTGCAACGTGGACGGAGCAACCAAAGTCGGGCAGCCGCAAATGGCGCGCCGTCACAAGCTCGGCCGACGGCAATAAACTAGCCGCAGTCGTGGAAGGCGGTGCTATCTATACCTCCTTAGACGGCGGCAAGACCTGGACAGAACGCGCCCAAGCTGGCAACCGCACCTGGACATCAATTGCCAGCTCGCCCGATGGCACAAAGCTCGTCGCAACAGCTGCTGGTGGCTATATCTATACTTCGGCCGACGGTGGCGTGACGTGGACGGAGCACAGCGTGGACGGCCGGCACAACTGGACAGCAGCAACCATCTCGGCCGATGGCAGCACCCTCGCTGCAACAGCTGGCGGTGGTGGTTATATCTACGTATCGACCGACGGCGGCGCAACATGGGTAGCTCAGACGTCGCCTGGCGTGCCCAACTGGTCAGCCCTTGCCAGCTCGACCGATGGGAGCAAGCTGATAGCTGCTGCCTACGGTGGCATGATATATACCACCACTCCACCGGTAGATGATCGCACACTAGCTGCTGCCGAAGCTGCTGTGGCCCGAGCCGAAGCCAGCAAGAACCCAGCAGACATTGCTACTGCCCAAGCTCGCATTGCCGCCGTCAAGGATGCACGCAAACAAGCCGCCCTCCAGGCTCGGCTCAACGCCATCACATCAGCCCCATCCACACCAACACCCAAGCAGCCGAAGCAGCCAAATCAGCCAACCAACTCAACTACCATTACCCAGCCACACGGCGGTGCGGTATCGCTCGCTACGGCCGGCAAACCGTGCAGCCACATTGCCTCGGCCGAGCCGGCAACCGCCCCCGCGCAGTACCAAGGCCGGGTTCTGCGCAACAGCGTGCGCTTCACCATCACCTGTGCTGAGCACACATCCCACACTGGCTACACCACTCATGTAGCACTGACACTCAGCGAGCACTACCGCGACCCAAGCCGCCTCACCGTGCTCAAGCTGGCCAAAGGTGGCTCAGTCATCGAAGACATCACAAGCCGGATCAACTTTGGCACAAACCCGAGCGGTACACGCACAACGATCGCCTACGATGTAACCGATGGCGGCTTTGGCGACGAAGACGGCACTGCCAACGGCACGATCCTCGACCCCATCGCCATCTACGAAGATGCATCGCACACTGGCTCTACCAGCAACTCATCGCGCCCTAGTGGCCTCCTTGCCAACACTGGCGACAGCCTCCTCCCCACCGCCCTCGCTGCAATTGCGCTAGGCAGCGGCGGGGTGTGGATGCTCCGCAAACGGCGCTCGTAGCGCACTACTACCCCACGCAGGTGCACCTCGGCTTGGATACTATGCTATCCAAGCCGATTTCTTTTGCTCTTCTGCTGCGCCTGGCGAGAGTATCAGATTCGTCACTATTATGTATAGTTACAATATACGTGACACACGGCAATGCCCCAGCGGCAACTGCAGGCTATTCGCCAGTGTGGCGGCTTGCAGACCCTCTGGTGTGTGGTTCGATACTCTTACCTCCCTTCTTTATCCTACTTTGGGGAGGTATAGCCGCGCGAGACAGCCCCTACTACAAGCCACGGTCGCGGCCATGACGCCATACTACAGAGCAAATAAACCCTATTAGAAGCGCGCCCCTGCCAGCTTTTGCATATTGTTATTACGTATGCTCGGGGCATCTCTACGGCGCATAAATGCCGGAGAAGGAGACAAAATATACACCAGTACCAACCTCCTAGAGGCCACTTGCTTCTCTCACCCCCTCACCTTCTCTCTGCAGAAGATTACTGCAAAAGGCCTAGCATTAGCCACATAGCCTAGCCCACACCACCGTTCGCTCTACTCAAGAAGTAGACCACTCTCCTTATGCGTCTGCCAACCAAAAAAGAGAAAGGCATACTATATGCCTTTCTCTTGGGTATAGAGACGCTGCAGTGCAGTGCTCTAGTTCTTGCGGCTCTTGACGAACCAGAAGCTTCCGGCGCCAAGACCACTGGCTGCGAGTGCAGCAACGAGCCATACGCTGTCACCGGTGTCAGCGAGAGCTGGACCTTCGTGCTTAGCAGGAGCGGCAGCCTCTGCTGCTGGTTTAGCTGCAGGTGCTGGGTTGGCTGCTGGTGCTTGCTCTGCAGCTGGAGCCGGCTCTTCTGCTGGTGCAGGTTCTACGGCTGGCTCAGCTGGGGCTGGATTTGCCGGAGCTGGATTTGCGGGCGCAGGTATGGCCGGAGCGGGTGTAGCAGGCGCAGGATTGGCAGGCGCGGGGTTTGCTGGTGCTGGAGTCGCAGGTGCGGGCGTCGCTGGAGCAGGGGTAGCTGGTGCGGGCGTTGCGGGCGCAGGATTGGCAGGCGCTGGATTAGCGGGAGCCGGGTTGGCTGGGGCAGGATTTGCTGGAGCTGGGTTAGCCGGAGCTGGGTTGGCAGGCGCAGGGTTAGCTGGAGCTGGATTTGCGGGCGCTGGGTTGGCCGGAGCTGGCTGCACAACTGGCTTGTCCTTAGCTGTTGCTGTGTTGATGTTGCCGCCGTTGAGTGCTGCAGCGAGGTTAGCACCGTCGTTCGACATAACAACAGCCGACCACGCACCGGTAGCAGCGCTGTCATTTTCCATCCAGGTTGCACCACCATCGTCTGAAGTGTAGATCTTGCCACCATTGACGGTTGCAGCAAGCTTCATACCATCAGCCGAGCTAGCGATTGATGTCCACTTCTGCGGGGTCGATGCAGCCTGCTCTTTCCAGGTGACGCCACCATCTGTCGAGGTATGAATCTTACCACCGTTGACTGTAGCAGCGAGCTTCATGCCATCGGCTGAGCTAGCGATCGATGTCCACTTCTGAGTGCCAGCGGCTGCTTGCTCTGTCCAGGTGACACCGCTGTCTGTCGAGGTGTAGACAACGCCGTCGGCAACAGTCGCAGCAAGCTTGGTGCCGTCTGCTGAGCCAGCGATTGATGTCCACTTCTTCGCACCTGGGTTGGCTTGCTCTTTCCAGCTTGCGCCAGAGTTGGTGGAGGTAAATACCCCACGGTTGGTTGCCACAGCGGCGAGCTTGGTGCCGTCTGCCGAGCTAGTAACAGACACCCAGTCTCCAGCAGCTCCTGGGAGACCATTTTTCGTCCAGGTAGCACCTGAGTCATTCGAGGTGTACATGTAGCCACCCCATTGGTAAAAGGCAGCAATCTTGCTACCATCGGCCGAGCTGGCAAGAGCCGTCCACTTTTGCGGAGTGGTAAGACCAGTTATTGGTCGTTCGTTCCAGGTGACACCGCTGTCTGTCGAGGTGTAGACATTCCCGACATTCACTGCTGCAACGAGCTTGGTGCCATCTGCCGAGCCAGCCATTGCCGACCAGTTCTTTGCACCAGAGCCAGCTTGGTCCTTCCAGGCTACCTCTTGGGCGGCCCGTGTAGGCTGGGCAAACAATGCCACCATGGCAGCTACCGCCACCAGGCACCCAGCCTGAGACACGCGAGCGAGCGTTCTCCATTTATTATACTTTGCTTGCCTGAGTTCCCTCATGCAAAACCCTCCTTTTCTGTTGTGAAACACAACACCTTAATATAACGTTCGCATTATATCATTATTGTGCTTATGGTAACAAGGGGGTAATTGAGCAATGACCGGTGGTACACCTCACGATGCGCTATGAGTGGTGGTGCTTGTCGTTGTTACTGGAGCTGTGCTTGGTAGCAATCCACCGCGCCATATGGTATACCGCAAGCCCCAGCACAAGCAGCAACGATAGATATACTAGTACGAATTTTGCCATCGTCGCTACTGTTGTGCTAGCCGCAAGTGCTGGGTGCATGAGTGCCGGAAATTGGCTCAGCATGAACGCAAAAGCTATATTCTCCCACCAGTCGCAAGCAGCAGCCACCACAGGCAGCACAGCTATCCACCGAGCCCAGCTCAGCTTCCGCCGCAGCGAGAGGCGTCGAACAAAAAACGCCAATGTGCAAGCATAAAACACCGCATAGATAACTGCATAACAGGCGTCGATCGGCAAAAAGATATGGAGATACGCGCTTCTGCCAGCCTCACCCAAAGCGGTTAATGTATGATTGATGTGGGCGGCACTATTGCCAAAGTTAAGGTCGAGAATTGCCGCACCACCAGACACCTGCGACACATACCAAGCTGCCTGCCGCATCGCAGCCATACCAAGGAGAAAAAGCAGTAGCAACCCCACTGATATGGCGAAGTTTTATCGTTCGAATACGACGAGTTATATGCATGATTTTATTATACCTCTATAATAGTTTAGCGGAATCGACCCTCCTAAATGAGACAGTCCACTTATACTCGCTTTTTGACAGATGCACAAGCAGTGCTTATATAGCAAGCCACAAATACTACCAGCCACGCCACAAGCGAGACAATGCCTACTGCTGAGCTAGCCAACAGCGAGCTCCCACCAACGACCAGAAGTAGCATAACTTGCGAGAAGCCATTAAACGTCCCATGCAGCACGGCAGCAAGCCACACACTTCGGGTTCGCTCAACGACAAAACCAAGCACAAGCGACATAACTACACAAAATCCCACAAACAGCACTACTCCCGGAAGTGCGTTCGCTGCGCCATAGTTATACCCTAGAGCAATCAGCGGAATATGCCACAGCCCCCACAGCACGCCAATCGTCACATATTTCTTGCAAAATGACAGCCCAGCAAACGCCTGCGCGAGGTAACCACGCCACATGATCTCCTCTGTCATCGCAAAGATCGCATTTACCGTTAGCCCAGCCATCAATGCACCAAAGATACCAAGTGGCAGCATGGCAAGCGGCGTTGGTGGCATATTCATCGTGCTAGTATCGACTGATGTACCGATGAGCTTCTCAAGGTTATGCACCAAGTGTCCATTAGTCGTTGCCAGGTGCCCAAAAGTATCTGGCCACAGCCAGCCAAGAATCACAACAGAACCAACCATCAATGCCGCCCAGGCCAAGAACAGTCCAGCGACCAATGCATACTTCTTCACGGTGATGTGTCTCAATGATAACAACGCACGAAACGGCACTGGTATGCCAAGCATCAATCGACTCAGTAAGAGCGTATACAGTGGTACCGGCATATACAAAATCGCAACGTACGCCAAGCGCAATGCAAGTGCCACCAGCGGCGCACTACCACTCGTCACAGCTACAACTGCCCAGTAGCCGCCTCCGGCGAGCGCCGTCAAGAGAAAGAGGGTGATGAGTACTTTGTTACGATGCTCTTTTTTAATGAGAGGGAGTGAATTGGATGTTTTTTCTGTCGTGTTACTCATATGTATACACCTAGCCTTTTGCGGTTTTGTTCGTATGAGGTTGATTATACCACCTTGAAGCTTTTTTCGCTATTTACTTATATAGATAATTGGTGACCAGTGCCGATGTGATTCATTTACTGTAGTATATCTATCCAACACTCAATACTCTCTTGGCCACTCGTTACTTTACTGATCTCAGCGGCTTTATATAAGAAGTTTTGGCAATCAATGATTATACCAAAAACCTCGACGGGAGACGGATTCAAGTCGAGGCACTATACAGTCGTTGCCATTTCTTGTGCGCCGCATATGCCCGATCGGTCGCGTCGTAGCCAGTGCCTTGTAGATCATCAGGGCTGATGAACATCACATCATCACCCTCCTCTCCTGGCGCAAAGTCGAAGTTTTCGGGCCAAACGCGGCAATAAAAACAGATTTGATATGCATCAAGCCGCTCAATGTATATCTGGTCCGATGCGTCAAAAATTTGATAGCGCACATTGCCCTGGTAGCCGACCTCTTCATGCAACTCGCGCTTTAGTGATGACTCAATCGTCTCATCATAATCCATTCCGCCACCAGGCAAATCCCAAAACGGCCGATCAATTTCTTTGACAACCAAGATCTGCCCAGCGTCGTTATATATTAATGCTTTGAGGGAGATGCGGTAGAGGTAATCATGGCGGACTATTCCGTCTGCATTTTGCGTGATGAGGTGTCCGTTGGTATTTTTTGGCATGAGAGTAATTATAGCATACTTATTTCTTTCTCGCTATTTGCTTCTTTAATCAGTTTATTTGTCTTCTTTCTATCTTTTTGTTACAATAGAGATATTAAGACGAAAAGGTTCCGAACGGTTAGTTGCCTAAGGACCCTTTTCTTTTTCTATTTTGCGCCGGACAGCTGGTTCATCCAAGCTTGCGTAATAGTTTGCCGAAATATCCTTGTATAGCGATGAGCGGTATCGTGCATTCGGGAATAATATTTTAGCAAACCTCCCATGCTCAATCAGAAAATCAACCAACATCTTATAATCACCATCACCAGAGATAAGTATAACCTTTTCGAACGGCTCACCTTTATAGAGCCGCTTCATGATACTAAAAATGATATCTGAATCAACATTACCCTTTTTGTGACTCAACATTGCAGAATTATGCTGACGAAACACAAGAATAAATCCAGCTGACTGAATCTCTTCATATAATTTTTCTGCTTGCGGACCATCTATAGTATAGCCAAGATAATAAAATGCTTTTTCGACATGATATTTTTCGTGTAAATAAATGCGAAAGCGTGTTAAATCAATCTGCCATGCCGGCTGGGTTTTTGCCGTGCCGCGATATAAATTCTGTCCATCAATAAAAGCATAATTACCCGTTTTACATTGACTCATGGCACTATTATAGCAAATAATCACTCTACTTATTTTTGCTACGACCAATCATCCACACTAAACACATAATCCACGTTAATGCGATCAATAGTGAGCCATTGACTATAAGAATATGCCACCACTCTTTCTCTTGCGACAAAGCTTGAATATTCGAAAGGATGAGCGCGATTATTGCTGCAAACAGTGCCATTAATTCAATCGTTCTCTGTTTCTCCTGGATCATATCACGCTTTATCTGCTGTATATCTTTTTCCATTTTGCTATAAGCTTGTTTACTCCATCATACAGAGTTCGGCTATACATAAGACTCTTGATATCACTCTGCAAATTAGCCATCTCCATACGCGTCTTGGTTTTATTCTCAAACCAATATTTTAATGAATCGGCATTACGCACTATGTCATCAATGTTCTCATTACTACTTTCCTGGTTATATAGACGAATAGCCTCGTTTATAGACGAGAGTGCTATTTCAAGATCATTTTTACTACTACCAGTTTCAAGGACTAACTCAGCATGTTGCTTATATAACCCAGAAAAGGGGTGGGGATACTGGATACCCTTATTTGCAATTTTGTACGCCTCCTCGGCAGGTTTGCCCATTTGAGTATATATGTCAACTATAAGATATGAGACAAACTGCTTTATGCTAGTTATTTCTAGTAATTCTTCTAGCTTTTTTAGAGCTAGAGGGAGGTTTTTCGTTTTATAATAGGCATCTTGATATTCTTGAAAGAGACGATTTTGTATATCAAGGCTCTTCTCTGCTGCGTGATTAGTCATTCTTCTTACAGTTCTTTAACAATCACCCGCTTTTGCTCGGTGGTGTCGCGGTCGCGCACGGTCACCGTATCATCCTCCAGTGTCTGGAAGTCGATGACTATGCAGTGCGGGGTGCCGATTTCGTCTTGGCGGCGGTAGCGTTTGCCGATGTTGCCGTTGTCGTCCCACATTACTCGGCCAGGGTTGGCTTTGGAAAGGTTCGCGTACACATCACGGGCTTTTTCCACCAGTTCTGGCTTATTCTTTAGCAGTGGTGAGACGGCAAATTTGACCGGCGCCAAATGCTCTGGCAACGCCAAATACACCCGCTTTTCACCATTTTGCTCGTCCTCGCGGTAGCTACTGGCCAGCACTGCCATCAGCGCCCGCTCAACGCCGAAGCTCGGCTCAATGACGTGCGGCACAAATTTCGTGTTCGTTCCCTTAATAGTGTATTCCATGCTCTTGCCGCTGGCGCGCTGGATGTTCATCAGGTCAAAATCAGTCCGATAGGCGATGCCCATCAGCTCTTCGCGGCCAATCGGATAATCATACTCAATGTCGATCGTCTTTTTGCTGTAGTGCGCCCGATCCTCCGCCGGCACGTCCAGCTCGTGGATGTGTTCTGGTTTCAAGCCCAATTCTGCCAAGAACGCATGCGTGCTCGCGAGCAGCTCATCAAACGCCTCTTGCCAATGCTCAGGATCGACGAAATATTCAATCTCCATCTGCTCAAATTCTCGGCTACGGAATACGAAGTCGCGCGGTGCAATCTCATTGCGAAAGGCCTTGCCCTGCTGAGCGATACCAAACGGCAGATTAGGGTAGAAACTATCGACGACGTTTTTGAAATTGGTGAAGATACCTTGGGCGGTCTCGGGGCGAAGATAAGAAATGCTATCCTCACTCTCAGTTGCACCGACGTGCGTTTTGAACATCATATTAAACGTCCGCGATTTACTCAGCGGATTGCCATCGGGACTTTTGATGCCGCGCTCAGCAATCACCGCATCCATCTGTTCCATGGTCATACCATCGGCGTCAACGCCATTATCTTTGAGGATATGATCGGTGCGGTAGCGTCGGTGATTGACCGTGTCCTCACACAGCGGATCGACGAAGGTATCGACATGTCCACTCGCCTTCCACACCTTCTGATTCATCAAAATCGCCGCATCCACGCCATACATATCGTCGCGCTCATCGACGAATCTGCGCCACCATAGGTTCATAATATTGCGCTTGAGCTGCACGCCCAGCGGGCCATAGTCCCACGTGCCACTCAGGCCGCCATACACGTCCGACCCCTGGTAAATAAAGCCGCGGCGCTTGCACAGGCTAATAATTGCTTCCATTGTTACATTACTCGTTGCGCTACTCACACGCGTCCTTTCTCCGCGTTGGCAACGCGGCAGCTTCATGATTGGTTCTTTGGTATTATTATAGCATTTTCCTGAAGTGGGGTGTGTCTTATGGCCAAGCACGGCATTGATACCTCCATCTCAATAATCTCACGCTCTACCCCCAAGCAACTTACCGAACAAGAAAATATATGGAGGCCAGCGATCAAACAGACGGAAGAGTGCTGTGCATAATCTGGCCGGAACATTTTCGGTGCGGTGAGCTGCTATGGGGCGACAGGAAGGATTTAAGGTTCAGGCTATAGCATTACACCCCAGCATGCTGCCGTGCCACCAGCCAGCACTCGGGCAGGATGGCTAGCACACCACCGACCTGTGATACCACTGTGGGTGGACGTGTAGCGAGCAGGCGGAGCAGCTTGATGTGCGCTGCGGTAATGTCGCCTTGGTCGCTGAGGCGCAGGCCACGTTCTGACCCGTCATACATATATCGCCGCTCGGGCTGGAGGGGCTGGCCTACAACGTCGCGCAGCAGGTTAAGCTCGTAGCCCTGCAGCGCTGCATAGTGGATGGCTAGCCAGGCTTGAGTAAGCATGACGGGCACACTAGCCTGATTGAGCCCCTCATATACCAAGCGCAGTACCTCATACCACGCCGGCTCATCCAGCATGCGGCTAGCCTGCGCCACCAGTTGGATGGCGGCATAGCCAGCTTGCAGGCGGTCATAATCGGCCACGATGGTTTGATAATACTTCGTCAGGCGGGCCTGTGTTAGCACGCCTAGCTCACTGCGCCCCTGGCGGATGACGACATCGCTGATCGCAAAGAGTTCAACCGCCCCAGCTAGCCGACTCTTTTCGCGCCGGACACCCTTGGCAATTACTGCCCGCTGCCCCTCCGGCGTGAGCAATTGCAGCACGCGGTCGGCCTCGCCATAGTTGGTGCGGCGCAGGACGATCGCTGTGGTGCGTTGCATACTCATGTCGCTACCTCGCTTGGGATGTACCTGTGTAGTACGTTCGTCACGTCGCTTGGGTGCATCATTGTTTTGTCTAGCAAGGCCACCACGCCGTAGGGTGCGAGATCGGCTAGCGTCATGTCACTCGCATTATTACTACAGATGATAATGGGGATGCGCGCCGTGTCGCTATACGATTGCAGCTCGTGGAGCAGCACCAGGCCATTACCCCCAGGCATGAACATATCGAGGATAATCACTGCTGGGAGCGCCTCATCAAGCGCTGCCATGCCAGCCAGCACATCGGCCGCATAGACGGGCGTCGCACCAGCCCGCTGCACTGCCGCAAGCTGCAGCTCAGCAAACCATTGATCATCGTCGATGACCAACACCCGTGGCGGTGGTTGCATCATAATAGCCTCTGTTGATACACCGCCTGAAGATCGATGTAGAAGGTGGCGCCATCGCGGTGCCGTACTGCCCCAATCTGCGCCTCCATCGCGCTGGCAAATTGCCCTGCAATGTAGAGCCCCAGGCCGCTGCTGCCTGGCCGGCTGTGCAATGGCTGCGCGCTGACACCAAGGCGCTGTTCCAATTGCCGCCAGAGTGATGGCGCAATAGCTGGGCCGTAGTCGCGTACCGCCAAGCGGATCACCCGGCCGCCAGCCCGCCGAGAGAGCCGCACCACCACGGGTGCATCGCCCTTGCCACTGTAGTGGAGTGCGTTGTCGGCGAAGTTGCACAGGATGCGCCGCAGGAGGTCGCGGTTGCCGAGACCCACCACTGCCTGCCGCGGCACGCGTACCGTCAGGCGACGCCCCTTGGCTGCGTAGAGTGGCTGGAGCTCGGCCACGACGTCGCGCGCCACCAACGCCAAGTTGAGCGGCTCGATGCCAAATAGCTCCTCGTGCAGACGGGTGGATTGCGTCAGGTCGGTGGTGAGGCGCAAGGCCCGCTCGCTGGTCAGCGCCATCCGCCGGGCTAACTCGGCCACCTCGACGGGCGACAGCCCCCCAGCCTCCAAGCTCAGCGCCAATTGCCGTAGCAGCGCCAGTGGCGACTTGAGGTCGTGTGCCGCCGCAACAAAGAGCGACGCCTCCCCCCAGGAAGCGCCGCTCATCATAACCGCATTCCCCTCCGTGCTCATACCAGCTGCATTGTAGCACAGATCGTCGCAATGTTCTATATTTATTCGTTAAATTTAATGGTTTTTATCAGGGCCTCGTAGTCGTTATTGAATACGTCGGCATCTGTCCGCACTGTGAGCGTCCGGTCGCGCATCTTGATTACTACTGCGGTGCCGCGGATGTCTTTGCTAAAGTTCCCTTCTAGGCGCGTGCCTGTCAGGCCTTTGTCATTGCTCCAGGCACTCGATTTCAGCTCACCTTTTTTGATCTGGCTGTCGTAGTCGGCCACCGCTTTGTCGTAGATCTTCTGCTCAATGCTAATCCGAATGGCAATCTTCTGCGTATCTGTTATTGGTGGCACGACGCGGGGGTTGAGGTACGCCTCATACGTCTTACCGCCGCCCTCGCTCACATCGGTGGCTTGGTAGGCACTCCAGGTCTTGGGGTAGTCGAAGGTCAGGCGGCCATAGTCATCTGGCCCAACAAACTGCAACATGGGCTGCTTCTCGCGCTCGGCAAATTTCTTCTCGTCTTCGTCTGCTTGCGTCTTCTTGGCCTCAGCTTGTGCTGCGGTAATTTTGCTATCTAAGTTGCTCTTGGCCTCGGTATAGTTGGTGTAGGCCCAGGCCGAAAACCCACCAAAGAGCACCACCAGCAGTGCCAGCCCAATAATGGCAAAGGTGCTGCCACTAAGAAAACTTCGTCGTTTGTAAGATTGCTTCGTCATATCTCTATTATACTTATGCCTGGGGCGATAGACAAGAGCGGGATGCTATTTGTGCTGTTCTGCTCGCACCCGATACAGCTTATGCGCGCCTTGCTCGCGCACTGGCGTCCAGCCGGGTACGGCAAAGGCGTAGGAGATGAACCATAGGTCTGTGCCGAGGTGGGTGGCTTGCTGCTGCACATGGGCGGCCATCCGAGCGATGTCGCGCGAGTCACCAAAGGTATAGACCACTGTAGTGCCGGGTGGAAAGTTCGTGCGGTAGAGATTACCACACACTACCATCGCTTTGGTATCACCACGCAAACGCCAGCGCGAAAGCAAGACGAGGAGCGGGTTGAGCTCCACACCAAAGGCCCGCGCCCCCTGCCGGCGAGCGACCTTTAAGACGACGCCATCGCCCGAGCCCATATCCACCAAGCAATCCTCTGGCCCAAGGCGATAGAGCTTGGTCAGCGCCTGCTGCACATCGCGGCGGTGCGACGGCACATAGGGCGCACCCGTCAGCGCCATGGCACAAAACAGCAGGATGATAATGAGGAGTGCCCACCACATCATCAGGCGGCTGCGTCCTCTGTGATGATGGTTACTTTGTTTTTAATCTCTGTCAAGCGCCGGTCGATCTGCTCGGCAACGCGTGCGGCCTGTTGGTAGCGCTCTACCGCCGCCTCGAGCTCAAACTCATCACTGTCAAACCACGCCAAGATTTCTTCCAGCTGCTCCATTTGCTCACGCAGTGAACGGTTGTCTGCATTGCTCTGCTGGTCAGGCTGCGGCGCTGATGGGCTTACTGGTGTATTATTGGTGGGCTGGCTATAATCCGGCGTGATTCCCTCTGCTGCAAGGGCCATTGCCAGTTGGTCGTCATCACTCAGTGTGGTGCGCTTGGCCCGAGTGCTGGGTGTGGCGGATTTCGCCTGTTTCGTTGGTTGTTTTGCGTTCGACATGGGTTACCTCCGCTGTTATCATATCGCTATATCGCTCGATGGTGATCGTTTGGCCGACGGTGGCCTGGCCGCGCACTAGAGCATAGCCACGCGCTAGGGTTGCTGCAGGGTTATACAGCCGGAGCCGGGCCTGCAGTGCTGTGCATTGCTGCTCGAGTACCTGCTGCTGCCTGGCTAGCCTTGCCCGAGCTTCGGCCAGTTGATGCTGGACCGCTAGCTGCTCATCATCTGCTGTGGCGATAATCGTCTGCTTCATTGCCTGTAACTGTTCGGCTAGCCGCGCTTGCACTGCCGTGGCATCAGGTGTGATAAGCTGAGCAGCGTTAGTTGGTGTCACAGCCCGGACGTCGGCGGCAAGGTCGGCCAGTGTCTCATCGGTGTCGTGCCCTACCCCGACCACCGTTGGCACGCGGCTTGCAGCAATCGCCCGCACCAGTGCTTCGTCGTTAAAAACCTGCAAATCATCGGCGCTGCCACCACCGCGCACAATCGCCAGCACCTGCGGCACGGTTGCCTGGCGGTTGCAGCGCTCAATGGCACGGATGATCCGGTCGGCTGCGCCAGCACCCTGGACTGGCACTGCATAGACATCGACCTGCATACCACCCCAGCGCTGGCCAATGATCGTCATAAAGTCGGCATAGCCTGCCGCTTGGGGGCTGCTCACCACAGCAATGTGCTCGGGCCACTCGGGCACCGGCCGCTTGCGCTCTGGAGCAAAGAGCCCCTCCGCGCCAAGGCGCTGGCGCAGCAGCTCGAAGTTTTTCTTAATACTCCCCTGCCCGACTGGTCGCACCTGCTGCACGGTCAGGCTGAATTTGCCGCGCGCCGTGAGCTTGGGCACGGCTTGCACCGCCACCTGCATGCCATCCTCCAGCGCCACCCGGAGCTGCCACACCATCATAAAGCAGCTCACGCTGCCTGTCTCGTCCTTGAGGTCAAAAAAGACAAACTTCCCCTGGCGCACTGCCATACTAGCGACCTCGCCCTCGACCGTTAGTACCGGAAATGCTCCCTCCAGCACCTGGCTCGCACAGGCAAGGAAATCGCTAACGCTCAGCGGTGGGAGGTTTGTCGCGTCCATAGCGCATGATGGTTAGTTGATAAAATGCATAGCCAAACACCAGTGTGGTAACGATGGCAATCACGCGGTAGAGCATCGTTCCAGCGATGGCTTGGCCCTGGCTCACGCCTGAAAGTGCCAATATCCCGACCATGACCGCCTCATACGCACCAGCTCCACCAGGGGTAGCAACCACCACCGCCATGGTCGTGGCCACACCATAAGCGATGAGAATTGATGCAGGATTAACTGATACCCCCAGCGACTGGAAGGTCATCCAGAAGGGCAAGATCTCCATAATCGTAAAGACAATACTCCAAATAAAGGGCTGCCACAGCAGCTTCTTGTCGCGTCGCAGCTCGAGGAAGTCGGTATGGAGGTCATCGCAGTAGCGCCGCACCGCAGCTTCGTCCATCACTGGCTTTGTGCGCCGCAAGATGCGCCGTGCGAAGCCGTTGACTGTCAGTGTGATCTGATGCGCCGCCTTGTGGAGCCGCTGCTGGCTCGTCAGCAAGTATACTCCCAGTAGCGTGATCATCGTCAAGCAAAATACCAGTCCCCCACTCATTAGGATGATCCAGCGGTTCACGCCGCTATCGATCGTCACTATTACCACCGCCACTGCAAGGAACAGCACCACCGCCACAAAGCCCATGACATAGCGCACCATCTGGGCCATCGTTGCGCGCCCCGTCGAGACACCGTATTTGCGCAGGCGCCAGTTGGCGTATGATATACCACTGAGGCCACCACTGGGGAAGGCGTGGTTGACAAAGTTTAGCTCCAGCGACAAGCGCATCAGGGCAAAGGGGCTCACATCGCGCACGAAGCCCTTTTGCCGCAGATATGAGAAGATCATCTCACCCGCTGCCAAGTACCCCAGCGCCGCCACTGGGAAGACGGCAATCAAGACCCATATATTGACCTGCTGCAGCAAGTGCCACGCCTGGAGAAGCTCATGCCGCGACAAGAATAGAATCAAGGCGATCAGCACAAACGTCATAATACTCAGCCAGGTGCGGAAGGACAGCTGTTTCATTTTTTTCATATATTTCTGCATAGCTACGGTATATTATACCACGAGGTTAACTGCAGCTACTCCAGCATACTCGCTGGGCACGCAATCGTCGCCTCATACGCCGTCCACTCGTCGTACTCGGTGTCGTACAGCCAGTCTTTCGTCGCTTCATAGAATGCTCTGTCGGTGCCGAATGGGTCATCGACCGTTGGGATATGACGGTATTCGGCAAGCTTCGCCTCGACAAACTCCGTTATCTCGACGAAGTCAAGCTGGGGCATAACCAGTGGTGTAACTGGGTCACCATCAAAATACTCTGCGCCAGCAGGGTCATCCAAGAATGACTGGGAGCACACGGTGAGGATATAGCGCCCTAGCTCGGTCGTGCCCACGCCAACATCCTGGTTATGGGACACACCCAGTGACTGGCGGATTGCTTTATCGCGCGGGGTAATGCAGACGCCAACCTCAATCGCCCACGGGCAGCGCGCATCACCAAATGACAGGTAGGGACTCTTTGGGTTGCCAGGTTGATGCACCCATGTTGAACCGATTTTCCATTTCTTACCGACGTAATTCCTGTCAACATAGGTGAGAAGGCGGGCTATTGTATAATATGATGTCATAGGCGTATGATATGCCTCCTAGCCGCTCCTGTCAATTCTTGGGCCTGGTTGCCCATTCCCTCCATTCTCACCCGCTTTTGCGCTATACTAGGCATATGTATATTGCAATTCTTGGCCGGCAGCCGGCCCTGGGCGTGGCGGAGCTGGAGTGTTTGTATGGCGCGGCGGTGGTGCGTTGGTTTGGTGCGCAGGCTGCTACTATTACCTCTGATATATTCGATTTTGAGCGTCTGGGTGGCAGCCAAAAGGCAGGCCGGGTGGTGTTAGAGCTGCGCGGTAACTGGCTGGCGGTGAGCCGGCAAATCGTCCGCCACTATAGCGCGCAGTGGCAGGACGCGTCGCACAAGATTACGCTGGGCATGAGTGCTTATGGCTTCTCTGTCAGTGCCCGCGAGGTGCAAAAGACTGGCCTTATTCTCAAGGCAAAGCTGCGCGCTTCTGGCACGAGCCTACGCCTCATCCCCAACGCCGCTCCAGCGCTCAATACCGCCACCAGCCACCACAACAAGCTTGGTCGCTCACCGCATCATATCGAGCTGCTGGTAGTGCGAGCTCAGGATGGACGGGTTATTGTGGCAGAGAGTGTTGGCGCGCAAAACATTTCTGCCCTGGCCGCACGCGACCAAGCCCGTCCGCGCACCGATGCCTTCGTCGGTATGCTGCCGCCCAAGCTTGCCCGCATGATGGTCAATATGGCTGGGCCATTGGTGCAATCCTCACCTACTACCGAGCACTCAGTGCCGCGCCCCCTACTGCTCGATCCATTCTGTGGCACTGGCACTGTCTTGCAAGAGGCGCTCCTCCTGAGCTACGATGTGTGCGGCAGCGACCTAAACCCTAAGATGGTCAGCTATACCAGCGAGAACCTCGCCTGGCTGCAGCGCCGCTCTGCCGCGGCTACTCCTGGCGCGGTGCAGGACGTTACTCAGGCTGATGCCACTACTCATCAGTGGGCAGACGCCCAGCGGCTCAGCGCCGTTGTCTGTGAGACATACCTTGGTCAGCCCTTCTCTGCCCCACCCGCTCCTGCCAAGCTTAGCGCTGTGCGTACCACCTGCAACCATATCATCAGCCATTTTCTCACTAATCTTCGTCCCCAGCTGCGCTCTGGCACACCACTAGTCATCGCGGTGCCGGCTTGGCGCGGCAGCGACGGGCAGTTTACTCACCTGCCACTCATCACCCAGCTAGAGCGACTGGGCTACCAGCGCCGTCCACTCCAGCACGTTCGCCCTGCCGACCTCTGCTATTACCGCGAGAACCAAGTGGTAGCGCGAGAATTGTTGCTGATGGAAGTAATGAAATAACCTTGGAATAAAATCTCATTCTGGTCATCCAGCAGGCATGTATTTCTTCTGCATGCTAACAGTTACAAAAAGCAAAGAACCTCAGGTATATCATGCTGAGGTTCTTTATACCACTCTGGTAGTGAGAAACTTTTTGATAGTTATTTATTGTGGAGTGATTGCACCCTTTGTGTCTTGCAGCTTGCAAGCAGCTTTTTCAAATAAAGATATTACACCTTGGTGAAGCGCTGCTTGCTGCTCAGGAGGAAGCGTGCGCATAAAATTATTTAAGGCATCAAGCCCCCCATGAAAATACCGTCGAGCCTCTTCCAAATTCTGAGCTGCTTGAGTACGCCGCTCAGAGGAAAGTCCTGCTGCCCGCTCTGCAGTAGAGCCATTAACTTTTTGTCGCTCCCTCCTTATCTGCGCTAGATTTCTTTCCAAATCCAAGCTATCGACCGGTGACCCCTCATCACTTAGCCCCATTCCTCCATAATACCGTTCCGACATTGTCACTCCTTTTCATATCATTTATTGTATCTATAGTGTAGCTAATTATACCACCATAGTGCCAGCTATCCAACTCTGCTCGGCCAATGCTACAACACATCTACGTCACTGTCTATGTTTTGTCCCCTTTTTGTCATGCCTACAGCTCAATGTCTTGCTCGCTTGCGCACTCCTCTTGCCGCTCTCTTCTCTCGCGTTATAACAGTCGGCATTCTTACGGCTGCTATTCAATCCACACCGCTTGACTTCGCCCACGCCCTCACGTATAATCGTATAGATTGTTTATATTAGCTAAAGGAGTGATATGTCAAAAGTCAAAGCAGGTGGCTCAAGCAAGAACGTCCACAATAATGCTGGGGCGCGCCTTGGCGTCAAGCGCTTCGGTGGCCAGCAGGTCAACGCTGGTGAGGTCCTTGTTCGCCAGACAGGCGCTACGAAGATCGCCGGCCCTGGCACGTACATGAGCCGCAACTACACCATCCACGCCGCTCACAGTGGTGTTGTCAGCTTCAAGAAGGTCAAGAAGTCTACCTTCACTGGCAAGACCCAGCCACGCACCCAGGTGTGCGTCAGCGCAGCGTAAGTGTTTTATAGTGCACATGCAAAACCACCTCATAGCCGAGGTGGTTTTCTTGTTTTTGATAATAAGTCCAGCACGTTTGGTGTGTATTACCAATAAGTATCTATGCTGTATTATTCAGCAATAACACGCTTTGTCCTAAAAGATAGCCGAACCAGCCCCTTATTGCTTTACGCGTCCAAGTACCCGCTCCACGAGGAGGCTATTATCCACAACAGTATCAAGGCGAGCAGCTTTTGCTAAGCCAGCCACCGACTGGTGATTACCTTCCCCATCAGTTCCGGTTCGGTCATACTTTTCGTCTTGAGCGAGCAGCACCTCTGTTTGTTGCTCTTGGCTGCTGGTAGTAGCATGAGTGGTATCAGCAACGGGCTGCAGCTTGCCATCCTTCACCATCACACCATAGGCTTTTTGCAGATATGCATTAGTGAAGTCGATGTTTTGCTCTTGTAGCACCGCGAGCGGTACACACTTCTCGAGCCGGTGGATGTTGCTTCGGTTGACTAGCTTGGTCATCCGCACTAGCACCGTGCCACCCTCGTCAATAATCTCTGTATCAATCCATCCTTCGTCGAGCTGGCCGCTGCTGCGCAGTACATTCCACCGGTGGCGTGGCACATCTTGGCGCTTGGGAATACTGTGCGTATCGGGATGAGGTGTGCGCTCTTGTGGCGCACCGTCCGTCGTGATTGGCTGCGTCAAGAGATGCTCGGGCTGTCGTGGTGGGAGTGATGCTGATGTCTCTTCTTTTGCAGCGGGAGATGCCGAATATTTTTCCGTCATCTTTTTATCATACCATGAAACAATGCTGAGGAAAAATCACTCAGAAGCAAGGGCTCGCTGCAGGCTTTGTTCGACAGCCCTCTGACCTCTGTTATTCTTGGCTCATGCCCAGGTGATACTTAATACGGGCCACTACGTCGCCAATCATCACTTGCGACTTGACGAGGTAGTCATCCACCCCTAGCTGCTTAGCCCGCTCTTTATCCTTGGGCTGACTCAGTGCTGTCAGCATGATAACACGGACGTTGGTAGTGTCTGGGGTGTTACGCAAGATATCGAGCACGTCGAAGCCGCTGATCTTAGGGATCATCACATCAAGCAATATCAGATCAGGCCGAACATCGACCACCGCCGAGAGCGCATCTTCGCCATTATGCACCTCGCTTACCGCAAAGCCCTCCAGTTCGAGCCGCGAGCGATACACTGCCAGCAGCGCGGTGTCGTCTTCTACCAAGAGAATTTTCTTTCGTCTGTCCATATGCCTTTATGGTAGCGTAGATATGAGGCAAATACAATACTTTTGGCGAACAATTGTTTGCATTTTGTTGGATATATGTCTATTCTGCGAACTTTTGCAGGGCGCTATCGAGCTGTGGGTCGCGGCCAGCGTTGCGGTCGTCTGCGCTCAGCTTGACCTCAGTATCTGGCGCAATGCCACCCTGCGAGATATTGCGACCATTTGGGGTATACCAACGCGCCACGGTGATCTTGAGCTTGCGGCCATCAGGTAGGTCAAATAGCTGCTGCACCGTGCCCTTGCCAAAGGTCTTTTCGCCGAGTAATGTTGCTGCCTTGTGGTCGTGCAATGCCCCCGCTACAATCTCGCTGGCGCTGGCGCTATTGCCATTGACGAGGACGATTGTCTTCATTCCTTTGAGCAGCGCCTGGCCACTGCTGTGCACCGTGTCGCGCACGACGTCGCCAGACTTCTCTACCACCACGACTTTGTTCTCAAGCCACAGGCTTGCAACCTCGCGAGCAGCCGTTACATAGCCACCGCCGTTGTCGCGTAGGTCGAGCACCACAGCCCGCACCCCCTGCTGGACGAACTGCTCTGCCGCTTGACGCGCCAGTCGGCCAGTTTGGTCATCAAACCGGGTAATAGTGAGGATACCCACGCCGTCGCGAATCTGGCTACGCACACTGGCATCACTTACCTTGGCCCGGACGATAGTGTATTCTTCGGTCGATTCCTCGCGCTGCATCACGAGCTTGACGGTCGTGCCAGCCTCGCCCCGCACTTTGCTGGCCACTACCTCAGAATTCTGCCCTTCCACCGGTTGGCCATTAATACTGCGGAAGATATCGCCGGCTCGCAGGCCTGCTTTGGCTGCTGGTGAATCATCGACGACACGCACTACTGTAGCGTGGTTGCCCCGTAATGCAATCTCCACGCCAATGCCGCTCACTTCGCCATTGAGGCTACGGTCGAACTGCTCGGTCTCTTGCTTGTCCATATAGGTGGTGTAGGGGTCGCCAGTCGCTGCAGCTAGGCCACGATTAGCGCCATCGATCAGCTTCGTATCGTCCAGTTTACCATCATATTCTGCTTTAAGCTTGCGATAGGTCTGCTGCACACTACTCAGGTCAATACTATCGGCCGACACTTTGAGGCCAAAGACTGGCGCAATTGCCGCATAGAGTTTGTCGGCATACATCCCTGCCACAAAGCCAGCCCCCAGCAGCAGCACCGCCACGAGCAAAGCCGTTAGCTGCGAGATAGTCAGCTTTTTTGGTTCATCATACTCATATTTCGAGCGGTTCGCGCTCGCTGTGTCGCTCTGTACCATACTATGGTATTATACTACGCTCGGGCGGTGTGGCAAAAGAATGTGAATAGCACACCGAGGCTTGCATTTTTGCCTCATCCTCGTATAATATACAATTACCATTCTTTAATCGAAACGAGTGAGGTTATCTGATGTCTCTTGCCGTTGTCAGCGCAGAAGCAGCGCCTGTTTATTCATTACTATCCACTGTTGAGGGCAGTTCTCAGCCACTTGCCGAGCCTGCCTCTCGAGCTTGCCAGGTTGGGCATCTTGCGCTTGTTACTGAATTGCCGATTGCTCTGTGCCATAGCAATGAGGAGCTCGATGTGATGCACACCATCGACCACGAACGCCACCAGCGCGAGCAAACTCTCCACGGTGTCATCGACAGCCTCACACGCATTATTGCCGGGATGAGAAATAGCGCCCGTGGTGACCAGTCGCCCATCACCATCACACATGGTGAGATTACCTACTCGGTGCATTATTTCTACGAGCGCTGTCTCGATTGCCGCGATTGTAGTCACGGTTTTGATCAAGACCTCTTGGCACAGGAGCAGCATGGCTTTACCTACGGCGGTGAGAAGCCACCCAGCACGAGCGAGGCGGTTAGCAACGTCAAAGAGCTCTTTGCCCTGCTAGCCCAAATGGCTCAGGCCGATGCACGCGCCGCCTTTAGCAACAGCTACATTGCCCAGCTGCCCACTGATACCCAGCCCCTCCGGCGCTGCGAGAGCGATGACCCAATTGGCACAGAGTATAACCAGTATGGGTACCGGGTTGGCCCGCCTGAGGTGAGCACTACCACTGATGCAACCATCACCCAAACCGAAGCCCCGCACCAGCCTACCCTATCTGTAGCGTAGGCCTCGAGAGTTCCAACCAGCAAAAAAACGACCACCGTTACTTAGGTGGTCGTTTGCGCTCTATATTCTCTCTTATAGATAGATATACGTATCGTACGTACTAGCAGGCACCGTCATTTCGCTGTAGTGACCCCAGCCAGGGCCGCCGGCATTGAAGTAATTGAACTGGCTGATGCGGACAGTGTTGCTGCCAGCGTCGTAGCCTTCGATATAGACGATATGCCCATACTGCCCTGCCGAGATGACGCCAAGGGCATTGGCCCGTGGAGTGCGACCCGTCGAGAAGCCAGCGTTACGCGCGGCAGCCGGCCACATGTTGGCATTGCCCCAGTAGCGTGGTGCGTAGCCAGTCTTTTGGTAGGTCTTCCAGGCAGTGTAGCTTACACACTGGCGGCAGCCATAGCCCAGTGGATCTTCGCCGCCACCAGATGCGCCACCGTGCGACAACGCATTGGCATCAACGGTACAGCCACCGGCCCATGGGTAGCCACCCATCGAGCCATCACCAGAGGTAATACCAAGTGAGCCACCACCGCCAGCGTTGCGGATGGCCGCTTGGATAGCATCCTGCTGCGCCTTTTGGACGCGGGCTTTTTCGCTCTCACGGTCGGCAGTGAGCTTTTGGTAGTTTGCTTCTTCGTTTTGGGTGCGGGCAAGGAGGTCAGCTTGCTCGCGCTCCTTGGCGGCGAGGGCTTCGCGGGCGTTCTTTTGGTCGGCCAGGACACGCTCGACTTCCTTCTTTTGCTCTTCTAGCTGCTTTTTGAGCTTATTGACCCGGGTGATCGTCTCGCTCAGCGTGGTCTGGATGCTATCGCGACGATCTTGTTCCACCACATAGTCGCCAAGGCTCCGGCTGCTGGCGAGCATCTCCAGCGGGCTAATGGTGCGGTCGACGTACATATCGGCCAGCGTGTCGCCCAAGGCGTCTTGGTTGGCCTTGATGTCGCGCTTGGTCTGGGCGATTTTCTCTTGCAGTTGGTCGTGCTTCTTCTGGCTGATATCAATCTGCGCTTGGATCATTGCCTTCTGCTTCGACAAGACTTCGAGCTCATTTTGCAAGCTCTTTGCCTTCTCGTTCAGCTCCTTGGCCTGCGACTGATACTGCCCAATCTCCTTATTGAGCGCATCGATCTGTCGCTGATACTCCTCCTGCGACACAGCAGAAGCAGTCCCGGTGGTCACCCCGAGGTAGGTGCTGACTGGCGTACTGAGCGCCATAATTACGGCAGCCGCCACGATGACCGACTTGGTGGCAAGCCCCTTGGTTTTCTTAGGTGCGGCCACAGCAGTGTGGGCACGCGAAACAGATGTGGTGGATTGTTTCATATTTCTTATGGTAACAAGCGGTGTGTGCTTTGTCAACACGGGCCTCCTTTGTATCAATGCTAAATCTTTAGGTAACGGCGGGTGGCCACCAGCGATGAGATGACGCCAATGCATGCGCCTAGTGCCATCATCACCAGGGCAATGAGCCACCAGTAGGATGCTGCCATATCAATCGTGGGCTGGAGAGCCACCCCCCACTTCTTGAGCGAATTGCCCGAGAGGAATAGCGTAATAATGCCCAAGGTGGTTGCAATCACCGCGGCAATCACCCCATACACCACTGCCTCCACGAGGAATGGCCCGCGAATAAAGCCACGGTCGGCACCAATCAGCTTCATCATCTCGATCTCATCGCGCCGGTTGAAGATCGCCATGCGGATGGTATTGAAGATAATCAAGAACGAGATGGCAATAAAGAGCACACTGGCCGCTACTCCAGCCTTTTGCGACATCTGTGTCCACTCTGCGATGCGCGTCGTACCGTTGCGCCGCTGGCTCATAAAAGTCGGTGTTTGGGTGGCGCTAATCAGTGGTTTGAGGGCGGAATTGGTATTGACGAAGTCTATCAGCTGCGATGTGTCGTTGTTGTCGTGCAGCGTGATGCGAATCGTCGCGGGCAGTGAATTCGTCGCCTCCTTAAGGGCGTTCAGTTTAGCTTCATCGTCCTTATTAGCTTTGGCAAATTGCTCCTTGGCTTCCTCGGTACTAATGAAGCGGACTGACTCGACGTTGCTGAGGCGGCGCAAACTCACCAGCACTGGCTGAGCGCGCTCTTCCGAGACATCAGGGCGGAGGTAGATTGAGCGATCAATATCCTTGTTAATAGCCTGAGCGGTATCGGCCAGCGAACGCTGAGCGACAAAGGTCGTAAAGACGATCAGCAGTGTAATCGTCATCACCAGCGTCGCAGCAACCGTCAGCCACGCGTTGCGGCTAAAGTTATTAACGCCATAGCGGCACATCCGGACAAACGTCAGCCACTGGCGGCGACGGCGCTTTTGCTGCATCAGGGCACGGGCGGTATCTTTGCGGCGGTTCATTGGCGGTAACTCCCCCTGGCTTGGTCGTGCGTGATCTTGCCATGCTCGATGGTGATGACGCGGCGCTTGAGCCGGTTAACGATCTCGACATTGTGGGTGGTCAGCAGCACGGTGGTGCCATATTTATTAATCTTCTCGAGCAAACGGACGATATCCCAGCTGTGCTTGGGGTCGAGGTTGCCAGTGGGCTCATCAGCAATGAGAATCTTGGGCTGGCGCACAACGGCACGGGCAATCGCCACGCGCTGGCGTTCACCACCACTGAGCTGGTGCGGAAACTGCTTCTCTTTGCCCCGAAGGCCAACGAGGTCGATCACCTTGGGCACTGTGTTCTTGATCTCGCGGTTGCTCATGCCTGCAATCTCGAGCGCAAAAGCGACGTTCTCAAACACCGTGCGCTGCGGCAATAGCTTAAAATCCTGGAACACCACACCAATCTTGCGGCGCAGTAGTGGAATATGCTTATCCTTAAGGGTGTCGTAGTCGATACCACCGACCACAATCTTACCCGTCGTGGGCTTCTCTTCGCGAGTGAGGAGCTTAAGTAGCGTGCTCTTGCCCGCCCCGCTCGTGCCAATAATAACGACGAACTCATTGGGCTCAACGTGCAAGCTCACCCGATCGAGCGCCGGCTTGGCGTCCTTATCATACCGTTTGGTTACTCTGTCTAACAATATCACTATACCAGTATAGCATATGGCTGCATCTGAAGACGAGATTGTTTACATGTCACAACGCGGTTAGTATATTACACTACTGTTATGATTATGACGTAGTTAATTAGACACTACTTATCACACATCTCAAAGTACAGTCGCAGATAACCACCCTACAAAATAACAAAAATACAAAAAACCAAGGTGAGTTGCCCCGCGAAAATAATAGTTATTATCTTCGCGGGGCGTAGTGGTGGTTATTTTTGTCTCTCGGTGGCCTAGACATCCATGATGGACTCCTCTCTGCACCTCTATGAGGTGCAACACGAGCCTAGCTCTTTGCTAAGCTCTCTTTCTTGTCACCATACAAAAAACAAAACAGAAGTATCCAGATACTTCTGCAACGAAGGCAAAGAACTCATGCAACATGACGTGTTGATGGTGGCAAAAAAGAGAGCTTAGCAATCAAGCAGCATCTTGAGGCTATGTAACCACTACATTATAAGATACGTATCAACCTACAACCTACGTGGGAGGGATACTCTATTACTCTATTACTCTATTAGCTTATATGTCAACAGTGTTATATACAAAAATGTTGTGATTTTGTCATCTGATAAGGTCGCTTGCCCGAGAACAGCAGTCATGCTACGGGGTTTAGTTTTATTCCTCCCCCACCCCCATCGCCAAATACGCCTCGATAAAGCCGTCGATGGCGCCGTCGAGGACGGCTTGGGCGTCGTGGGCTTCGTGTTTGGTGCGGGTGTCTTTGACGAGGGTATAGGGGTGGAGCACATAGTTGCGGATCTGTGCACCCCAGCTGGCAGACTCACCGGTGCGGAGGTCAGCCAGACTGGCGGCTTGCTGCTCGTGCTGGAGCTGAGCGAGGCGCGAGCGCAAGATAGTGAGAGCCGTCTCGCGGTTTTGAATTTGGCTGCGTTCGTTTTGAATCGCAACGACGATACCAGTCGGCAAATGGGTAACGCGCACTGCCGAGTCGGTCGTATTAACGCCCTGTCCGCCTTTGCCACCGCTGCGGTAGACGTCGATCCGGAGGTCTTTGTCCTCAAGCTGCACCTGCTCGGGCTCAGCGATTTCTGGTATCACCTCCACCAAAGCGAAGCTTGTCTGGCGCAAATGATCAGCATTAAATGGGCTCAGCCGGACCAGGCGGTGCACGCCATGCTCGCTGCGCAGTTGGCCATAGGCATACGCACCATGGAGGCTGTATGTCGCACTCTTAATGCCAGCTTCTTCGCCCGTCGAGCGCTCGAGGAGCTCCGCCTGAAGGCTATGCTGCTCGGCAAAGCGCAGATACATCCGCTCGAGCATCGCTGCCCAATCCTGGGCATCGGTACCACCAGCTCCAGCGCTAATCTTAATAATAGCTGGTTGATCATCATGCTCACCACTGTAGAGGAGGTCGCGGTGGCGCGCTTGGTAGTCGTGCTCGAGGGCAGCAAGCTGCTGCTCGAACTCTGGTATCATCGAATCGTCGCCCAGATCCATGAGCTCCACAATGTCGCTCGCCTGAGCCTGTAACACTCGCCATGGCTCTATCTGCCCTCGCAGTGCTGCTGCCTGGCGTGACACTTGCTGAGCGTGGGCTGGATTAGCCCAAATTTGTGAGTCGGCCAGCTGCGCCTCAAGCTGAGCGAGCTGAGTAGCTTTGTCGGTAATCTGCAAACGATGAATCGCATCGAGGATATCGGCGAGGAGCTGTGCGGCACGCTTTTTAAGTGGTTGCATACGTCTATTATACCGCACTCTTGAGATACTGACTCTACTCTATACGGCACAAAGCATTGCTGGCCACACATATCACAGAGTATTGCTGTGTGTTCGTTTACTCTATAACCTCGTTCAGGCAAAGTGCGGAACTTCGTTGCTATAACGATATTTTCAGCGCTGGTACTGATACTGGCAAGCTTATAATCAAGAGAGGTACGCATCACTCTGAGAAGAGAAACAACAAAAGGAAAAGGCACAAGTGATCGATGAACCTTTATGGTCGAAGTGTGCACTATCGTAGGTATAGAGCAAAACCAAGAAACCACCATCGCATGGGTAGTGGCTTCTCACGTAAGCAGCATTGCGTCGCCTCGCGGCTTCCCCTACTGTGGTTGGACTGGTGTTGTGGGCTGGGTTGGTGCAGCTGGCGCTTGGGGTGCGAGGAGCTTGGTGGTCATTTCATCAATGTGGTCAAGCCGGCGCACGAGGTATGGGTGGTCGCTCAAGGTCTGGGCAAAGCGGTTCATTGGCCGGTTGGCGGTGTAGCGCTGCCACTGGCGAGCAGTCTCGTTCATACCCTCCGCCACATCAGGGCCAATGTGTACCTTGACAAGCGCATTCTTGACGAGCTCTGGATCTTCGGTGTAGGTCAGCGCCAAGCGGTCGGCCGTATACTCGGTGCGGCGCTGCCAAAAGCCCGCTAGCCAGCCAGACACCGAGGAAACAAACGGCAGCGCCAAGAATGGCTGCAAGTACAGCATAGCCACGGTGTGCTTGTACTTAATGTGCCCCATCTCATGAATGACGACCGCCTTGAGCTCGTCAGGCGTGAGGTAGCGGATCGAGCCAGAATGCAGCACAATACAGTATGGATTCATAAAGCCAAAGGCATAAGCATTAATGACCGGATTCTGCGTGACGAAGATCTCTACCCGTGGCAAACCGAGGTCGGCCGCTGTGACATTGGCCCAGTCGCGCAGCCACGCATAATCGCTATACTCTACTTGCATAGCATTGCCCAGCATCTTCTGTCGCTCCATCCGGATGAAAAACATCCCAACAAGAAGGATAATACCAAAGAGGATAGCCCCACTAAACAAAGCTATAATAAGCCTCAGCCAGAGTGGAACTTGCTCTGCCTCCACACCGGTACCTTCTACGCTAAAATGCTCAGCCAGCGCCGTAAAAATAAAATACGCCGACGTCATAAAAAAGAAGCCAATAAAGGTGACTGCCAGCACAGTGTTGTCGCTAGACATAGCAGCACGAGCCACAGCGAGCTGCCCCTTGCTATACTGCGGCGCGGCAGCAGGCTGCGGTGAATTGGTATATGGTTGCTGATTCATGAGACTATTCGTTCCTTATCTTGTATTACTTACACGTTGCTTATTTTTTATTATAGTATATCCTGCTCAATTGCAAAATAGCCCTTTTCCCCGCCAAGATCATTACTTCATTCGGAGTACACATTGCACATCATAGCTGCGAGCAATTCTTGGCCAAGAAATGAATATTCTGGATATTTGTTCATTCTCACAAAGGTCTAAGCCATGCGGATGCAAAGAACAGCTTACACTCCGCCGCCCTGCACCGCTGCAATAAATTGCTCACCACGGTCGGCATAGCTATGGTATTGGTCAAAGCTCGCGGCAGCGGGGCTTAGGATGACGACATCACCAGGCTTAGCCTGTTGCCGAGCGGCAGCCACGACCTCTGTCATAGGCACACTACCAAGCGTTATGATAGGTGCAGCAACATCATAGCCATGCAGCACCGCGGCAATTGCCGAAGCATTCGCCCCTATCGTAATGATGGCGCGAACAGACTCACCCTGATCATACACTTCTTGTGCCAGTGGCTCATAATCACCACCTTTGTCTGCCCCACCAACGATGAGCACTTTGGGCTCTGCAAAGGCACGCAGCGCTGCAATGGCACTGCCCGGTGTGGTAGCAATACTGTCGTCATAATACCGTACCTCATCCTGCTCTGCCACGAAGGCCAAGCGATGCGGCAAGCCAGCAAAGCTCGCCAGCCCCTCCGCCAGACGCTGCGGCACAGCCTGTGGATCGAAGGCGAGCACTGCGCTCAGCGCCGCACAGGCATTCTCAATATTATGAGCACCCGGCAATTGCAGGCGATCCGTTGCGCAAAGCCGCCGCTCACCCTGCCAAAAGGCACCATCTTTCACATACACCATGCCATCGTCTGGCGTGCCATAGCGATACGCCGGTGGTGGCGTACCCAGGCTGCCACGCGCAACGTCCGTGTCGAGCGACTCAGCAATCTGCGCGGCATATGGATTGCTCGGATGATAAATACACACATCGCCCGGCCGCTGATGCCGCCGAATGTTGGCCTTGGCATCGACATACTCGGCAAAATTAACATGCTTATCGAGATGGTCGGGCTCAATCATCAGCACCACCGCGATCTGCGGTGAACGCTCGGCATCCCACAGCTGGAAGCTACTCAGCTCATACACCACCACATCATCAGGGCCAATCTGCGCCAGCTGAGCCAGAGCTGGCCGGCCAATATTACCCACCACATGGACGGTGCGACCAAGGGCTTGCAGCATAGCAGCGATGAGGCTCACCGTTGTACCCTTGCCCTTCGTGCCTGTCACGCCAATGATCGGCGCGGGGCAGCGTGCGAAGAACTCATTTGTAGCCGACCACACCGTGCCGTCCGTCTCGATCCGCCACGGTGCCAGCCCAGGGGTACGCATGACGATATCGGCATCGCCCAGCTGAGCAAAGGCATCGGGGCCTGTCAATACATCCACCACCCCAGGCGGCACATCAGCAATGCGCCGCTCATCGGCTATCACAATCTCCGCCGCAGGCCACACCTGCCGCGCATAATCATACGTCGCACGACCCTCAACGTCGTACCCAGCAATCGCAACTTTCATACCGCCATTATAGCATACACAGCACCCAAAACATAGAATATACAGAGGTCAGAGAGTGTATCATACTGCCCTTGTTCTTGGCGCGCTCTCATCATCTCCTCATTATGATCGCTATCTCTCGTAGCGGTGTTATTGCTTTTTCGCTTGTTTCTTGCATACTACACACAATGGTACATCACTATATGCAGCACACCGCAACAGCTCTTCCTCCGTCAATTTGCGCTTACTGCAACTATTGCTATAATATATAGTCTATAGTTAATTTGAGTATCAACAACGAAGATAAAGGACACAAGCAATGGACACTCAGCCCACTCCTAGCCATAACCAACCAGCTATGACCTCGCCAACGAACACCATGAATATGAACGCATCGCAGCCTAGCAATACACCACCGCCCCACTCGGGTAATCCATTGCTAGCAAACAAGAAGCTGCTGTATGGGCTGATTGCTGGCGCGGTGGGTGTTGTACTAGTCATCATCATTATCATCGTTGTAGCCATCCAGTCGGCACCACCAAGCCGCAAAGACTTGCAAGATGCCCAGGCGCTCATCCGCAGCCATAGCCGCACCGAGGATCGCCTGCTGCAGCCACTCTCTCGTGGCGAGACGATCGATACCAAGGCATTTGCAGACAACCGCAAAGAACTCATCAGCAAGCTTGGTAGCTCGCGCGCCATGCACGACGAAGATATCAAACGTGCGTACGAGCAGTACAAGCGCGAGACAGACGCAGCCATCACTGCGCTTGGCAAGCTGCCCAGCTACTACTCCACCGTCGCCACCTTTATCAAAGAGTGCGCCGATACCAACACGCTCAACCGCCAAATTCTGAAATTTGACTTCCGCAAGGGCGGCAGTGCAGCGCTTACTAGTGCTCCAGCACTGACCGATAGCGAGATTGAAAAGGAAGCAAGCAAAACCTACGGCTCGTGCATAGAGCAAGCCAAAAAAGTGCAAAACATCAGCGAAAACGACAACGCACGCGCACTCGGCGGCGAATACCTGAAGTATTACCAAGCGGTCAAAGATCACCGTCTCAAAGCTGCTCAATACTACCGCACCCACAGCGACCTAACAAGCCGCAGCAAATACAGCGGGCAAAACACCGCGCCCAAAGTCCCCGAAAACAGAGACAGCAAGGCCGAGACATACGTCATCGACGACGGCGTCCTCCACAAGAAGGACAGCGGCCTCACCGAGATGAGCAAACTACTCAACGCGAAGATGCTCGTATACCGCGCAGGCTAAAAGCGTAAGCGGTGCTTCTTCGCTTACAAATTCTTCTCACGTTAGAATGTAGAGGGTAGGTTACAGCTATACCTAATCACTCATAGCGGTGTACCACTACAACTCAAGAATCAAGTGCACTAAGTCGCTACTTAGACGACCTAAGGTCACCCTCTTGGAAATCGTCAACTTTATCAAATAGTGCCATCAAGCTTTCGCGTGTAGGCATGCCCAGGACATTCTCCATCCATTGCCATTCTTCCTTAGAAGGTGCATACGGGCCTGCGGTGAGCTCATTCATGGCTGTCAATAAGTCGGAGCATTCCCGTTTTGTGAGGACAATCGTGACAGGGTCGTTGTAACCTTTTCGTTCGTCCCCTGGGCAGTAACTTTTACTGTTGGTTGGATTGACGTCACTCATATATTGTTCTCCTATGCTATTATTTCAATAATACGACAAAATCCAATGAATGCAAGTATCTCTCCTTGCCTTCACTAAAAATAGTAAAAATAATTTGATCAAATTATATAAGCAGATAGGCGAAGCGCCACCAAAAAACTTCGACTCTTGCAGCGCAAAGGCAGGCAACTATACTAAGCTGAGGTGCTTCTACCCCTGTGTAAACAGCCCTTCCAGCTGCTCACCTAGCCGCACGATGTCGCTTCGCTCGCCGCTGCTCACACCAGCGAGTGCCCAAGTGTTGGCAGCGATGAATTCACGCGCTACGGCGTTCATTTGCTCGAGGGTTGTACCTTTGATTTCTTGCGGCACCTTGGCATAGTCCTTCACATAGCCGTCCCAGAAGAAGCGGCCGGTGTAGAATCCGCTAATCTGCGCTACTGTTTGCGCCCCCATTTGGTAGCGCCCCAGGCCGTAGGATTTGGCTGCCTCAAGCTCTGCCTCGGTAATCTCACCACGCAGCACCGCCTGGAGCTCACTGACAATCAGACCAAAGAGTCGCTCTGCCTTGTCACACTCTACCTCGCCACCAAAGTCCCAGCTGCTCTCATATTTGCCCACCGAGCCATCGCTAAACATCCCATAGGCCATGCCCTGCTTGCGCGCCTTGCCAAAGATGCGCGAGTGCATAGTGCCAGTGAGAATATGGTTGAGGCAATCGAGTGCAGCGTCTTCTTTATCGCTAAGCTCGCGCGGGATCTCCATCGACCAACCAAAGGTGAGGTTGCTGGCCTCTTTGCGGCGGATGAGAGTAGGCTTACCACTGTGAAGTTCGTCGTGCGGCACCGCAAAGCGCTCACCACGCGGCAGTTGCCAGCTCTCGAGCATACGCTTGATTTGCGCCTTGCGCCCCGCCATTTTGCCAGCAATGACAAAACGAAGGTTATCGCTGGTGTGGGTACGTCGGTAGTGCTCCTGGATATCGCTCAACTGCACCCGTGCAATGGTACGTACTCGCTGGTGGTAGGTGTAGATGTCATTCCCCAGTAGCTGCTGGATCTTGGGCCATAGTACTCGATTGTGGTTGTTAAGATAGCCGACAAGCTCGCTGCGCACATTACCCTTCTCGGCTTCGAGCTCCGTCTGGTTGAACTTTGGCTGAGTGATAGCCACCTGCTGCAACTGCAAAATACGCTCCCACTCAAAGTCCGCACAGTCCGCCACATACACCATGGATAGGTCGCTCGTCCAGGCATTGTGGTAGGCACCGTTTTTGATAAACTCCGCCTCGTACTCGTGCTCGCTCGCAAACTGAGCATTAGCACCAAAGGCCATGTGCTCCATAATGTGCGCCGTCTCATAGATATCCTTGCTCGCAACATAGCGGTTGCCCGCCCGGAATTGAAACTGGAAGCTCATCACGGTTGCGCCAGGCACGTCGATGAGAAGGCCACAGGCACCATTCTTTAGCCTGACCTCTGTTACTGTGTGTTGCATCTAGCGGTTCTTTTTGCGATTCTGCCGCTGGGCTTTCTTTTTCTTGCGGGCGGCGTTACGTTTGCGGTTGACGTCGGCAGTAGTTGGTGCCGCTTTTGTTTTGGCAAAGTCCTGATCGTGATTCGCCTCCCCACTCGTGATCTCATTCACACCGCGCTCCACCGAGGTTTCGGCCAGGCGAGTGAGCTCGGTGTCGTGCTCGTTGTCGGTTGCCTCCCGAGTGATGGCATCTGTCTTGCGCACTTGGTAGATCGCGTGGAGAACCTCCGCCCGGAGGTTGGCCTGCAGGCTGTCGAACAGCTTTTGCGACTCAGCGCGGTACTCCACCAGCGGGTCGCGCTGGCCAACGCTGCGCCAGTGGATCCCCTCACGCAGGTGCTGCATATTCTCTAGATGTTGCATCCACAGCGTGTCGAGCACCTGCAAGTACACCTCGCGCTCGATGCCGCGCAGTAGCTCGCTGCCGAGCTCGTCTTCTTTGTCTTGATACAATTTTTTCGCCGCATCAAGTGCCATCTTGGTCCGGACACGGTCGCGCTTCTCAGCGCCGATCTTCTTGATCTCGTCTTTGTCCAGTGGGAAGATCGCGCCAAACTCCTCAGCAAACTTCGGGTTTTGCTTGGCTGGTACCTCTGTGAGGCTCTCGACTGCAGTGCGCAGCAGGCGCTGGATTTCTGGCTTGATGTTGTCGCCATCGAGGATCTTGCGCCGCACGGTGTAGACCACTTTGCGGTGGCGGTTGATGACGTTGTCGTACTGAACAACATTTTTGCGCGCATCAAAGTTAAAGCCCTCAACCCGCTTTTGCGCCGCCTCAAGCGTCTTGCTGACGGCTTTGTTTTGGATGGCCATATCTTCTTCTACGCCAAGACGCTCCATCAGGCCGGCAATGCGCTCACCCTGGAAGATCCGCATCAAGTCATCTTCGGTCGAGACGTAGAATTGGGTGTCGCCTGGGTCACCCTGGCGGCCACCACGGCCCCGCAGCTGGTTGTCGATCCGGCGCGACTCATGCCGCTCACTGCCGATCACCACCAGGCCGCCAAGTTCCTTCACCCCTGGCCCAAGCTTGATGTCTGTACCACGCCCGGCGATGTTCGTCGCCAGCGTCACGGCACCCTTCTCACCAGCGTGTGCCACAATCTCGGCCTCGCGCTCATTATTCTTAGCATTGAGGATCTCATATGCAATGCCCGCTTTGTCGAGCCACTGGGCGATCAGCTCATTTTTAGCAATCGAGCCCGACCCCACCAGCACCGGCCGGCCTTGCTCGTGATATTCCTTGATGGCGGCAGCCACAGCTTTGAGCTTGGCCTTTTCGGTTTTGTAAATGAGATCTTGGTGGTCTTTGCGGGTAATTGGCTTGTTGGGTGGCACTACTACCACATCCAGGCTGTAGATTTGCTGGAATTCCTCTGCCTCAGTAAAGGCCGTACCGGTCATACCACTGAGCTTCTTATATAGGCGGAAGAAATTCTGGAAGGAGATGGTCGCCAACGTCATACTCTCTTGCTGAACGGGCACGCCTTCTTTCGCTTCGATCGCCTGGTGGAGGCCTTCGTTATAGCGGTTGCCGATCTTAAGGCGACCAGTGTGCTCATCGACGATGATAACCTCGCCATCATTGGTCACCACATAGTTTTTGTCCCGATGGAAGAGCGTCTGGGCACGCAGCGCTTGGTTGATATGGTAGACACTGCGGACATACTCGGGGGTGTACAAATTTTTTATACCAAGGAGTTTTTGCACCTTATCGATACCACTATCTGTCAGGGCCACACTGGTGTGCTTTTCGTCGAGACGGTAGTCTTCCGGCACAAGCTTGGCAGCAATCTTGGCAAATTGGTAGTAGCTATCAGGGTTCTCAGCCGCGGGCGCACTAATGATGAGTGGGGTACGCGCTTCGTCGATCAAGATGGAGTCCACCTCGTCTACAATGGCAAAGTTGAGCTCGCGCTGACGCACCAGGCTAATCTCATTGACCATATTATCGCGCAGGTAATCGAAGCCAAACTCGTTGTTTGTCCCATAAGTAATATCTGCCTCGTAGGCTTCGCGCCGTGTACAGGGGCGGAGCTTTTGCATGCGTGGGTCAGTATGGTTCTCGTTGGTATACGTGCCATCGTAGAGGAAGGATGCTTCGTTAATGATCACACCAGTGCTAATGCCCAGAGCGCTGTAGATCTGCCCCATCCAGCCAGCGTCACGCTGCGCCAAGTAGTCGTTGACGGTCACGACGTGCACACCCTTGCCCTCGAGCGCATTGAGGTATGCTGCCAGCGTAGACATCAGGGTCTTGCCTTCACCAGTCTTGAGCTCGGCCACGTTGCCTTCGTGCAGCACCATCGAGCCAATCAGCTGCACATCATAGTGCCGCTCACCAATCACCCGGTCGGCCATCTCGCGCACCACCGCAAAGGCATCGGGCAGGATGGTATCGAGCGTCGTGCCCTTCTTGTGCAGGCGCTGCTTGAGGACCTCTGTTTGCTTGGCTAATTCCTCATCCGAGAGTGCCTTATATTTGGGCCCAAGCTTGTTGATCTCGTCTACCTTCTTTTGTAGACGCTTCAAGATCCGCTTTTGCGGATCGCCAAAAATCTTCGTCAGTGCTTTTTGCTGTGTTGTTGCCATAGTGTCAAACTTCCCTCGCTTTCCTCTCTAAGCGGCCATTCAATTCAAAAAACTCCCCTCATTATACCGGGTTTGCGGCTATTTGGGAAGGGCACGGAGCTGGAGTTGCTCATATTGATAACGACACCGGTTATCTTAGAGCTCGCGATCCATCGCATCGTCCCGCGGGTCGTGATGGGGAGATCGTGGTATGGGAGTGTCCTTGGGTGGATAGATATTTCCTGGTGCTGGTACGATTGGATCGACCAATACCGAATATGCACTCAATATCTTCGGATTCTGTGCACGTCCCTCGCGTGCCGCTTCTCTGAATATGCCGCACAGTAGGACGGCAAAACGCCCCATTCTCTGTGCTTTACTTCGCAGGGTATGCTCGTGTTGTGCTGCGCTAGGCTCAGCACTACCCCCCCATTCATGAGGGTAATCAGCTCTTCTTGTAGTTCGTCTAGCTTTGTACGCGGCATTTCTTTATTCGTCATATTTATTATTATACTATAAACCTTAATCAGAACATTTGCAGTGGAAGGTCATTCTTATAGCAGGTTCTGCAATTGAGGCACAGCAAAAGACCAACACTCTCCGGAGCATTGGTCTTTTGTAAGTGAAGGCTTTGTCTACTCCGCAGGGTGATCCTGCTCGCGCTCGAAGCTACGCTTGAAGCGAGCGAGGAGGCCACGGCGACCGAGGTGCGGCAGCTGGTTTTGCTTATATTTGCGTAGCTGGCCAGCCAGTTTCCGCTCGACGATATCGGTAGCAGCCAGGACGTTGAGTGTGGAGTCTTTGGCCTTGATGGTCTGGTCTGGCACGGTAATGACCACCTCTACCTCATATTTATTACCATGCTCGCCATTAATCTCTTCAATGCGCACCATAGCGCTCACGGTCTTGCGAGCGTGGCGCGACACCATGCGGTCGAGCGCACCGATCTTCTTGCGGATGTATTTTTTGGTTGGCTCGTCTGGCGAGTATTTGCCAATACCGGTAATGTCGATGTTTGCGATCATGCTGACCCCTTTCGTGTTAGCAACTTGTGCTTATAGTATAGCATGGTTGAGGAGAAACAGGGGTTGTTATGAGTAAATTATCAGCGCAGAGAGAGATGTTCGGCTAGCAATCCCATCCGATAGGCCATCTTTTCGCGCAGTTCTTTAATCTGGTCGAGCAAAGCCTTCGCCTCGTTCTTGGGCGGTGTCTCTACGCGGCAGTGCGCCCCTTCTATAAGTTTTCTGACATCATGCAATTCTCGTGCATCAGCCTCTGCGCGCTCTAGGTCTTGCTTACCGTCTTTATCTACCGGCTGGAAAAATGTGTACGGCTCACTATCGATCTGACCTGTCTGGCTGCCATGGATACGCTCAATTTGCCACTGGCCATCATGGCCATCCTTCGGGCGACCGACCTTCGAGCGATACACCACCCAATCATTACTATCAGGTGTCATAATGGTGACAGATGGGTCCAAAACGACCGACATTTCATCAAGCACAACGCCAGACACCTCTATATACTTACCATTGCGGCCTGTCAAAAATATAGTACGCTCAGTGGCATCACCTTCACCTTCTTTGCTGATCTCTGGGTTGGTTTGGATACGACGCTCATGCAATGCACCTGGCCTATGTTTGGCATACTCAAAAGGTTCATCGGTGAGTACACGGCCCATTCTAGCCTGTAGCTCATATGCAATCCCCGACAGGTCTTGTCGTTCTCCGCTTCTTGGGTCTCTTGCTGGCTGATGTTCGTTCATTCTTGCTCCTTTATTACACAATTCTCGTCCTATAGTGCAGTATATTATGGATAATGTCAAATGGCTGTGGGCTAAGCTATGACGCCGGGCCATTTTACTTTTGTTGATTTTGGTAGCGCAGCAATGTCTGGTACTTCGCTTCTATCTCAACAGTGTGTGCTGCAAGGCTGTCGAGCACTTCTATCAGGCGGCCAACTCGTCGCAAGCTATCCACTGGGACAAAGCTGCGCATGGTTACAGCTGGTGGCTTGTCCTGTCGTTCGTTAGGATAAACTGGGGCAAGATGCGCCACATATGGCTGCATTGTCTGGCGATCGACCATGCGGCGATACGCGCTTGTTTGGCCCGTTAGCCGATACACGTCAACTGCTTGGCCACCCACACAGCGGTCGGTTGTGCGGTCAACATAGCCAGAAACGATCAGTGTTGTATCGCGGAGCGGGTAATCCTCCCTCGCATGTGTACCAACATATTGGGCGGCTCGGTGCTCTACTGCAGGCCTATTATGCTGCCGCGCAGGAAGGACATGAGTCTCTGCCGCCTCCCACCGCACAGCCCGAGCAAATGCTGCACCGGTGATGTGCCGTACCACCGCCTGGCCAAACCACGCTGCCGCGTACCGCATGGAAGAGGCAAAACGCTCATCGTGTGGGCCGTTTGTTTCGGACGCCACTAACTCCCCTACTTGCGGTGCGCTGCGCCGATTGCTTCGCTAATGGAGACGTAGTCGTCTCGGTCAAGCAGCTCCACCAAGCCTTCGTTGATATCGCCTACCACCTGTGGCCCTTCAAACATCAGCGCCGTCACCAGCGCCACGAGGCTCGCGCCAGCCCGAATCTTCTCATACGCATCCTCCGCCGTAAAGACACCGCCCACACCGATGATAACAAAGCGGTCACCATACAGCGCATACGTCTTGTGGATAAGCCGCGTGGTAATGGCCTGAGCTGGCCGGCCACTCAGGCTACCGGGGGTGTCGTCGGGCAAAACACTTGGGTCAGTGAGCTTGCTGCGGTCTTTGACGAGGTTACCGATCGTCAGGCCTGCCACATTATGCTTATCGATGATGGAGAGTAATTTGGCAAACTGCGTCCATGTCTTATCCGTTGGCATTTTGATAAAGACTGGGCGCGAGAGCTCTAGCTCATCCACCGCAGTGAGGAGCTTCTTGAGGCGAGCAGGCGTGGTGAAGGGCTCGCCGCCATAGGCATTAGGGCAGGAGATGTTAATCTCGTACAGTGGTGCACAACCAGCTGCTTCAAGCTGGCGAAGGCTATCGCAGTAGTCGGCAATTGCTTGCTTGGGGCGGACTTGCTTAGGGCTGTTCGTCTTGGCTACGGATACGCTGAGCGGAAAGTCGCGCCAGACCCGTGGTGAGTAGCTGCGAATCTGCTCAATCGCCTTGGCAACGCCGCGATTCGCCAAACCAACATTCACGACAATCGACTGCTCACTAGCCAAGCGACGAAACCACGGCTTGGGGTTGCCCTCACAAGGCATGGCCGTTACTGAACCACCAATTTCAAAGCCGCAGCCGATTTTCTTTGCCACAGAGGGTAGATCAAAATCTTTATCCAGCCCAGCAGACAGACCGATGGGATTAACAAAGTTGAGGCCAAGAATAGTCTGCTCGAGACGAGGGTTCTTGTAGCGCCAACCACTGAGGAGCTGCTCACCCCGGATGGCATGCAGTGCCCGCGCCGTCCAGAGCATCGATTGGTGCGCTGCATCGGGCTGCCGCCGAAAGAGAAACGGCTTGGCAACTTTGGCATAGCCTTTCCGACTCATTTTTCTAATTGTGCGCCCCATCTAAAGTACCTCCCTGTTGTTCAGATATGGCTGCAGCACCGTTGGCACGCGGAGCTGACCATCCGTTGTTTGATAATTCTCGATAATCGCTACCAGTGCGCGAGCCAAGCTCACTGCGGTACCATTGAGGGTGTGTACTACCTGGAGCGAGCCATCAGCCCGGCGGACGCGGATGCCAAGGTTGCGCGCCTGGAAGTCGGTGCAGTTGCTGCAGCTGGTGAGCTCGCGGTAAGCGCCATCAACGGGCGACCAATACTCGATGTCGTACTTCTTGGCAGCTGGTGCACCAAGATCCCCCGCCGCGATATTTACCACATGATACGGCACACCGAGGCTTTGCCAAATCTCCTCCTCTAGCGCAAGGATTTTCTCATGCATCTGAGCCGATTGCTCGGGCAGGCAGTAGATATACATTTCGAGTTTGTTGAATTGATGCACCCGGAAGAGCCCGCGGCTAAACTTCCCGGCAGCGCCAGCCTCTTTGCGGTAGCAGGGGCTGTAGCCAGCGTAGAGGAGCGGCAAGTCTTTCTCATGCAAGATCTCATCGGCATGGAAGCCCGTCAGTGGTGCCTCGGCTGTACCAATAAGCATAGTATCTTCGCCCTCGATGAAGTACTCGTTACTCTCCTTGTCGCTCTTGGGTGCAAAGCCCGAGCCGCGCGCTACGCGGCCACTCACCATGTGCGGCACCGTCATGGGGCGAAAGCCTTTGCTTACAAGGAAGTTAAGAGCATATTGGTAGATGGCGTTCTCGAGCAGCATGAGGTCGCCCAGCATATAATAAAACTTCGTGCCAGCCACCTTAGCACCGCGCTCGAAGTCGAGCCAGCCTCGGCTCGTGGCGAAGTCGAGGTGATCCTGAGCCAACTCACGTCGCTCACCCCACTGCTTAATCTCCACACTGTCTGCTTCGCCACCCAGCGGGACGTCTGGCAGGGTGATATTTGGCACTGCCTCGAGCTGAGTAAAAAAGTTGTTCTCTATGGTGCGCAGCTCTTCCTCTAGTGTGGCGAGCTCGGCTTTGAGCGCCTTGCCTTTGGCGATGAGCTCTTGGCTGGGTTTGCCGCCCTTCATCTGAGCGGCCGTCTCGTTGCGCGTGGTGCGCACAGCATCCACCCGCTGCTGGAGCTCCCGGCGCTGATCGTCGCACGCGAGAAGCGCAGCGATGGACACCTCATAGCCCTTATGGCGCGCCGCTGCCTGCACCTCGTCGGCATGCGCGCGAATATAACGAATATCTAACATAACTATATTATATCAGATACCACGCCAAGCGTAATGGCAATTTGTTCGATAAAACTTCCGGGCACGATGGCCACCCAGCCACGGTACTATTGGGCAGATAGCACGGCCTGCAGACCCCCATTTTTGCCTCACTTTTCTGCTCTCGATCACTCCATGAGCGAGGAGGAACTAACACAGAACCAGCCATAATGGCTGGTTCTGTAGGGGCTGATAGTGGGCTACCTAGCTTAGTCTGATATCTTGACGATGCTGAGGCTTGCATCGGTGATGTTTGCGTCTTGGCCAGCCGAGTAGATAACAAGCTTGAGCGGTGTCCCGGCCGTTACTCGCATCAGGCGAGTGTATGGCATGGTAAAGCGGTATCCCTGTTGGTTGTTGCTCCACACGCCCTCTGGAGTGTCGCGGGCTGTGTCGTTGACAGCCTGGTACACACCGCGGGGTGACGATGTATCGTTCAGGCGAATCCGCGATTGGATCAAGTACACACCATCACTTGGTACAATGTACGATTTGCTCCCGGCATCCCACGACCCACCACCGTTGTTTGTTACGACGGTCTTGAGCGGCACTGGCGCAAAGGTATCCTTGGCAATCGTTGCAGCTGTAACGCCGCCATTACCATTGCCAAGCGTTGCCGTAAAGATGGTCATCTGAGGGAGGCTCTTCCATTCCATGTCGCAGTTTGCGGCCGACTTCTTCGACAATATTTGGCCAACCGTGCCACCCGCCGGCACCGTGCTACCTGCAAAGGTAAGGCCAAGCTGAGAGGTGCCATTACCCGTAACGGTCATATTTGGCGAGCATGGCTGGGTGCTATTAGTCACATTAATCGTTGCATTGGTGCCATCCTGGCCTTTGGGTCCAGTAGCACCTTGCTGCCCCTGGATACCCTGTTGGCCTTGTGGGCCGGGCTGACCAGCATCACCCTTTTCGCCCTTGAGGTCGGTATAAGCAATGAGGTTTTGCCAGGCTGTTTCGCCAGTGTAGCGCCACTGGATGTAGAGTGTGCCCTTTTGGAGCTCGATCGTCCGGCCATCGGCACCAGCTGGGCCAGCTTGGCCTTGTGGGCCTTGTGGGCCGGGCTGACCGGGCTGCCCTTGTGGGCCAGTGTCTCCTTGGTCACCCTTCGGGCCGGGCACACCTTTTTCGCCTTGTGCACCAGGTGTACCAGGCGCACCCTGCTCACCTTTGGCGCCAGTGTCACCCTTGGGGCCAGTATCGCCCTTGTCACCCTTTTCACCATTTTTGCCATCTTTACCATCTTTGCCAGGTTCGCCCTTATCACCTTTGGGACCTGGTTCGCCTTTTTCGCCTTTTTCACCCTTAGCGGCCGACGCACCGTCTTTGCCATTGGCCCCGTTTGCGCCATCCTTACCGTTGGCACCATTAGCGCCGTTTGTGCCATTCTTGCCAGCTGCACCACGAGCACCATCACGGCCACGTGCACCATCTACGCCGTCGCGGCCATTGGCGCCATCTGCACCTCGAGCACCGCTTGCACCAGCCTCGCCGCGCGCACCTTGCTCGCCTTTTGCCCCACGCAAGTCCTCCACCGAGGCAATATCGTGCCACGCGCCATTCATAAATTGCCACTGAATCTTCCCATCATGCTGGCGCAAACTCACTTGGTCTGGCCGCACACCCTTGAAGCCGCTATTGTAGCTGTAGCTCCATGGCCACCACCACCAAAGTAATATAATGATGATTAATAATATACCAAACAAGACAAATACAAGCGAACGACTTGCAAATTTTTTGCGGTGTTCATTCATAGCTATACCCCTATTTATACCCTTTTGTCTGATTATAGCACAAGCGTTATAAAATTAAAGGGTAATAGCTTCTCGGCCTTCGAGGCTTGGCTATTTTGGGGGTCGATTCTCTCGCTCTAACCCTGTTAGGTGTATGGTAGTACTCCTCTTAGCTAGCCCAAAAGCCCGCTTTGCCTACCACAGCAAAGCGGGCTTGAGACTCTTCGTATCTATGCAGATTACTCTGTGCGCAGCGCTTCGATTGGGTCGAGCTTGGCAGCCTTGCGGCTTGGCAGCCAGCCAGCAATGATCGCCACCAGCATCAGGCCAACCACTACCGCAGCAGCATGCTCTGGTACAAAGACGAGGAGTTTATGATCGCCAAAGCTGAGCTTCTCTGAGATAACCGGGTTGAGCGCCACGCCAGCACCCCACGCGCCCAGCACACCCAGCGCACCGCCCAGCAGGCCAACCCAGGCTGCCTCGTAGCGGAACAAGCGGCCAATATCGCGCCGGCTGGCGCCGAGTGCCTTCATCAGGCCAATCTGCTGCGTCCGCTCCAGCACCGAGATGTACTGCGTGTTGACGATGCCAAAAATACTCACTACCAGTGCCAACGCGCCAAAGCACAGCACAATCGCCTGCAAGATATCGACAAAGCGAAAGAGTGTCTGCTGCAGGTCTTTGGCGGTGGCTGCAGCGTAACCATCGTGCTCGAGGGATTTCTTGGCGGCTTCGGCATCCTGCTTGGCAACCGCGGTGGCAGACATGTACTTTTGGTATTGGCTCGTACCCTTGGTACTATAGTCGCTCAGCTCGCGGGCTACTTTGGCATTAATACCAATGCCGCGCATTGCTTGGGTTTGGTCGGCCGATTTGCGCGTCACGGCCGCAATAGTAAAGGTCTTGTGCAGCTCCTTGCCATTGATCAGCTCATTCACCCCAGCCTGCCCCTTCTCAGCAAAGACCTGGCCAAGCGTTGCTTCGTCGATCTTCTGTGGCATTTGCACCACTGTGACGGTCAGTTGTTTGCCCACCATCTGAGCAGGCGATTGCCCCAGCGCCTCGGCATAGCTCTCGGGTATAACGGCTTCGCCAGCCGCGAGCTCAGTACCCTTGCCCAGCTGTTTGCCAGCCACAACTTCAGCCGCGAGCGCACCATCAAAGACACTCACATCACTGCTGTATTTCTTGTCTTTCTTGGTAGCGAAGCTCACATATTTGGGCTGGAGCTGATAGACTGGCCTCACCTTCTCGAGGTCGGTGCGGGCCGCCAGCTTGTCGATGTCTTTTTGGGTGAGGGCTTTATAATCATTGCCATAGCGGTTGATACTATCAGGATTATACTCACGTAGGTCAGCCTGCTGGCCCGATTGTACCCCGATGAGCCGCTTGTCTTTAACGACAAACACCGCCTTGGCATCAATATTACTGCTAATCAGCCGGTCAATATACTGGCGTGCACCCTCGCCCGCCATCAAGCTCGCCATAATGGCGAAGCCGCCCACCGCGATGGCGATACTGGTAAGCAGGGTACGCATCTTGGCTCGGCGCAAGTTGCGGCCAGCGCGGCGAATGATATCAGTCGTCTTCATGGTTAGTCTGCCCTCCTTGTTGTTGGCTTGGTGGTTGTGGATTTGGCTTTTGTGGTGGTGCTCGTGGCTTTTTTCGTTGTTTTCTTGGGCCGCGAGGCAGGTGCTGTGGCTTTGGCTGGGCGACGAGTTGGCGCCTTTTTAGCCTTGGGAGAAGCTGTCGCCTTATCATCCATAGCGCTGTCGTGATCAATCACCCCATCTTTGATGCGAATAATACGCTGGCAGCGCTGCGCGAGATCCTCGTCGTGTGTAACGATGATAAGCGTCGCACCATGCTCCTTGGCGTAACGAAAGAGCAGGTCTTCCACCACTGCAGAAGTTGCTGAGTCGAGATTGCCCGTCGGCTCGTCGGCAAAGAGAATCTGCGGCTCAGCAGCAATTGCTCGAGCGATCGCTAGGCGCTGCTTTTGCCCACCACTGAGGTCCTTGGCCCGCGCTTTGATCTTATCTTCCAAGCCAACCGCCTCGAGCGCCGCCACGATACGCCGCCTGCGCTGACTGCGCGGCACACCTGCGGTCTCGAGCGACAGACTCACATTGTCATAGCAGCTCTCGCCACCCTCCACAAAGAAACTCTGGAATATGAAACCCATCGTCCGCGCTCGAAAGCGGTCGGTCGCCTTGCGCTTGAGCCGCAAGATATCTTCACCATTGATGATCACCTCGCCCTGCTGCGGCTTATCCAGGCCAGAGATAGCATGCATCAGCGTGGACTTGCCCGAGCCTGACTTGCCCAGCACTGCCACGCTCGATCCCTCCTCAATTGCAAGACTTACATCCTTGAGGGCGGTGAAGGTGTTTTTCTTCTTGCCATAGACTTTTGTAATGTTTTTTATTTCGATCATTGCGCCTCCATAAGCTGCTAATGTTAATAGCAATTATACCGCAATCACTCAGCGAGAGCAAACGAAGTGAACAACATTGCAATGTTTTTTCTAGCGCTTCAGAAGCAAAATTATAACAAGACTGAATCTAGAAACCTTGCATATATGAACTAATACTCCCCCTACTTCATCTGGGTGGAGTACAAAAACGCGTCGCCATAAAAACACCGCTATACTCATTCAAACGAAACGCCAAACGATCTTGAGCATGATCTCTAGAAGGCCGATGTCTTCAAAAAAGATTCACTCCCCTGCTCAATAGGACGTGAGGTAAGTCTGAAAACAAGCATGGAGAAATTACACCGGTGCCAACACACCCACCGCAAGCAGGATGATAAGTAATGTACTCAGCACCAAGCGGTAGGCGACGAACTTATCGAATGAGTTATTCGAGACAAAGCGCAGCAACCACGAGATCGCCACATACCCCACCACAAAGGATATGATAATCCCCAGTATCATCTGCGGCCAGCCAATCAAGCGGCCAATCTGGTGCGATTGTGTGATGGCTTCTAACCCACCAGCTGCCATCAATGCCGGAATCCCCAGGAAAAAGCTCATCCGTGTGGCAGTGGTGCGGTCGATATCGCGGAATAGCCCCGAGGCAATCGTCGCTCCCGAGCGCGACACCCCCGGGATGAGCGATAGGCACTGCATCAGGCCCATTGCCATAGCATCACGCCAGGTGAGGTTGCGCTCATGGCGTGTCTCGCGCCCCCGGCGGTCGGCCAAAAACAGTACAATGCTCCACATCATCAGCCCAGCCGCGACAAACCACAGGCCGCGCAGCACCGTCTCGATCGTATCCTTCAGGAGTAGCCCCACCACTGCAATCGGCAGCGAACCAATGATGACATACCACCCCATTCGGTAGTGAAACGTCCGCGCCCGCGGGTTCACCACGCCAGCACACCACGCCGAGGCAATGCGCCAAATATCCTGCCAGAAATAAACAATCGCCGCAGCAATCGCCCCAATCTGCACCACCGCCGTAAAGGCAACAAGCCCCGGGTCGCTCACCGAGTAGCCCAGCAACTTCTCTGCCAGCATCAAGTGGCCCGTGCTCGAGATGGGCAAAAACTCGGTAATCCCCTCGACAATGCCAAGAATAATAATATGCAGCCAATCCATGATGTGTTTTCCTTATGTCTCGTACCAAGTATACCAAGTTCGCCACAAAGCACCAAGCCGGAAATGAAAAATGGTGCGTGCGCTAGTTTGTATCTAAAAGCTATGCACGATTATCGACAGTGATATTTTGGAACTGGAGCTGGCAAAAATTTGACACAGGGTTCATATATTGATATATATTAACTTTTGCTCGAAGTTTGGCTTAGGGCAAGAGTTGCCCTTTGCTTCGAGCTCACTTTCTGAGAGAGGAGGTGAGAAGGATGGAAGACGTTCTTGTCCACGGACTTGGAATAGGCGGCATCATTCTGATGCTGATCGTCATTACTATGTGCGCCGGAGACATCGAAGATTAAGGGCTCCTAGCCCACCGAGCATAGCTCACTAGAATCATCTCAATCTGATCGTAGTGCCTGTAGCGCACTCTCGGGTTGAGATATATCCGGGTTTAGTTTGAGTATGGTTGGTGGGCTATGTTCTTAGCAGACTTGTTTTTTGTTCTTACATCAAGAAGCGACCACTATGAGAGAGTGGCCGCTTGTTTGTTGTTGCAAAAGAAGGGTTGAGATATAGCTACGCGCTGGGGCGAGCGGGCTCTACCACCCGCCGCCGCCTCCGCCGCCTCCGCCGCCGCCAGAGAAGCCACCACCAGTCGAGCCACCGCTCGATGACGAGAAGTCGCTTGACCCCACAGAGGTAGAGCTCGACAGGCTACTCATGCTTGAGACGAACATCGCTGCATTGAAGGCACCGTGGCCAGCATACCAATCGGGCTGAGTGCCCACTTCCTCATAGTACTGCCCCAGCTGCTGGCTCCACTGCTTCTCTTGGCCAAAGAGCACAGCATAGGGCAAGACCCGCTCGTAGAGTTTGACGAGCTGAGCGTGGTCGCCAATATCCACCTTCTCGGCAGTCTCAGGGCTCTGCAGCAGGCGCAGGCGGTCGGCCTCGGCGTAGCGGATATACATCTTGAGCCCCAGCAGGTAGCGGCGCAATGCCAGCCCTTCGTCCGATAGTGGCTTAGCAAAGCCCAGCTTGCCAATGATAATCACAATAAAGACCCCTGGGAAGAAGAGGAATTGCAGCCCGCTGAGGAACGGCACAAACATCGTGGCTGCACACAGCACCAGCACCAAGGCACCCAGCACACCCGCAAAGATACGGAAGCCCCGTGTGCCCTTCCGGCTTGTGTCGCGCAGCTTGTAGGTGTGGTCGATGAGCTCATCAAGCTTCTTGGCGTTATCGCTCAGGCGGAAGGCGTAGGAGGTATTGTTGCGCAGCGTCTTGAGGTTGATGCGCTCTCCCACTGCAGGCAGGTGACCAAAGATATCGCCCAGGATCTCTTGCTCCTCGGGGTGGAGGCTGCTCACATCCTTGACGACTTCAAGCTTGTACTGCGCCCGCGAGAAGAATGTCTTGGGCTTGACCTCGATCAAACGAATGTAGTGCCGCACTGCCCAGTCGATCATCTGCGCCGCCATGGCCGAGCCCTTTACCATCCGGAATGGCCGCACGATCTCTGCCGCTGTTGTCACACTTGTGTTGGGAGGTGGCAAGTATTCTGGCACAATCGTCCCTAGCTCCTTGCTCCGGCCAATCGCCCGCTGATAGAGCCAATACACCACACTCGAAGCAAGCCCCAGCACTAGCATACTCACAAAGAATATGAGTGGGAGAAGCGCCTCCAGCCGCTCTTGAAACACCTCCCCGGGCGTCTTTTTATATTCCGCAAAGGTGCCCTGCGGGAAGCCCAGCGCCAGCGTCATGCCAGCATATGGCGCGAGGTAACCCACTGAGGCAGTTATGGTGTCGACGCTCGGCGACGTGACGGTGCAGGTGGTGCGACTCCCTTGCCTGCCAATGTAACACTGCGGCGGCGTCCGGCTGATGGCGGCAAGCTCGGGGCTCAGCTTGAGCCTGGCGCTAGCATTACTAATAGGTACTCGCCACGACGTACCAATCACATCCCAATAAAACTCATTCTTTTGTGTGTCGCCATAGTTCCACGTTACATCACGCTGGGTGTAGGTAATGACGTATGTCTTGCTACCCGAGACATAGGTGTCTTTGTTGCCAATGCGCAGGGTGTCGCCCGACCAACTATATTCATAATCCTTACCATGCTCATCCTGCACCGAGCCAAGCGCAAAGCTCGTGTGGTGGCCCTTGTACTGCGTAACGAACTCCGGTGCGAGGCCATGATTCTGCTCTGGTGGGAAGTTTGCTGTAATGGCGAGCTTCGTCTTGAGGGTGGATCGCTTCTCGCTATCGCGCCCGAGCTCCATATCAACCGCATATTTGGTAATGGTAAAATTATCTTTGCTGCTGCTCGATGATGAATAGGCTCGTACCGATGTATCGGCCTGCATTGGCACTGCCCCGAGCGCGGTGCCCAGCAGCACCAAGCAGACACCGATTGCAGATATAACGCGTGTCATTCTCATATATCGATTGTGCGCCATGCGGCGAGGAATGTCAAACGCGAGCATCACCCAAGGATCACTGGTCTATGTAGCGCCTAGACTCTGCAACTTACCGCAGCATGCCATACTGTTCTGTCGATGGAATATTTGCCAGGATCAACCTCTCGTCGGTCTCGGCCCACCAGCGCCAAGGCCAAAAATTTGCTGCCACCAACTAGTCTATCCATTCTCAAATATCCTCACCAATCACTTCCCTCCACCTCTGTTAATCTCTGTTCAAGCTATACCGCTTATGCTGTGATATTGCAAATGGTTATGCTATACTCACAGGCAATACCCAACGGCTAATCAGCGAGGTGAGGAGTATAGCAGAAGTGAGACGATATTGGACGGATTTTCGGTTTGCAGGCGTAGCAGCAGTGGTGGTACTGGCCGTTGGCTTTGTGCAGCTGCACCAGGTGGCAATGGCCGAGCCCGCCACGAATTCCAGCTCCAACTCATCCACCAAAAAAGACGATAAACCCGACATCTGCGACCCCAACACGATGCGCTTCAAGACTACAGTGCTGAGTTCCCCGACCGACAAAGCCCGCGCCGCTAAGGCCCTCGCCAACCTTCGCGGCCTCATGCAGCCCATCCGCAACGCTGGCGATGGCAGCACCATCACCGCTGCCAAGCAGTACGGCACAGATTACACTGGCGAGATAAAGGGCTCATTCCAGCTCAAGAACAGTGGTAGCTATGCCACTGGTAATCCCACACCCCTCTCCGTTACTTCACCATCATCTGTGCCAGGCACCTACCGCGGCAAAGTCTCGGGCAAAGCGCCCACCGGTGGCAGCCGCGTCGTTAAGGCCTTCCGCGCTACCGATGCCGAGTACGAGCAAGGCAAGGTTACTCCTGCCCAGGTGCAGAGTGATGGCAGCTGGACGCTCGACCTCTCGCCAGTCGATGGCAGCATTGGCGGCGAGTGGCGCTTCCGTCTCTACGATGCCAGTAGCGGCCAACCCCTCGGCGAGAGCTGGCCACGCGTCACGGAGTACCAAAATGTCGAGATCCAATCCTACGTCATCACCGACCAAACCTACCTCGTGGCCAAGCAAGCCGCCAACACCAACCGTACCTTTAGCTTTCCGGGTACCGAGAAGGGCCACAAAATGCTGCGCCTGGTGGATACGCGCAGCAACAAGATCCTCGCTGAGTACTTCCAGCCACAGCTGGCGGGGCTGATCCGCTCATACGAGTTCTCGCCTGGCCAGGATGGCTATGGCACACACCGAGTGCATTATTCATTTATGTACGATCAGTCGCTCGCGCTGCTCGTGGCGGTTGGTGCGGGCGATAAAGCAATGGCAGACCAGCTCGTCAATGGCTTCAAGACTATCCAGGTCAAGTCCGGTCGGTCGCGCGGGGCCTTCCCCTCTAGCGCCCACCAGCTCGACCCCAGCAACCAGCAGGCCCGCTACTACACTGGCGGTGTCGCCTTCGTCCTCTACGCGCTCATCCGCTACCAAGAGAAGTTTGGCGATATCAATGGCGTTAGTAGCATGGTGCGCTCCGCTCTGGCCTGGGTCAAGACCAAGAAAAGCACATCCGGCCCCGGTGCCGGCCTCTATCGCGGCGGCACCAATATCAATGACGATGACAACAACAAGCAATTCGAAATCGCCTGGCACTCCACCGAGCATAATACCGACCTCTGGCATGTGTACGAGCGAGCCTCGCAAGTCTATGGCGACGCCAGCTACCGCCAAGAGGCCGACAATCTGGCTAAAGTCATTATGGAGAAACTGTGGAACAAAGCCGAGAACCGTTTTGACCAAGGGCTCGACGACCATGCCAAAGCGCTGGACACCTCCAGCTGGGGCTCGATCTTCCTCAATGCAATCGGCGAGTACGACAAAGCCAAGGTCTCGCTGGCCTACACGCGCAACTTTGCCATGAGCCGCGCCGGGTCTCAGGGCTACACCCCATACCTCACTGGCACGTACACCCCCACCGTCTGGTTCGAAGGGACATTCGGCGTCACCCAGGCCTACAACGTCGCAGGCAACAAAGACGAAGTCGCTGCCAGCGCCCAGCGAACGTACCGCTCCCAAGGGGCTAACGGTGCTTGGCCCTACGTTACCAATGTCGACGAAGCCAACCAGATGACGAATGCTTACTCTGTGGCCTCGACCGCATGGTACTTGCTGGCCACCGCCTACCCCGATGCCATTTGGTCAGAATGCCGCACCGACAAAAAGCCCGATGAGAAGAAGCAGCCGCCAATGGTGCGCCACATCGGCAAGGTCACCCTAGACAAGTTCCTCGCTGGCGAAGACAAGCCACTGTGGGTCTTCATCCTTATCTCGCTACTTGCCCTCTTGGTTGGCATTGCCGTGCTTATTCTCTACCTTATCCGGCGTTATCGTGCTAAGAATACTGCCACCACACAGCTGGGTAGCAAAGATAGCAACACCCCTCCAAGCGGGCCACCAAGCCCGAGTGGTGGTAGCGGTACGCCTCCTCCAAGCAGCCCACCACCCCCAAGTGGCTCATCAGCCAGCAGCCTGGGCGGCCTCGCAATGAGCGTCCCACCACGCACCACTACCCCGCCACCACGCCGCCCTGGCACAGCACCCAGCCGCGGCACGTCCATCGCCGTCCAGAGTGGCACCTCGCACCCCACATCACCGCGACCACCAAGTGTATCGGGTTAGCTCACAGCAAGAAACCACCAGTAAGCACTGGTGGTTTTGTTTGTGTAAAAGGCTTCTGTTATTTATACCGCGCTGCAGCCTCTATCTCTTCGGAGTTCTGCAGATGAGCGTTTAGCGTTTTTTGGAGGATCATCTTTACGCCGAGGCACAAAATCATAAGCATAGCAAATGAGCTTGTACTCTTGCTGGGAAGGGAGTAACTCTACGCCGCTATCTTCATTGCTTCCGCTGGTGGATCAACTGGCTGCTCCACTACCTCGTACTCACCAGAAAATTCGTGGTACACTGTAGAGAATTGCTTTGTCTCAGCACCAAGCCAGGCTTTATTATCCTCTACAATAACATCTATTTCCCTTACTGGCGCTGGTGAAGCATATACCACGCCGGCCGTGTCGCTTCGGGCCACCGCCATGGTGTGCGCTATCGAAGCCGCAACTGGCTCATAATAGTCACTACCAGACCCCTGCGAGCATGAGTGAAGCACCACGCGGCACAGTCCCTGGCTATCCGGCTTCATCAGGGCAAAGAGTTGCGCAAATGTTGGATCAGAGGTAATATCAATCGTCGATATACCCGGCATATCCATTGCCTCATCAAGCGACCAGTCAGCCCCCACAAGTGCACTGCTATTCCCCTGTTCTGGGTCCATTCCCATCGTTATTACACCTGGCGAGCCATGCCCTGCCAGAATAACAGTCGAAGGCTGGATGCCACGCTCTTGCAAAAATGCAACATAGTATGGTATATCATACTCCACAAAGCCAACCTCAAAGTGTAATGTTGCGGATGTATCGCGATCACCATGCTGTCGATTAACATTGAAGAGTGCACCATTATGATCGTCCAGCGGCGTATTGCCCAGCACAACAGTCACTGGGTTGTTTTGTAGCATCTCGAGTGTCTGGGGATCTTTATTAATCACATGCTTCATCAAGTCTATCTGCTTTGAGTCAAGGTCCCCAAGCATACTGATACCAGTGTGATCATACACATCCATCAGTGTACGAACACCACAGCGCTCTATAAGCCGCACTGTCTTGATGAGGTCTCGTTTGTAGTTTTTGTAGTAGCCTTCGAGCTTGAACTTCTCACTCACTGAGTGGTAACGATTATGGAGCCCTGTCGCCATCCGCAGCGGCAGCGTTGGGTTTTCATTATAGCCTCGCCACGCCTGCTCTAGTATGTCCGCCGCAAAAAGTGTCTGACTTTGATAGAGCTCATCTTGGCTGTAGCGTTTCGTTGGGTACAGCCGGTCTGTTAGCTCATGCAGCCAGCATACCCGCATACCATGTAGCCTGTCCTTAGGTATGATCTCTTCTGCAGCTGACGAATGGAGCGTCTTGACGACTGATGAGTGTCCCGCCATGATAGTATAGAGATTCAGCAAGTCAACTGCATGTTCATGGTCATCCGACTTCTCGATACGAGCCGCCTGCCATAAGGTATGCATGGCGCGCTCGTCATCATGCTGACTATCTTTCCACAAATGCGTGATCGTTTCGCGCGGCAAATAGCGACAGGCAAACCGAAGCGTCTCGGTTGCTGCAGCACTATATGCCTGATCTGTCAGCTTATCTTCGTCCGTTTTTTTATGACGATAGGTCTCTGCAATGAAGAATATTTTCAGTGCTGATTCTATCTCATCAGGATTATCCAGCTCATGTTGCTTCGCAAACTCCGCCGCCAACGACTGCCGCGCTGTTTCTTCTTTAATCCAGTAGCGCCATGCAGCACTCACGTTACCGCCAGCATGGTCCTTCATCCTGTTAACCCCAGCTAGCTGGTTCACTGCTTGCATCAAATCACTTAGCTCTGTTGTCTGCTCAAAGTGTTTTATATTACACGTGGCAGCATCACGTGCGCGCGGGTCATTCTCGTGTTGTGGCATTGTCTTTCCTCTTTTTGGTGTCATTATTATGTAGGGTCTCGTCTTATATGTCAAGGGTATACTACCGAGACATCAAGTTCACATCAATCCTAGCAATTGCTCTACTCATGGCCAGATTCTCTTCTCGCTCTTTATCTATTAGGGTATAGGCCGCAAAGTCACCCTAATCCAGCTTCACCCCTGAATACACCGCCCGGGTGGTCCCGTCCACCTCGCTGCGTAGCTGCGGGAATGGCACACCTTCACGCGCCGTGACGCCTTCGAAGATCCAAAAAACGCGCTCGCTAAAGCCCCAGCCACAGGCCGGCGGCATACCATATTCCAGCATTTCCACGTAGTCGATATCCAGCATCATAGCCTCCTCGTCGCCGGCGTCGCGCATCTGCTGCTGCTCCACAAAGCGGTTCAGCTGGTCAATCGGATCATTCAGCTCGCTAAAGCCATTACCCAGCTCGCTACCCGCAATCACCGGCTGGAAACGCTCCACCGTCTGCGGGTTATCCGGGTTGGTTTTAGACAGCGGGCTGATAAACTTGGGCGTATTAACCAGCCAGACGGGCCCAGCCACCGTCTTGCGGATATTCTTCCACAATTTATCGATGCCGCGCGGGATGGAATCAGTCTTTTCTACCTCCAGGCCATGTTCTTTCAGCTTAGCAGCGACTTCCTCAATCGTGGTATTATACACATCAATCCCGTAATGCTTATGGATCACCTCGGCGTAGTCCCACACCTGCCACTGGCCACTCATATCGACCTCAAACTCGCCCAGGGTAAACTGCAGCGTGCCAAACGTCCGCTCCAGCACATACTTATACATATCCTCCATAAAGCGCATGCCCTGCTGCCAGTCCCAGTAGGCGGCGTACCACTCCATGGCGATGTGCTCGGGCAGGTGCTCATCAGAATAATTCTCGTTGCGAAAGCGCGGGCCAATGTCATACACCTTCTCGAACCCTGCCCCCAGCAGGCGCTTAAGCGGCAGCTCGTGGCTAATCCGCAGGTAAAACTGCTGGCCGTCCAGCGCGTCCATGTGGGTCACAAACGGGTTGGCATCCGCCCCACCGGTGGTGTGCTCCAGCACCGGCACGTTGACCTCAGTAAAGCCGTGTTGGTTGAGGTAATCGCGCGTCGCCTGCCAAAACGTGCTGCGGCGGTAAAAGCGCTGGCGCACCGCCGGGTTAACGTTCATATCCACATAGCGGCGGCGAAAGCGCTCTTCTTTGTTCTCGAGCTTTTCGGGCAGTGGCCGCAGGGCTTTGGCCAGCAAGCGCAACTCGCGCACCCCCACCGAAATCTCACCCGTCTTCGTCCGCAGCACTGTGCCCGTCGCCTCGACAAAGTCGCCTGTATCAAGCAGCTTAAGCTGCTTCATCCCCAGGATACCGCGCGAGGCGTCGAGCTCGGCCATTGTGCCGCGCTGCAAGTAAAGCTGCACCTCGCCACTTGCGTCTTGCAGCTTGATGAAGGCCAATTTGCCAAAACTGCGGATAGATACCACGCGCCCCGCCACCGCCACCTCCTGGCCAGCCAGTTCGTCGTACTGCGCCACCACTGTCGCACAGTCATGTGTGCGCTCGGTGTGCGCTGGGTAAGGGTCGATACCTAGCTCGCGCAGCGCTGCTAATTTTCGTAATCGTTCGTCTCGGTAATCTTGTAATGTCGCCATAATTGCTTGCTATTATAGCGGAGAATGGGATGGTTGTCGACTAGGACGATGAGGTTGCTTATCTACTTGGCGGTGTTGGCTGAGGTTTGTGCGGCGGGAGGCAAATTACCGCTTCCCTGCCTATGCCTGTTGTATTCTCTGATATTCTCACAGCCGAGCCGGTATAGCCAATGGTGTCCGGCTCTGTTGTAGTGTTTATGTGCCCACCATCTACCTTGACTGCAAACGGTATCTGACCTGCTTCTCTCCATTCTTTCTCGGTATAATCCTCTCGAGAGTACTCAACAGTTACTATAGTGCGCTTTTGGTTGCCTTGGTTGGTTGTATAAGAATACAATGAAGCTCGTGTCACTGTACCATCAGGATTAGCAATCTCCACTGGTGAGTTCTCTACCGCAATCTTCACCTCCTGACTTTGTGGGTTAGCGCAGTGAAGTTCGCCCGTCTTGGGGTCAATCGTGAAGGGATCAACTTCTGTATATGCTGCCAACTCACCAGAGGTAGGCTGCGCTGCAGTAGCCGAGGTTTTTTCGCCAGGCTGATAGTGCTGGTAGCCAAGATAGCCACCGCCAATCAGCGCTGCCGCAGCTGCCGCGATCGCGGTGAGCCGCCGCACTGCCGGGTGTTTATTATGCTCATGGTTTAGCCAATTATGTGTATGCTTCTTGTGGGAGTAGTGTGCGTGCCGTGGTGTGTATCGAGCCATCGTCGGTCTCCTTGGGCTGTTATGGTTGACTACCTATCATAGCATAACATCGCCGATAATGCAATGATGGTGAATTGCTTATGGTTGAGGATGGTTCTTGCACATTGCCCGCAGATTGAGCGCTATTAGACTAGGCTTTTTGCGTATATATGCGCTTTTCTCATGCCAAGATCAGAGGCCAGCCACTCACCATGAGCTTTCTCGTGCCATCAGGCAAACGCGATAGGAGAAAGGCAAACGCGCACCATAAATAAACCACAAGAGCCAGAGACATGCGCCATGTGCAAATCAACCCCTACCCCTGCCAGTCCTAATAAAAAACCGAGCAGCTCGTACTGCTCGGTCTAGTATTCATCGTTGAGATACGCTTACTGCACCTGCTGGATGGTGTAGGTAATCTCGCCCTTGGGGGTAGTGATCGTCACCTGCTCGCCTGCGCGATGGCCCAGCAAGGCTTGGCCCAGAGGCGATTCGTCGCTGATCTTGTTCTCCAGCGGGTCGGCCTCAACTGGGCCTACCACTGTGTAGGTCTTCTCTAGCCCAGCGTCTGAGGCGAGGGAGACGGTGCTGCCCAGGTGGATGGCGCCGGTGCTTGGGGCAGTAATCTGCTCAGCATTAAGCAAGATCTCCTCGATTTCGGCAATGCGCGTCTCTACCACGCCTTGCTCTTCGCGAGCGCTGTCGTACTCGGCGTTTTCACTCAGGTCGCCGTAGTCGCGAGCCTCAGCAATCTTCTCGGCAATCTCGCCGCGACGGCCCTTCAGCTCCTCCAGCTCTGCCTCGAGCTCTTGGCGGCCAGTATCAGTAATCTGGTAGGTTTTTTTCATTATCTTCATACTCCTTTCTTGCAAAGTCGGTAGGGCATGCCAGGGGCATGGCTATACCTTGCGACAAGCTCCGCAATGGTTACCCAGTGTAGCAAGCAATTGGCTTGTCGTCAAGCGCTGCTGCTTGCCCGTCCGGCGATCTACGACCTCCCACTCCTCTGTCTCAAGCAGTCGGTCGCTCACCGTGACGCGGGTTGGCATGCCGAGTAGCTCTGCATCGGCAAATTTTTCCCCGGGACGAGCGGCGCGGTCGTCATACAGCACGCTGATGCCAGCCTGCTGCAGTGTATCGTAGAGCTCATCGGCCGCTGCGACCGATTCCTTGCCAATCTGCACCAGATGCACGCGGGCTGGTGCTACTTCCTCGGGCCACACCAGGCCTTTGTCGTCGGCGAATTTCTCTACAATCACACCCATCACGCGGGTGATGCCAATGCCGTAGCTGCCCATGTAGGCGTGGTGCTGGCGGCCATCCTCGCCGGTAAAGACCAGGCCCATCTCCTCTGATTTTTGGGTGCCAAAGTTAAAGATATTGCCCACCTCGGCCGTGCGACGTTTTTGGTAGACTTCGCCAGTCTCAGGCGAAATATCACCTTCTTTCGCGAGTTTAATCTCGACAAACTCGCTTGGTCGCGGTATATCACGGCCCCAGTTAGCATTGTAGGCATGCTGGCCAGTTTTATTGGCACCAGTTTCAAAGTTCACCATATCTTCACATGAATCATCGACAAACAGCCGCACATTCTCTGGTAGATTATACAGCCCAGCAAAGCCGAGCTTCGCCCCTGTTGTTGCCTCAATCTGTTCGCCATCCGCCAGGCGCAGCCATGGTACGTTCGCCACCGCCTTGAGCTTATCTTCGTTAATTTCATAGTCACTCCGTACGACCGCCAGCAACATACCATCTGGCGAATCGTACAACATTGACTTGGTGCTAGCTGTGCGCGGGATGTCCAGCGCTTTCGTTAGCGCCTCTGCGCCGATAATATTTTCGTCGTCTAAAATACCTAGTGGCTTCATGGCAGCACCGGCGTCCGGGTTCGACGTTGCACGCACTGGTGCAACTTCGGCGTTATAGGCAACATTCGTACTTGGCACGATGAAAATATCGTCCTCACCCGCCGCGCAAATCGTCTGGAATTCGTGGCTAAATTTGGTAAAGGCCCCACCGCTGGCAAACGTCACGTAGGTGTCATCCCCCAGGCCAAAGCGATGGTAGCAGCGCTTGTAGGCCTCGATGACCGCTTGGTAGTAGGCGTCCAGATCTTCCTTGCTGACGTGGATGCTATACATATCCTTCATGATAAACTCACGCCCGCGCATGATGCCGCTCTTGGCGCGCAGCTCGTTGCGGAGTTTGTTCTGGAATTGGTAGACGCTGATAGGCAGGTCTTTGTAACTCTTAAGGTAGCTACGCAGCAGTTCGATAATCGGCTCCTCGTGCGTCCAGCCAAAGCCAACTTCGGTGCCATCTTGCAGGTGCGATTTGAACCATACATCCACCAGCTCATCACTCCAGCGGCCAGTCTCCTGCCAGAGCTCCTGGCGCTGCAGGGTGCTCATCAGCAGTTCTTGGCTACTGATGCGGTTCATTTCTTCGCGGACAATCTGCTTGATATTCTCGAGCACGGCCAGGCCCAGCGGCGTGTAGGAATAGACGCCGGCCATCGTCTTGTGCACGTAGCCAGCGCGAATCAGCAGCTGAGCGTTGTGCGCCACCTCATCGGCGGGGGCTTGTTTGCGGGTACGGGTAAAGGTGTGTGATAATCGCATAATCTCTCTTATAGTAACACAATATTGGCAAAAGTGGCATGAGACAGCCAGGCTGAATACTCATAATCTCACCTCAAAAACCATCGCTAGCCCAGAAGCTCACCAAACCGAAAATGTTCTGGCCAGATAGAATGGTGGTGCTTTCCCGTATATTTGGTTGCTGGCCTCCAGATATTTTCTTGTTAGATGTGCTCCTGCGCCAGTAGAGAGATGCCAAGAAAGAGGGGTTCTAGGATTGATACGGGAGAAAAGATATCGACACAAAATAAGATTTCTGAGTTAAGCTCGCTGGCCAGCTCGTTCTTCCCTATCATCCCACCATAAAGACAAACACCGCCAAGAATGCAATCGTGTTCTTGACCATATGGATGAGAATGCCGGGCCATATTGTGCCAGTTGTGTGGCGCAGTGCCACCAGCACCACGCTGAGCATCGCCACATCGATGCCAACGTTGAGCTGGCCGTGCACATAGCCAAAGAGCCCACTCACCACTACGGTAATAAGCCACACTGGCATGTGCGCGGCATGGAGCTTGCTATACAAATAGCCGCGAAACACCAGCTCCTCGGCCACTGGCGCCACCACCACCAACATTGCAAAGGCGAGCAAACGCTCTGCGCCATAGAGCTGCTGGTAGCCGAGGTTCTGTGCCTGAGTCGCGTCAAAGCCAGGCAGCCACTGCTTGGCCGCCGCCAGTGCGATCATCGACAGCACGATATAGATAATAAAGCCCACCAGCGCCCAACCAAAGTCGCGCCACTGCAGCGAGCGCCGCCACCCAAGCTGGCGCCAGGTGGTGCGAAAGCTCGCTGGCATCTTGGGCCGTGCGCGCTGCACCAGCCACGGCAGGCCAATCAGCAGCGCCAATGCCACCACATAGACCGCCGTTTGCATCATAATGAGCGGCAAGACTGGCACCGACTCTTGGCCATGAAAGAGAAGGTAGAGTACTGCACTACAGAGTAACCCCGCCCCCATAAAGCTCAGCCACACCCACAGCGGCCAACCGAGCCACGAGGCACCGCGCAGCAGGCGCTGGCGTGGTGTGAGCGGTGTCTTGGGCTGGGAGGGGTGAGCGGCTTTGGGGCGGAGAGCAACACGTATCATGAAGTGAGTTCCTTATGTATTACCATTGCGTGATTGAGCAACCACACCTCCCTGCGGTGCAACCCTCCACGATAACGCTCTGCCCTGCTACACTGCATAACCTGCATCAGTGCACCAACTTCCCTATATCAGCAATCGTCACGAGCACAATCAAGCCCAGCAAACACAAGAAGCCAGCTGCTTGAATATTCTCTTCCATCTGCTTGCTAAGTGGCTTGCGCAACAGGCGGAAGATCGCCATCACTGTCCAGCGGCCACCATCGAGCGCAGGAATGGGCAAGATATTCATCACTGCCAGCGACAACGCAATGATCGCCGTCAGCAGCAGCACATGCACCACACCGGCCTGCCCCGCCGCCGGGAAGATAATGGCAAAGATCCCTACCGGGCCAGCCACGGCATTACCCACCTGCGATAAGTTTTGCTTGGCCTGCTGGCTCGTCGCGCTGTCGCTACTAAACTGCTGCACCAGACTAGTGGCGAGATTTACCACCATATCACCCAGGCCCTGGAGCGTCGCCCCAGTGAGCTGCGCCGTTGTCACCACACCGACAATCGGTGCCGACCAGGTGGCGCGGATTGTATCTTGCTGCTTGGTGAGCTCTGCCCCTAGGTAGCCTTTGCGGTCGGGATTATCTTTGCGCAGCGCCACCATGGCAGTGGCTTGCTTATCACCGCGGGTGTACACTACGGGTACGGTTTCGCCCTTATGCTGGCTCGCAAAGTGCGCTAGGTCGGTTGTGCTACGCACCGTTTGCCCAGCCAGCTGGTTAATTGCATCACCCTGGCGGAGGCCTGCCTTGGCGGCGGGCAAACCAGGAGTAAGCATACCAAGCTGCACTGGATGGTTGCTCACCACTGCATCGTTTGGTAGGTAAAATTGGTTGTCTATCATCTTGGGTAGGCCCACCCAGGCTAGGCCAGTAAGGAGTACCACTGCGGTCAGCCAGTTGACGGTCACGCCAGCCAGCAAGATTTTGGTCTTTTGCCAAAAGGTTGCTGCACCATAATCACCAGGCTGATCAGCCGCATCGTGCTCGCCCTGCAATTTAACAAAGCCACCCAGCGGCAGCCAGTTGAGCGAGAAGCGGACATTCTCGCCCAGAATACTTTTTTTGATCACTTTGCTATAGGCCTGCGGTGGAAAGCCAATGCCAAATTCCTCCACTACCACACCATTGCGCCGCGCCACAATACCGTGGCCTAGCTCGTGCGTTGCCACTAGTAGCGTCAGTGCGATTACCCCAATAATAATACCTATTACTATCTCCATACTCCTCCTTCGTTATCCTCCAAAGCGTCGCTGCCGCCGGGCATACTCAGCCAGCAAAGCATCGACGTCGGCGTGCGTCATATCCGGCCATGGTTTATCGAGAAACAGCAGCTCGCTATAGGCACTGCGCCACAGCATGAAGTTGCTCAGTCGCTGCTCACCACTGGTACGAACGATCAAATCACACGGTGGCACATCTGGTGTATACAAAAATTGCTCAAAGATCTGCGCTGTTACCTTCTTGTGGACAGAAAGCGTTTTGCGCAAGCGATTGACCGCATCGATAATCTCCTGCTGCCCACCATAATTAAACGACAGCACCATCGTACCCTGCTGCAAATCCTTGGTGGCAGCCTCGGCAGTATCGATCGCCTTCTTGACCCGCCGACTCAGGCGCAGGCGCGTCCCTGCCACGCGGATGCGCACCCCATGCTCGATGAAGATCGGCAGGTCTTGGTCGAGCATCGTCACCAGCAGATTCATCAGGTGCTTGACCTCTGGGCCGCTGCGGTGCCAGTTCTCGGTGCTAAAGATATAGGCGCTGACGTAGGGCACGCCACGCTCGATGGTAGTAAGAGTAATATCGCGCAGCTTCTCGTAGCCCGCGCTGTGCCCCTCTTGGGCAGAGAGGCCACGCTGCTTGGCCCAGCGCCGGTTGCCATCGACAATATAGCCAACATGCTGCGGCAAGTGCGTGGTAGCACTCATGCCTGGCTCCATGATGGATGGTTGGTTACGGACGTCAGCAGAGAGCGCATCATTAAATCGTCAAAATATCCTTCTCTTTAGCAGCAAAGGCGGCTTCTATCGTGGCTTGGTGCTGTGCCATGAGGCGATCGATCTCCTTCTCCACCGCCTTCACGTCATCTTCGCTCAGCTCTTTGGCTTCTTTGCGGCGTTTGGCGTCCTTCAGGGCGTCTTGGCGCACCCCACGCAGGGCAATGCGTGCTTCTTCTACCTTCTCGCTGGCTTGCTTAACCAGTTGCTTGCGGCGCTCCTCCGTCAGTGGTGGCACTGGCACACGGACGACGTGACCATCGTCGCTGGGGTTGAGGCCAAGCGCTTGATCGGCTCGGATGGCGCTGGCAATCTTTTGCAAATTAGCTGGGTCAAATGGCGTGATCTGCAGCAGTGTTGCCTCTGGTGCCGTCACGTTAGCCACTTGGTTGAGCGGCATGCTGGTGCCATACGCCTCGACCATAATGCCATCCAGCATACTGGCGTGAGCCCGGCCGGTGCGGATCTTCCCCAGGCGCTCCTCCAGGTGCTCCAGCACATGGTTCATCTTTTCTTCGTAGGGGGTGGTATCAAACATCGCGATCTCCTTCTTGGTTTTCCTTTATTGTACCATTATTTGCTGGGGTGTGAGGAGAGTTTGCAGAAAAATGGCTGGCATTGTTGCTTGCGCTTGCCAGATAAAATACTATTTGAGTGAAGCATCTCTCGGTCATTGCTTATCTAAGTCTTCATTCATAATCCCAGAATCGGTACAGTGCCCTCACGGCATACTCACTACGCCGAAAATGTTCTGGCCAGATGGTGCGAGGAGCTTACCCCCTCGCGTATTTGCTGGCCTCCATATATTTTCTTGTGCAGCGAGCATGCCGTGAGGGTGCACAAAAAAGCGAGCGACACATCTCGTGCCACTCGCTACGCAAAAGCTTACTCTCTCGTGACTACTCTGTCACGCCCAGCTCAATCCGCTTGAATTGGCTGACGCGGACATTCTCGCCGCGCAGTGCTACCTGCTCTTTGATGAGCTGGCCAACGGTTTTGCTGTCGTCGAGCACAAAGGCTTGCTCGGCCAAGACCTGCTCAGCGAAGTGCTTCTTGAGCTGCCCTTCGACGATTTGGTCGCGCATTGCCTCGGGCTTGCTGGCCAAGGCATCGCTGGCGAGAAACTCCTGCTTCTTGGCGTCGTACACCTCAGCTGGGATGTCGTCCATCGTGGCATAGCGCGGGTTCATCGCAGCGACCTGCATAGCAATCTGGTGCGCAAACTCCTTAAACTCAGGCAGGCGGGCCACAAAGTCTGTCTCACAGTTGACCTCGACCACCACGCCGATCCGACCACTGTGGACATAGCTCTCGATCAACCCTTCGCGGGTCTCGCGGTCGCCCTTTTTCTCCGCCTTAGTCAGGCCCTTTTTGCGCAGGGCATTGAGCGCAGAGTCGAAGTCACCTTCGGCCTCCACCAGCGCCTTCTTGGCATCGGTCAGGCCAATGCCGGTCAGTTCCTTGAGCTTCTTGATGTCGTCAATCGTCACCGCCATGGTTAGTTCTCCTCCTTCGTTGCCTTGCCTTCGTTGACTGCTGCACTGAAGTAATCGAGCATCAGCTGCAGGCTCTTGATCGCATCGTCATTGGCGGGAATAGGATAATCCACCAAGTCGGGGTTGGCATTGGTGTCAACAATACCGATCACCGGCACACCCAGCGTCTTGGCCTCGCGCAAAGCGTTGTTGTCAGCCAAGATATCGAGCACCAATACTAGGCCAGGCTTGCCATTAAGGTCTTTGATGCCACCGTATTTGAAGTTGAGGCTATCGATTTCTTCTTGGTAGCGCTGGACCTCTAATTTGTTGTAGCGCTTCTCAAGGTCACCACTGGCCATGCGGCGCTCCAAGTCTTTGAGCTTCTTGATCTGCGCTGTGGTGGTCGTCACATTAGTAAGCATCCCACCGACCCAGCGGTTGGTGACATATGGCTGACCAACTGCCTCGGCAGCTTGGCGAGTGATGTCCTTCGCCTGCTTCTTGGTACCAACGAAGAGGACTTGCTTGCCGCTTGCCACTGTCTTGCTAATGATGGGCAGCGCCACATTCAGTGCCTCGACCGTCTTGGCGAGGTCGATGATGTGGCTATCTTGCCGCTTACTATGAATATATGGTGCCATCTTCGGATGCCACCGGCTGGTCTTGTGCCCGAAATGAGCACCGGCTTCAAACAAAGCCTTGATATCTGCCTGCACGGCCATATCGCATTACTCCTTTTTTGCCTTGCCCCACACGGTATGGAGTGGTGTGGAGCTGTGTCGTTATGGTTGGTTACGAGAGAATTATAGCATACTACGTGTCATTCTCATAGGTATGGCTGCATTTCTCATGCAAGAAAGCTGCTAATATTCTAGACCGCTATTGATGCGTGCGTCTGCTTTTGTATGTGCTTTGGCAATATCGACTGCTGGTAAATAACCAGCCCATACCGCGGTACGCATTGCATCAAGCGATGGCAGCTTACCATTTTGGAACATTGAGAAGTGTAGTGTTGGATTATCATGCCAATCACTCTCCTGCGAAAAACCTTGCACTGCACGTTCCATCGCATAATCAGCCGAGTTCATATGACTAATCATACCGACACCCAAAGACTCCGCAAGAGCAGCATAACGCTGTGCAAACACATCATTCTGCCCAATTGTCGTATACTCGCGCACGCCAAGACGTTTTTCTGTCATGCGGAGTGCTGCTTCGCGGACAATTGCCTCATCGCTATATCCATCAGGGGCGATCCCATATTCAACAACGAGCTGAGCAATCACTTGCTTCTGCTTGTCGGTATAGTTATCTCGCGCGACATATTTGCACCCCTCGCTGTCCTCAGCAATAATGCTACCATCCTCTATATTTTCAACTGGTTCGACAACGAGTGCACCAGGCAACACGAGAACTTCGCCAGGGCTACGCGTAAAGTATGTATCTGAACTATTCATCGATACAGGCAAGCCATTTCTATCAATCATCTCTTGCATATTGGTCACAATAAGCTTATTGCTCTGATCCCATACCCCATACGAATGCGATGCAACCTGCCCGTTTGGCGTAAAGTGCAGCGAAGAATGTGCATAAGGCTGCGCACTATCAGTGTGTGCAGCAAGTGGTTGCAAAATGACATTACCCTCATCATCACGCTCAACCCTATGTGATGTTGAGTGGACAAGCGCAACTTCGCTTGCACCCAGCATCTCAGAACCCTCAAAGGCTCGACTCTCCTGACGTGTCGCCCATCCTCGAGCAAGCGTAATCTCCACTTCTCGTTGCTGGGCTTCGAGTGTTTGATACAACATATTTAGCTTTCGATCAAGCAACTGCATAGCCGTGATGTCACCACAATACGCCGCAACCACCAATGCCAATCCATCAGTATTAGATGATTCTTCTGCTGGGTCGTTATTCTCATCGAAGGCAACCGCAGCAATCATCTCATCTGTCAAGCGTTGTATTCGTGGTGTACTGATGTCGCCTCGGCGCAAATCGTCCTCATATCGACCAATCAAGAACTGCTCATCAATGTCACCAATGATCCTCTCACACAGTCTCATTACTCCCTCTGGTGTTGTCGTTGCAACTAAGCAACTGTCTCTATCGAGCTTCCATGTAGAATACCGCTCAATCTGTTGCGTGACAGCTTCTTGATCGGCAGATGGCAGTGGATTCTTGTACGTTTGGTCGGCATACACTGCATGTGGCAACCGTGGCGCCTCGCCGCTATTGCGAAAGCAGAATCGCGGGCCATCTACCTTATACGTTGGCCGAATACCATCACCAAGATATTCTTTGCTAAGTTTAGTCTGTATATAGATTTCTTCGCTGGGGATGTGTCTTTGCTCACTCTGCTCATTATAGGCGAGTACTTTTTTTGGTTCACTCTGCTCGTGATGGTCTGGCAATGTTATATGTTCTGAGGCATGTGACATATACTATATTCTCCTTATCTGATACTGATATAATACCACTTTCTCAACAGAATAGCTTAGTTTTATGGCTATCAAGGCATTGCTTTGACAACCCCCCATCCTCTCTGCTACAATATAGCGGTTATGAAAAGCAGTATTCACCCACAAACCTACCGCCCTGTCGTATTTAGCGATGATCAGGCGGGCTTTGCGTTTTTGACGCAGTCGACGGTCGCGACCGACGACACCATCACCTGGGAGGATGGCAACGAGTATCCACTCGTCAAGGTCCATATCTCCAGCAAGTCTCACCCGTTCTTCACTGGCGAGGAGAAGATTATCGACACCGAGGGTCGGGTCGACCGCTTCGAGGCACGCCGCAAAGCTGCCGAGGCACGCCGCGCCGCTCTGGCCAACAAAGCCAAGAAGCAAAACGCCAAAAAGGCTGCCAAAGCTGCTCAAGCCAGTGCTGGCAAAGACGATTTCGCTAAGGCTGCGTAACAGCCTATACACAGGCTCAGACTGCAGCACCTTCCCTCATGAAGGTGCTGTTTATTTTGCCCTTCCTCTGTCGTCAGCAAACAACAAGCAAAAGCCAAGCGTTCCAAATTGATCCTCCACACATCAAACACCTAATCATCCGTCTGCATAAATATTACGATGACATAGTAGACACAAAACGCAGCTTACGCATAATCAATGACGACGCTTCTTCACAGGATACCGGTGCGGCAAGCGTAGAGAACTTAAGTTAGGCTCTAGGTTTTCCCAAGGATCTGCCAATTCATCAACCCCCCCAATAGCTCTTGAGAGCCTATTATAATCACCCCTCATGAACATCCTACTACCACCCAAAGCACAAGCACCAACTTTTTGCACAGACTCATGAACATTTCTTCGGCCAATTTCCTGCTTCTGCTCCTCCGTCCAGCCATAAACATCAAGAGTTTTGTTTGCTCTTGCAAAAACAAGCTGTATCATCTCTCCTACGGTCGGCTCCAAACCTAACTGCTCCAAACATCGCGAGTAATAATTCATAAACATTGCTTCGATAGCATCATTCTGCTCACAAGAAAGAACCTCCCCATTCCGAGATAACCCAATAGCTTCTTGCAAATACGCTTGGTCTGCCTCGCCTATCGTTGCACCCAAGGCTTGCACATGTCTTGCCGTACGACGAATATAGCTCTCTGCTTGCTGGGGTTTCCTGGGCTCACTCTGGGTTGTCATATCTACAAGTGGTTGGCTCAGCGCTTGGTCTGGCAACATAATTCCAGCAATTTTATCTGGCTGCACATGGCTCACCCTTATCTCGTCCAAAAAGCCGCCATAGTCGCCCGTTGGGCGTTTATGCCTTGTATCAATTGCAAGGCTAATCCCATTCCGCAGTGTGTAGGTATAAAACGAATGAGCTGGTCTATCAGCCAACCACGCAGCGACAGGTGCAACAGACAAACACACACAATGATCTTGCTGGTTATCAGCAGGCTCTAAGCCGTACTGGAGGATCGATTCGAGCCCGGCAAAGTCATAGCCGCGCAGGGCATGCCATGATATCTCGTGAGTACGTATTATCTCTTGAGATGGTTTTTGCTGTAGCTGCTCGTGTTTATTGCTAATCTTCTCTGTCATATCGCTAAAGTTCCGCTTGAGTTGACTCAATATACTAGCTAATGTACTCTCTCTCTCTTGATTTGTCAATGTATTATGAAATGTTCTTCTCTATAGGCAAGTTTCTAAAACTGCTAGGAGATCAGAAGCCAAGAGTAGTACACTTAAGTGGTCTGTCGGCCACTTCTCGTGGTATAATCATTACTATATGCCCAAAATTTCTCTCGATATCGCTGCCCTGACGGCTGAGCGTGCTGCGCTCGAGCAGTTTCTTGCCCAGCCCGATGCGTATAGTGCGCCCGATTTTACCGCCAAGAATAAGCGCTTTGCGGAGCTTGAGACCATCATTGCTACTGCTACCAAGCGTGCTACCGTGGAGCAGCAACTGGCCGAGGCGCGTCAGCTCGCTCAGGGCAACGATGAGCTCGCCGAGCTCGCCAAACTCGAGATCCCCGAGGACGAAGCCACTATTGCCCAGCTAGACGACGAACTCTTCATCCTCCTCACTCCTAAAGACCCCAATGACGAAAAAAACATCATCATGGAGATCCGGGCTGGCGCGGGCGGCGACGAAGCCTCGCTCTTTGCGGCCGAGCTCTACCGCATGTATCTGCGCTGGTGCGAGGCGCATGGCTACCGCACTGAGCTGCTGAGCGAGTCCGCCAACGACTCTGGTGGATACAAAGAAGTCATCTTCAAGATTTCGGGCGATGCACCCTACGCCAAACTCAAGTTTGAGGGTGGCGTGCACCGCGTGCAGCGCGTGCCCGTTACCGAGAGCCAGGGGCGCATCCACACCAGCACCGCCACAGTGGCAGTCTTGCCCGAAGCAGAAGAGACAGACATCACCATCAATCCCAATGACCTCCGCATCGACATCTACCGCTCGAGCGGCCACGGTGGGCAGAGCGTCAATACAACCGACTCAGCCGTGCGCATCACCCACCTCCCGACTGGTATGATCGTCACCAACCAAGACGAAAAGTCGCAGATCAAAAACCGCGAGAAGGCTATGAGCGTCCTGCGCTCGCGCCTCCTCCAGCGCAAGATCGACGAAGAAAACGCCAAGCTTACCGCCGAACGCCGCGCCCTAGTGGGCACCGGCGACCGCAGCGAAAAAATCCGCACCTACAACTTCCCGCAAGATCGCATCACCGACCACCGCATCCGCTACAGCCGCAGCAACATCCCCGCCGCCCTCGGTGGCGACATCGACGACATCATCGAGCGCCTCCAAAGCTACGAGCGCGAACTAAAGGCGCAAGGGGCGGAGCAGTAACAACCAAACTGATTTGTCATCAACATAACAAATAATATAATTAAACCGAGCCCATTGAGGCTTCAGAGCAGCCTTACTTCCCTAGTGGCTGCAGTGTCGTTGCTGCTAGTTCATTATCCAATGCAGCTATGTCTGCAGGTTTGGCCAAACGACGAATTTGTAGCTGTTCGTATTTCGCCCGCAATGCTTTTTGCGCTGCAGTGTGTGCATCATCAGATGAGACCTGCGCCTCGTAAGCGGTGCGCGCTTGTGTATATGCTTCTTCATCAGGATAAACAACAAGAAGCACATCATTATCATGGTGTGCATTATATGCTGAGTCAATTATCGTATATTCACGTCGTTCGTGATGGTTGCCCGCCAGCGCCAACTGCTGCACAATAATCGTTCGCACTGTATAAGCTAACCGCTCATCAATACTCTCTTTGACGGCAACGACCTTGGTGCGCTTCCCTGCCTCGTCGCAAGATTCTAATACTAGCAATCGTGCCTGCGCACCCTCACGGTGTTCGGCATCATGCCATACATCATCACTATATTGATCAAAGACCTTATTGATCAATATCTCCAAATGCGCTGCTGGTGTATCGCCCTCTTGATGGCTCTCTCTCTGGAATATTGTTATAATTCATATTATCTCCTTAGCTAGTGGTTTTATGATGATGCTGAGCCAAAAGAGCCAGCATAGTGCTGGTTCTTTTTGCGACCTCTGTTTATTGTACGAAATTTGCAGTGCAAGCAAATTATTGCTACACTAGGATTAGAAAGGAGGAAATACGCTATGCCAACAGGAAAACCAATTCAGTACGACTGGGGCTGGTGGGATCTACCCAAGGTGCCTTGGTGGTAAGATATGAAGTACCTTTTATATGGCAAGGGCTTGTGGCCATTTTACCCTTGCTAATAAATGGCACTAGGCTACCGCTCGTTTAATACAACTTTGTAATAGCTCTATTATAGCTATAACAAAAACCACATAACACAAGGAGACAAGGATGGGCAAGTATAATCATTGGTGTTGCGCTAATCCAGTACAATGCTGGCACATGCGTCACGATGTTTCTTGCCTGGCTACGATTAGCTACACCGAGAGCGTGTAGTTTATTTTTTTGGCAAATCCTATAGCGTATAGATAAATTTTTGAGCGCGCGTCTATACGAAGCGTCTCCTCAGGAACAAAGCACCTCTTGGACGAGAGGTGCTTTGTCGTTGTGTCAGCAAAATGCTTCTTACGCGGCGTCCTCTGCCTCGGCTTGTTTGCGCGAGGTTTGGCGCGGCGTGGCGGTCTTTTCGAATGAGCCACCAGCTGCCTCAAGCGCAGCTACTACACTCTTCGACGCACCTTGCGTCTGGAGCACAAGCTTGGTAGTCAGTTCACCACGGGTGATCACCTTCACGCTGTGGAATGGCGTCTCAATCAGCCCAGCCTCGTACAGCGCAAAGTTATCAACAGTGCCCGACAGGCTGTTGAGATGATCGCTATACACCACCTGAGCAGGGGTGCGCAGACTCTTAAAGCCGCGTGCCTTTGGCACTGCTGTAGCAATACCATTCTGCCCACCTTGGAACATCGGGCGCAGCTTCTTACCAGTACGGGCGTTTTGCCCCTTGGTACCACGGCCAGCGGTCTTGCCACCACCAGCAGCAATGCCACGACCAACGCGCTTGCGATCTTTATTGGCTGCAATGTGGAGTTCGTTGTATTTCATCTACTTGCCCTCCTTTGCGGATTGCTTCTTGGCACCAACCCACTGCTCACGCGGCACCATGCTGCGCAGGGCTTCTACCGTGGCATAGGCAATGTTTACCTTGTTGGTGCTGCCCAGGCTCTTCGAGAGCAGGTTGCGGATGCCCGTCACACCAATGACGGCGCGCACCACACCACCGGCAATGATACCCGTACCAGGCGCAGCTGGCTTGATGAGCACACGTGCACCACTGAGCTTCACTTCCATCTCGTGTGGGATGGTCTCATTTACCACCGGAATAACGACGAGGTGCTTCTTGGCTACTGAAGTTGCCTTGGCAATGGCGGTCTGCACATCGGCACCCTTCGCCACACCAACACCAACCTTGTTCTTGCGGTTGCCCACCACCACCAGCGCCTTAAAGCGGAAGCGGCGGCCACCCTTGACGACGCGTGCCACGCGGTCGATGTTGACAACAACTTCTTCAAATTCCTTTGGCGTGTCATCACGCTGGTTGCGCCGGTCATCGCGGCGACCACCCCGGCCCCGACCACGCTGGTTGCGCCGGTCATTTGGGCGAGGTGTAGTATTTGCAGGTCGATCTGCCATACTAAAACTCCAATCCTTCCTTGCGGGCAGCGTCTGCCAGGGCGCTCAGGCGGCCAGCGTACTGGCGACCATTGCGGTCGAAGACGACTGCACTTATCTTTGCTTTCTTGGCCTTCTTGGCGATATCTGTGCCCACCTTGGCGGCCTTCTCTGTCATAGTGCCGGTTGCTTTGGTGCCAACAGTGGTGGCAGCAGCCAGTGTTGCGTGGGCATCATCATCGATGAGCTGCGCACTCACGTGCAGGTTGCTAATCGTCACACTCAAACGTGGGCGCTGAGCGGTGCCGTGCACGCGAGCTCGAACGCGGCGCTTGCGCAGGTCACGATTCAGGAGTTTTTTTGCTAATGCGTGTGCCATTATTTCTTACCTGCCTTCCCTGCTTTGCGCAAAATTTGCTCGCCAACGTACATAATGCCCTTGCCCTTGTATGGCTCTGGCTTCTTAAGAGCGCGGATCTCGGCGGCAGCTTGGCCGACCTTTTGCTTGTCGATACCCGTCACGACGATCACCATCCGCTCGTTCGTTACATTAACTCCCTCTGGAGCTTTGTAGTGGACTTCGTGGCTAAAGCCCAGGCTCATCGTCAGCTCGTTATTGCTCGACGAGACCCGAAAGCCCACACCTTTGACCTCGAGGCGCTTCTCGTACCCCTGGGTCACGCCAATCACCATATTGTTGATGAGGGCGCGCATCAGCCCATGCTGGGCCCGAGCAGCCTTGGACTCATCCTTGGGATGAACCGTCACCTGTCCGTCCTCGACCTTCACCTCGACCGCTGGCGTAATGAACTGCGAGAGTTCACCTTTGGGGCCCTTGACGACCACATCACCAGAGTCAACCGTGATTGTCACACCCGATGGAATCGCCACCGGCAGTTTTCCGATTCGACTCAGACTCATTGCTTACCTTTCGTTAGTCGCGCGCAAAATGTTTGTCTCGTGCTGCCGGCCATTCTCCACAACGAACAACCAGAACGCAAAACTCCCGTTTCACTCGCAAAGTTAATATCTTGCTAATTGTACCACAGATGGTGGGGGGAGTGCAAGGATGGAAGTGCCTCAATCTCAAAACTCTCACCAACTCTCACATCCCACCCAAGTAAAGTGACGAAGTAGCATGAGAGATTTTAAGATCCAGACTCAATTTTGTTACAAACTACGCCGAGAAATGAGCCGACTCAACGCCCCTATCTTAGCTACAACATCTTTAGATGGGTTGGCAATTTCAAGGCTATACTTCTCTGGCATTTTTATGCGATATGTTGTTATCGTATCGTTGTTGCCTTCTCCATCATCTGCTTCACTATGCAAGGCCTCTCTCACTTCTCGTACGAGCGCAAAACCAAAGTTTCTCTGTAGCTTAGAGCCTAGCTTTCCGGTAATGTAGTCTACTTCTATGCCATATGCTTGAAGGATAGTTATAAGCTCCTTATGTGTCTCTTCAGGGAACAACCACTGTGTTATGCTCTTTCTGGTAACCTCAGTGTCGTAAGTGAACTCAGTTGGCTCAATGCCATTGCGCCCTGCTTGCTGCCGCATTTGGCCAAACTCGTCTTGGGTGAGAGGGTCATTTATATGAGTCATCAGGCGCAATTCTTCATATGGTATAAGCATCGGCTTCAGACTGATGTGCGCTACATCGCCACCAGTGCTTGATTTGCCACAATAGACAGCAAATCGATCGGTATCCGCCTGAGAGGATAATTCTACCTGATAGATGTAGCCATCGTCTTCGTGCGTACCGGCTTTAATCACGCTCCAGCACTTAATTTCTTCTAGCCAGGGGCACTCGTATTCATAGCCATTTGTTTGCCGAAATTGCTCGTACTGTCGGACTGCAAGCGCTGGAATACTATGTCTTTTTAGTGGATCAAGAATGACCCGCTGCAGAACTTCCTTGTCCATCTCGCTACCAAATGGCATATAGAACTGACGTAAATCAGCCGCAAGCTTCTCAAGGCTATCGTATAAGAAGCACTGGCGACATAACACGCTTTGTTCCATATTTTGCCGACGGGATGTATCAAGCTGCTGAGCTTGCTCATCTGTATTACTCTTTGCGGCACCAATCGCCTCTGCGATACCGTCTTTCGTCTGCCATTGTTCAGCAAAATCGATACGATCCACCCCAGCTACCCGGAGCGCACGAGCAAGCTCTCGGCCAGCCGGGAATACTTCTGCATCGGCCTGTCGCAAGCGCATATCGCAATATGCATCTCGCCACGAAGTAAATATATCATTTAGTTGCAATTGATCCTCACCGATCTGCGGGTGGTTACGTATAAACTCAGCAAAATCATCCTTCGTTGGCAAGACAAACCCCAGCTGCTCTTGGTAGTGCAGCACATCTGGACACGACGACGTATGATCATCAAACCAGCCGTCCAACACTGTCCTCATTGTTGTTCGCGCTTGGTCAACCACCGCTGGATCGGCCACTTCACTTTGCTCTGCAATCAGCGCAGAGAGGTCCCATTGGTATACTTGTTTTGTTGTTGCACTGCCTGTAAAATCGAAGGTATCTAGCTGAGCAAGTGCAGTATTATAATGCGATGGATCGTTTGCTACATAATCCTTCAATGTCTTGAATATCTGCTGACAATCACTTGGTGGCTTTGGTGTATATGGGTCTTTTGGCTCTTGTAGCCTACGTGGGATTGATATCTCGCGTGTCATAATGCGCCTATATCTGTATTATTCACTATTGGTCTATACCATACTCTCTATTTCGCTCAATGTCAACTAATTACATATTTGTATACACAGCTCCCAAATCCACACAACCATATAAATGCGCCCTCCACCACAGGAATAGCACCTATCCATACGCTGCGTTAAGCCTCTTAATCTAGCAGACCTTCAACAGTCCTTATTCCTACTACGCTCCAATCTCTACCAAGAGATAGCCTTACAAGCTTATTGAAATAAATAGAAAGGGATGCCGTTATATGCTATGATGTTGCTATGAATAAAGATTCTTCACCCACACCATCACCATCTCACGATGCTATGTCGCAGCATCAAGGTGGCACATCACACCCGCAGCATGAGACGGCACATCAGCAAAACAGCTTGACGCAGCAACCACACCGCTCGCGCTTTGATCATATGACGTGGCCGCAATTGATAGGCTGGCTAGGTGGTATATATGTATCAGCGATGGTGATTGAGTGGGGTTTAGCGTTCAGCTTAAGCTATATTGAGGGATCGTTCCGTACCTATCATAATTCACCTATTTCGGCCATCTCGGTCATTAATATGCTTATGTTCATAGTTACAATCTTCCTCGTGACATTCCCACTCTGTGCGCTGGCTATCATTATACACTTCTCTGTCAGGCGAGATCTCTTAAAACTTGCAGCCTCCCAAAACACAGCAGAGCAACCCCAAGACGACACACCGCAACCTCAAACTGAGGTAGCGAAGAACGTACCAATCGACCCCCTCCCTCGGTTTGTCGACCGTTTGACGTGGCTGCAAGCAGTTGGGGTGGCAGCTGGTGTATTTGTTATATCTGTGATGGTGTTCAGTATTCTCGTTAAGCTATCTGGCGCGCATCCTTTGGATGGACTTATGGGGTCTACTCGTCATAATTCAAGTGCTCAAGACTTTATTCTTGGAATATCATATTTCCAACCTGTAGCAAACGTACTGCTGTTTGCTCTATATTTTGCCGTGAGACGAAAAGACGTGCCCATCTTACTACGCGCAGCACTCATTGTGCTACCACCCTTGCCTCTCGGGTACATTAGTATAGTAGCAACGCTGATAGCTGCTACTCCCTCTTATTAAATTGGGACATCAGCGTGAGATACTATAGACCTCACAGCCTCTCTCATCACTTCATCTGCTGGAGCGCGAGAATCGATCGTTACGATTGAATCTCAGCCCTGGCGTCAAGAGGTCGACGTTTGAGAACTATCGACCCTTTGAGCGTTCCTGAGGAGGGAGTATGAAGAGATGACCCGTGAGTAATGAGCAAGGTTTTTGAGGTTCATCGTATGCACCACCGTGCTAATGCCGCTTGCTGTCTATCACAAAAAGCGCCCAGGATTTTCTCCTGGGCGCTTTCATTTTGCTGGCTATGTGCGGATTAGTAGATCTTCATCAGCACTTCGCCACCAAGCTTGTGCTTGGCTGCTTCGCCACCAGTCATGACACCCTTGCTGGTGCTGACGAGGACGATGCCACGGCCCTGCTTGACCTTGGGGATGTCGGCAGCAGCCACGTAGACGCGACGGCCTGGCTTGGACACCCGGGCTAGCTCGGTAAAGGCTGGGCTCTCGCCAGCGCGGTTGATGGTGACGACTAACGTACCGCGCGGCTTGCCATCCTCTACGGTAGCACCTGCCAGGTAGTGATTCTTGACCAATTGCTCGGCCACAACTTGCTTGAGCTTGCTGGTGGGCACACGGACTTCTGTCTTGCCAACCATCGCAGCGTTGCGGATTCGGGTGAGGAGATCCGCGATTGGGTCAGTTGATTGTAAACTCATAACTCTATCTCCTTTCCGTTACCAACTGCTCTTTGTAATGCCTGGGATTTCGCCCTTCGATGCCTTCTCACGGAAGTTGATGCGGCTCAGGCCAAAGCGGCGCATATAACCACGTGGCCGACCGCTGAGGGTGTCGCGGTTCTTCCAGCGGGTTGGGCTGGAGTTGCGCGGCAGCTTTTGCAGGCCATCGAGGTCGCCCGCCGCCTTGAGCTCAGCGCGCTTGGCAGCGAATTTCTCGATCATCTTTTGGCGTTTGCGATCGCGTGCGATCATTGATTTCTTAGCCATACGCTATTTCCCCTCCTTCTCAAACGGCAGACCAAACTTCTCCAGCAGTGCCCGGCTTGCGGCTGGGCTACCCTGCTCGATGGCAATCGTCACCTGGAGGCCATGAACGATCTGCGTCTCCTCAAAGGTGAGCTCGGGGAAAATACTCTGGTCGGTGATGCCAAGGTTGTAGTTGCCACCCTTGTCGAACTTGCTGCCCACGCCGTGGAAGTCGCGCACCCGCGGCAGGCTAACATTAACCAGCCGGTCGAGGAACTCGTACATCCGAGCGCCGCGCAGCGTCACACTCACGCCAATTGGTGCACCCATGCCAGCGCGGATCTTGAAGCCAGCGATCGACTTCTTAGCCAAGCGATCGACTGGCGCTTGGCCAGTAATCTTGGTAATGGTGTTGCGTACCAGTTGGTGGTAGCGCTTGTCTTCTTTGTGCTTGCCGATTCCTGCGCTGACCACAATCTTCTCGAGCTTGGGCACTTGGTGCACATTGCTCAAGGCTAATTCGGCCTGGAGTTCCTTGCGATATTGATCCAGATACAAGGCTTTCAAGCGAGGAGTCGGAGCGGCGGATGCAGTTGCCTTCGCCATTAGTTGACCTCCTTGTTGTTCAATTGCCGAGCGACGCGTACCTTAGCGCCCTCAGCATTAATAGTATAGCCAATGCGGCTCGTCGTGCCAGCTGCTTCGTCGACAACCAGTGCGAGCTTACTCAGTGGCACTGACACATGAATTTCCTTGGTGCCACCACGTGGGTTGAGCTGGCTTGGCTTGACATGGCGGTGGCGCAGCCCCACACCCTCGACCAATGCGGTCTGCTGAGCGGGGTTAACGGCCAGTACCTTGCCCGTCGTGCCTTTGTCGTCACCACTGATGATCTTGACGATATCGTCTTTTTTGATGCGCTGTGCCATTAGAGTACCTCCGGTGCCAAGCTAATGATCTTGCTGTAGCCAAGGTCGCGCAATTCGCGTGGCACAGGGCCAAAGACACGAGTTGCCTTGGGTGTCTTGTCGTCGTTGATAATGACGGCAGCGTTGTCGTCGAAGCAGATGGTGCTGCCATCTTTGCGGCGGATCTGGTCGCGGGTGCGTACCACCACTGCCTTAACGATAGACTTCTTCTTGACGTTGCCAGTCGGGCTGGCGTCTTTGACGCTAGCGACGATCACATCGCCCACCCGAGCGTAGCGACGCCGAGTACCACCCAGCACGCGGATGCAGAGAATAGACTTTGCACCACTGTTGTCTGTTACCTTAAGGCGAGATTCTTGCTGGATCATGCTGCCTCCTCTTCGCCTGCGTCATCGTTTTTGAGCTCAATCGAGCCCTGCGAGCGCTTGAGCACGGCATCGAGCCGAAATGCTTTGCGCTTGCTGATCGGGCGTGTCTCGATGACCCGCACCGTATCACCAACATTGGCATCGTTTGTCTCGTCGTGAGCAGCATACTTACGGGTGACGGTGTATTGCTTGCCGTAAATAGGGTGTGTTTCGCGGCTGGTCACGGTCACCGTGATGGTCTTGTTGCCCGCGGCCGAGGAAACAACGCCGGTCAATGTCTTGGCCATTAGTTTGTTCCTTTCCGCTGATTAATTTCCGTTAGTATCTGCGCAATCTCTCGGCGATACACGCCAAGGATCCGCGGGTTAGCGAGCTCACCTGCCCGGTGGCCACGCTGGGCCTCAAGCAGGTCGGCACGCTTGGCGGCCAGCTCTTGCTGGAGTGTCTCGAGGTTCTTGAACTCTGTTGCAGGGACTGCATTCTCTGCCATCGCTAGGCCTCCTCTTTCTTAATAAAGCGTGTTTTGACAGGGAGCTTGTGGCTCGCCAGGCGCATTGCCTCGCGGGCGACATCCTCTGGCACACCCTTCATTTCAAACATCACAGTGCCATTCTTGACCTTCGCAACAAAGAACTCAGGGTTACCCTTACCGCCGCCCATCTTCAGGCCCAGTGGCTTGCGGCTCACTGGGGTGTGCGGGAAGATCCGAATCCAGATCTTACCACCACGCTTGACGTAGCGGGTCATTGCCTGGCGGGCTGCCTCAATCTGGCGGCTTGTGACGCGCTCGTTGCTCAGGCTCTGCAGGCCATAGTCACCAAAGGCAATGTAGTTGCCCCGTGTGGCGTTGCCTCGGTTCTTACCAATGCGGACTTTGCGAAATTTTGTTTTCTTTGGTAGTAACATTACTTCGCACTCCTTTCACCCTTATAGATCCAGACCTTGACACCGACGATACCCACGCCAGGGCAGTTGGCCCGTGCGGTGTGAAAATCGATATCGGCCCGCAAGGTGTGCAGTGGCACCGAGCCCTCGATAACCTTCTCGCGGCGTGCCATCTCGGCGTTGTTAAGCCGGCCGGCTACCTCGATGCGTATACCCTTTGCACCACTGTTCATGGTGTTCTGGGCAGCCATCTTGACAGCACGACGGAAGTTAGCGCGGCGCTCGAGCTGGCGAGCGATATTCTCCGACACCAGCTTGGCGCTGAGCTCTGGCCGGCGGACTTCTTCAATATTGATGCGGACTGGCAAGCTGGTGATCTTCTCGATCTGCCGCTTGAGCTCTGTCACACCAGCCCCACCGCGGCCAATTACCACACCAGCCTTGGCAGTGTGAATTGCGATGGTAATCTGGTTTGGGCTGCGCTCAATCTCGATCCGGTCAATCGTTGGCCGGCTTGCATAGCGAGCTTCGATCAGCTCACGGATTTTGATGTCTTCTGCCAACCAAGCCGCAAAGTCGCGCTTGTTTTGGCCAAACCAACGCGAGCTCCAGTTTTTGTGGACTTGGAGGCGGAAACTGACTGGGTTTACTTTTTGGCCCATTTAGTTGTCTCCTTTCTTGGCTGTATCGGTTGCTTTGGCGGGTGCCTTCTTGACCTGCTTTTCCACACCACTCACCTCGACCAAGATATGGCTCGAGCGCTTCTGGAATGGCTGAGCTCGGCCGCGGCTGGCCGGCTTGTAGCGACGCAGGCGTGGGCCAGCAGTCACGCTGAGGCTGTGGATGTGCAAACTGCGTGGGTCAAGGCCATGGTTATTGATGGCGTTGGCTTGGGCGCTGGCAATTGCCTTCTTGACGGGCAATGCGGCGCGGCGCGGGGTGTGATCAAGAATAACCAGTGCATCGGCCACACTGCGGCCACGCACCAGGCTAGCAACGATGCTAACCTTGCGCGGGGTCTGGTCTATACCCTTGATGTGCGCCCGAACGATGGCTGGTGCATCGCTCGACCCCTGTTGTGTCTGTGATGCGGCCATTACTTCTTATCCTTTCCACCGTGCTTGCGGAACTTACGGGTTGGGCTAAACTCACCGAGCTTGTGGCCAACCATGTTTTCTGTAATCAGCACCGGCACATGCACCCGACCATTGTGCACCGCAAAGGTGAACCCCACCATCTCTGGCGTGATCGTGCTGCTGCGGGCCCAGGTCTTTATCACGGTGCGGTCGCCAACTTTCAGCGCTGCCACTTTTTTGGCAAGCTTCGCGTCGACGAATGGGCCTTTTTTGAGTGAACGACTCATAGACTACCTCTTCCTCTTAGCTTCGTGACGACTGCGGACAATCATCTTATTGGTTGATTTGCGGCGGCGGGTCTTGAAGCCAATTGCTGGCTTACCCCATGGCGTCTTCGGGATGCGGCCAGGACCCGTCTTGCCTTCACCACCACCCATTGGGTGATCGGCTGGGTTCATAGCCTTACCATGGACACTTGGACGCCACCCCATACGGCGACGGCGACCAGCCGAGCCAAGCTTAACATTCTGATGCTGGACATTGCCCACTACACCAATGCTGGCTTCGCACTCAAGGCGGAACTTACGCACCTCACCACTAGGCATCCGCACCATGGCGTAGCCATCTTCTTTGGCCATGAGCTGCGCTTTAGTACCAGCGCTACGCACCATCTGAGCACCCTTACCGTGGTTGATCTCGATGGCGTAGATCTGGCTACCAACCGGAATGTTAGCCAGTGGCATGCGGTTGCTCGCCTCGATTGGCGCATCGGCACCAGTCTGGAGCACCTTACCCTTGGTCATTTGGGTGTCGGCCAAGATGTAGTGGTAGAGACCGTGCTGATCCTTCACGCGGGCAATCCGGGCACTGCGGTTTGGATCGTACTCAATCTCCTCCACCGTCAGCGTCAATCCAGCGGCCAAGCGATGGTCGAGCAAGCGGTAGTGCCGCTTGACGCCACCACCGCGATGCCGGACGGTGATCTTACCAGTGTTATTGCGACCAGCCTTCTGCTTACCAGCCTTGACAAGACTCTTGAGCGGCTTGCGCGTCGTCACATCGCTCAAATCCTGCGATGTCATGCCGCGGCGGGCGGGAGTGGTTGGGTTGTACTGCTTAATCGGCATTACTTATCCTCCTTCTGCTCTGTTTGCGGCTGCTCTTCGGTCTCAAACACCTTAATCTCGCCTTCACTCAAGCGAACATACGCCTTTTTGCTGTCGTGGCGGTGTGTGGTGCCTGGGTAGCGGCGCTTGCCCCGGCTGTAGCGAATGGCCTTGCCGCTTTGTACGGCGGTAGTAACATTGGCTACCTTAGTGCCATCGTACTGTGCCTCAACGGCTGCAGCGATCTGCTGCTTGTTGGCCGAGAGCGGCACATCAAAGATGTAGGTGTTTTGGCTCGTAATGAGCCGGTAGGATTTTTCGGTGGCGCGGGGAGTGACTAATACGAGTTGCATTTATTTGTCCTCCTGTGCGAGCCACGCCGTAATAACATCCAGCGCCTGAGGCGACAGGACGATATGGTCGGCATTAAGAATGTAATAGACATTGAGATACATCGCACTCACAGCCAGCACCTGCTGGAGGTTAGCCGTGGAGCGAATCAGCTCGGGCGACTTCTCGCCAGCGACGAGCAGCACTTTGCGCTCGAGCTTGAACTGGCGGAGAAACGCCGCAGCGTCTTTGGTCTTGCCAGTTACCTTGTCCTCAAAGGGCAAGACCTGGATCTTGCCAGCCTGATGAGCCAGTGTGAGAGCTTGGCGAATGGCGACACGTTTGCTGGTCTTAGACAGCTTCTTGCGGTAGTTCTCGTTGCCGCGTGGGCCAAAGACCACACCACCGCCCCGCCAAATTGGGTTGCGGATACTGCCAAAGCGGGCTCGGCCAGTGCCTTTCTGCCGCCATGGCTTCTTGCCACCACCGCGGACTTCGCCCCGCTGCAAGGTGGTTGCGCTTGCCTGGCGGGCGTTTGCCAAGAATGCGTCGTAAGCGAGCTTGAGCAGCTCGTGGTTCGGCACATCGACACCGAAGACGCTGGTTGGCAAGGTTGCTTTTGCTGGCTTAGTAGATTCAGCCATTACTTAGCACCTCCTAGGATAATTAAGCCCTTCTTGGGGCCTGGGACAGCGCCTTTGACACCAATCAAGTTATCTTCAGCCGAGATAAACTCAACCGTCAGATTCTTAACGGTGACACGCTCGTGGCCCATCTGGCCTGCCATGCGCTTCCCTTTGAAAATCTTTTGTGGGTACATGCTACCGATCGAACCGACCTTACGCGTGTTGCCCTTACCACCGTGGGTTTTGCGGTGGCGCTTGAAGTTGTGCCGCTTGATCGTACCGGCCCAACCTTTACCCTTGCTGATGCCCGTGACATCCACGACATCGCCGAGCGCAAACTCCGTAACGCTCCATGTGTCGCCCACCTTGACATCGCCAAGGTCGTCAACACGAAATTCCCGAATATGCTTCGGGGTGACACCGGCTGGCTTCACATGCCCAGCCACGGCCTTGCTCAGGTTCTTACCCGCACCATACGCCACCTGCACTGCGTTGTAGCCGTCTGTCTCGACGGACTTGACCTGAGTCGCAGCGACAGGCCCAGCCTGGATAAGCGTGACAGGAATCGTCGTGCCATCCTGGCTGATGATTTGGGTCATACCAATCTTGGTACCGAGAAGTGCTTTCATTGCCCTCTTGCTCCCATGTAAAATCCCCGGCGACTAGCAGTATCTTGGCACCAGCGCTGCGTAGCTACACACTTCGCTGATCAAGACTTACCAATTCGTCCTGGGATGAGTTGCTATTACGTAATAAATTACAGCTACCATAGTACCATAGAATAGGGCAAGAAAGCAAGAGGGCAAGCGCTCTAGCCTTTTGGCTTGGAACGCTCGCCCATGTCCTTTCTTGTCGATCACTACACCTCATCTCATAGAGAGGCTGTGCCGCTACCATCTCGTTAGTTCAGGCTACCTATGATAACGTAAGCGATACCTCTATTGGTTCAATGCTCTATTAGCCGCTAATGCTCCATTAACACCGTCTGTATGCTCTGTGGCAATTTGCATCTTGTGCCATGTGCCATCAGGTTGTGGGAAAGCAGCCTCTTTTGGGACTTCACCTGCACCAAAATTATCCTCTGCCTTATGGAACCCAATACATTGAGTGACCACCAAGCCACTCTCCTTCACCGCATTAACACCATTACCATCAGATGTTGTGATAAAATTAATGTCACTTTGTGGCACTTCGTTGATTTGCTTTGGATCATGAGTCGCTGTGTAGAGTTTTACGTCAGCTGCTGGGTTCTTTTTGACCGCACCCGGCTGGCTGCACGATGGGTCGCCCTTAACCGTTGCCAGCGGTAGAGCATACGTATCACCACTGTTAGCATCCAGCTCTTCACTAACGAAACCTGGCGCAATCCATACTGAGCCACCAGCAACTTCATCAGCCCAACTGCCATAGCTGGTAGGATTAAAGCCTGCCGCTGCTGTACTACCCGTGTTGCTCTCTGCTGGTCGTGCTTGTTCCTGCGCGCCACAGCCAGACAATCCAGCCGCCAAAGCCAATGCCGCAATCGCACCGAGTGGTTTGCGGAGCCCACGCCAATTTTCTTGAGTTGATGTTGGTAGTGCTAATTCGTGAGACATAGGCCGCTCCTTCTCTGTTATTAGTATGTCGTAGTGATTATGTATTGTAATACTGCTTTGTGCTAATTGCAAATCGATGGATCAGTTGCCGCTGTGTATGCCACCCACTATGCTACAATATAATGCGTTAATGCGTCACTCAACCCCCTCACCTACCTCTGTCGATGCGTGGCTGGCTGCGGCGGCTGCCCAGCTGCGGACGGCTGGTATTGCTAGCAGCCGGCTCGATAGTGAGCTGCTGCTAAGCCATGTGCTACAGCGGCCTCGGCACTGGCTGCACGCCCACGGCGATAGCATACTCTCACAGGCGCACCAGATGCAGGCGGAGCAGCTCCTTACCCGCCGCCTTCGGCATGAGCCACTGGCCTACCTGGTGGGGCACAAAGAATTCTACGGACGCAATTTCGTCGTTTCGCCTGCGGTGCTCGTACCCCGGCCCGAGACAGAGCAGATGATTACCCTCTTACTGCAGCTCATTCAGCCCACGCAGCGCACCATTGCCGATGTTGGCACTGGCAGCGGCATTCTCGCCATCACAGCACAGCTCGAGCTCCCACAGTGCCAGGTTGATGCGTACGACGTAAGCCTTGAAGCTCTCGCCATCGCTCGGCACAATAGCAAGCAGCATGGCACTACCTCTGTTCATTTTATTCAGAGTGACCTCCTAGCAGCAGCGCAGCAGCGCTATGATGTCATTCTTGCCAATCTCCCCTATGTCAACCCTACCTGGCAGCGCGACGACCGCGAGACAGCGCACGAGCCAGCCCTGGCACTCTTTGCCAAGGACGACGGGCTCGCCCTCATCTCTACCCTCCTCGCTCAGACGGAGCAATGGCTCGCGCCCAGCGGCCTACTCATCCTCGAGGCCGACCCCTGCCAGCACTCACACATCATCGCTCGCGCCGCCGCGCACCAGCTCACTCATATGCGGAGCGAGGGGTATGCGCTGGCCTTTGCTAAGCAGTGCTAAGCATGACCCAGCCAGCTGCAGCGCACGCTGACCTATCTGCCCTACCATATCCACAGCTGTTCGCGGCCAACGCTCGGGCCGCAACATACGATCTATTTTGTCGAATTCTTGGTGGGTGTAATAGTCTGGTGATTGGATTGTCGCGTGTTGGAGCAGATCACATACATCGGCCAGCTCTTGACTACCTACCTCTGCTGGCTGTATCTTCTTAACTGGTATAGATGTATCATTCAGCTTGGTAGAATCATACTCATAGCAAAATACCTGCGGCTCAGCCAGCGATGCATCGCTATGGCTAGGCGTGTCGAGATAATACGACTGCACCGCGCCAGCGTACGCACCATATCGATCCACCTCATAGATGACAATATGCGGGTCGTGCACCTGGCCATCTTTATCCAAAGCAGCTCGGGCACTCAGGGTGAGGCGCTGCCCATCATCAGTCTCATGGCCAAAGTATACACTGCGCACCTCACCACCGTCGTAGCACTGCCGGTCAGCCGCACCACGTCGGCACGCACTTCTGTACTGGGCAGTAATAATATCCTGGACGACTGTAGTGAGCTGCTCAGCCAACAAGCCCGGCTGCTCGTGCTGGCCTGGTGGTGCACACTCAGCGTCAGTATTGGCTGTATATGGCGTGCGACGCAAAGCATCGCCCACGCGGGGTGCTGTGCTGTATGTCATGTTGTTCCCTCTGTTTGTTAGATATACGTCCCTCTTAGCATACTATAGAAGCATACTCCAAGGCAAATAACAGAGGTAAGCAAATGAACAATTTTATACCATATTCAGAATAATTCTAATATAGCTCCCTGTACTCTGCCGTGGCGATCAGTTCGCGTAGCTTTAGAACCAAAAACCACCCATCAGTTGGGTGGTTTCTTGTTGCTATTGCTCAATACACCGTGATTATTTGATCGATGTGATCATAATGCGGCTGTATTGCTGGCGATGGCCACGCTCTTTGTGGACGCGCTTTTTGGCTTTGTAGCGAATGACGCGGATTTTGTCGCCCTTAACGAGCGCTTCTACGACCTCAGCCTTGACCTTGACGCCTGCAACGTGCGGCGTACCAACAGTGGTCGTCTCGCCATCGATGGTCAGGAGTGCATCGGCTTCGAGCGCTTTTGTGCCGTCCGGGAGGCGGTCCACCAGGAGGGTCTCTTTTTCGGCGACGAGATACTGCTTGCCGCCAAGCTGAATGACTGCTTTCATCTGATTCCTTATAATTATTAATACTTCCGACTGATTGTAGCAGAGACGGCAGCGGATGTCAAAGTTGGTACACCTAACTATCATTACTCACCAGCCGCTGCACCACCGCTGGCAGCTCCGCCTCACTGCGCCATACCTCCGTCCGCATGGCGATGAGCTCATCGCTGAGGTAGCTCTGCTGACCCACGCTGTGGTGCTGCGCCAGGGCGATTGGCTTGCCCAGCGCCAGCGCCGCCCCTACCTCCATAAGCATCCCCTCGCTGCGCCGCGGCGATGCTTGGACTACTAGCACCATATCGTACTGGGGCAGCACGCTCAGCGCACGGCGGACGAATTCACCTGGTGTGTGGTAGCTAGGCCAGGCTGGATCGAAAAGATTGCAATACACCGCGCAGCCCACCTGCTCGAGCGCTGCCACCACTGTGCGCATCCGTGCCCGCACCACCGCCTCATCCTCACCGGTAAAGGCATAGGAGCAAAAGACAGTGGGCGGGGTGGCTGGTGGAGTGGAGTTCATATATATAGTATACGCTACTACGGCACTGGGTTATATCCTGCTATTTTTCGTATTATTTTTCACGATTTTTGCCTCTGTTGCGGGCCGATTTTTCACAAATCTTATTTCACATCCTGTCATATCTATGCTACGCTGGGTAGTATGAGTATGAAGAGACTCGTGTATGGCATAGCTGGTACAATGATCGTCTTCGCAGGCGCGGGCGTCATCGTAGCAGCCCAGCCAAAGAGTGGTTCGTCAGCGCCTGCATACAATGCAACGAGTGCAACAACCGGTGGGCATATGGCCAAGGCATTAGCACCGTCCGACCAGCCGTCCGCCCAGACACTCGCCCAGCGCAACCAAGCTATCAAGATAATCATCGCGTCCAACGCTTCTCCCAAGGCTATCAAGCCAGCCTCGAAGCCCAGCGAGACACCAACGCCAACGCCAGCCGCCACCAATGGCGCTTCAACTGGCTCGAATACCCGCTCGAATAGCAATGCTCAAAAGAGCAACCCATCGAACAATAAGTCAAACTCCAACTCCAACACGCCATCGCCTGAGTTTGTCGACCGCGTCTTTGCGACGGTCAACAAGGAACGGGCAGCGCGTTCGCTCGGTACGGTGCAACGCATTGAGCAAATCAACACGAGCTCGCGCGCTCAGTCGGCCTACAATGCGCAGATTAATAAGCTCAGCCACGATGGCGGCCTCGACCGCCTGAAGCAACTCTACACCTGCCGCACCAGTGGTGAGATTCTCGAGCTCGTGCCCATCTCATACAACGAGCAACAAGCCACGGATGTATGGATCAATTCCCCACCGCACAACAAGATCATGTTTACTGGCGACTACGACAAAGCTGGCATTGGCCTGACGCAAAAAGGCGACCAATATTACATTGCCATGCAGTTCTGCCGCTAGGAGAGGATAGGCAAGAATATCTGAGAGAAGCACTTGCTCAGAACAGAGAAAAACCAGCTATCATGGCTGGTTTTTACTTTTCAGAAGAACGTCGACTTTAGTTGAATCTCAAAGTCCTCTTCGGTAATTTCACAGGTTTTATCATTCCTTTCTCTTGAGGCTAAGGACTGATAATACCCCCAAGAGCGACCCAGCATCAAAACAAATACTAGTTTGCAACCAGTTCTTAATTCTGCCTGCCTGAAGCGGTAGAAGGGCAGCTGAGGCTAAAAAGCGAAGCCTTAGAGGCTCAATCACTTCAACTACTCACCATCAAGCGACTCCGCCCCATTCAGAACCTTCCAGAGCTCTCGCACTTCGGCGCCGCTCACCACTTGGTCGCCTCGGCCGATCCGTTGGCTCTCACCAATCGTGCGTGTGGCAGGCTGGCCACTATGCGCCAGGCCGATCAGCGAGCGCACCACCCGCTGGTGACTGCCTTCTGCAACAATACGGTAGCGCAGCTGCTTCGGGCCACTCACCAGGCTTACCTCGTGTGTTGTCGCAGCAATCACATTATCGCTTGCGTTTGGCTGCACTGGCTCACGCCAAAATGTCGCCGTCTCGATATCCACCTGCAATCGCGAGCCATCGGCATACGGCGCTATGAGCCTGAGGATGGCACGGCTCTGGCCCGGAAACAGAGGCGAATCAGCCCCTTCTGCTAGCGTTGTCTCATCTACTCGGCTGCCGTGTACGTTCATCCGATTAGCAAATTTCGTCATCATATGCAAGGCAATCTGGCTCAGCTGCGCCACTGCCGCTGCTTGGTCGGCTGCTGTCACTCGTTCGCGCGGGGTGTCTTCCAGTGCGCAAAATGTTTCTTGGGCTCGAGTTTGTGTCATTTGGCTGCCTTTCTGTCGCAGTACACGGCGTATTATATTAGTAATAAACAAAGGCTGTCTTGGCAATCGAATAATCTCACACCCCCTCTCATACATCCTCTTCTAAGCTGCTGCAGAAATTGCCATCATAGATTGAACATTATAGCGCTAGCAGTAATCAGCAGCTGGCCCTGCACTACCAGATAAGGAATAGTTGGTACATGAGAGAGGAGAAGTGTGCAGCTTAACCCGCGCTATTCAATTGTCTTCTCAAACACCGTCGTGTTATAGATCGTTGCGCCCTTGTGGAGATAAAAGCGATGTGCTGCTTGGCGCTTAGGGTTGGAAGTGAAGGTGAGTTTGGCGGCACCGTGCTGCTGGCCCCAGCTCAGCATCGCATCCCACAGCCGCGAGCCAACCCCCTTGCCCTGCACCGATGGGTCGGTCACGAAGTCATCGAGGTAGATCTTACGCCCAGCGATCGGCCCCACCAGCAGCGCGAGCGTTGCCATGCCCACCACCTTGCCATCAAGGCGAGCCAAGAGCAGCGTTTGATTCTCAGCAGCGATCACTGCTTCTAGCGCCTGACGCAAAGCGTCCATCGCCGCTGCATCAGGGGTAGTTGGAGTAGTTGGCGCGGTTGTTCCGGCTTGGTGCAACACATCGCCCAGTGCTGCGATTGCCGCCACATCAGCCTGGCTGACGGCGGTTGCCTGTTCGATTATGAGTTCTTCCATATATTGATTATACTATATGTATGAACCAGCGTATACTCACCCTCCGCGATGCGCTTGCCGCTCACCCGCCGCGCATCTCCTACCCAGAAGGTACCAACCCCATTATCCTCAGCGCCGTGCGCCAGCTGGCCGATTGGCAGGCCGTTCGGCCAGTGCTTGTGGCAGATAGCCCAGCAGCCATCAGGCAAACTGCCGCCGATGCAGGCATCTCGCTCGATGGTATAGAGATTCTGACGGTGCCGCACCAGCACGATACTCCATCTACAAATACTACTGACACATCTCCGCTCACCTACGCCGCTCAGCTGCTTCACGATGGTACGTGTGATGCTCTGGTGGCGGGCATCGACCACCCCACCGCTGTGGTATTGCGGGCTGCGCTGAAGGTCGTCGGCCTGGCGCCCGGGGTGCGCTATGCATCGAGCTTCTTCGTGATGGATCTGCCTCACTTTGCTGGTGGGGAGGATGGCTTGCTCATCTTTGCCGACTGCGGGATGAACATCGCACCAGATGCCGCTGGCCTAGCTGCCATTGCCGAGGCTAGCGCCTTGAGCGCCACCCGGCTTGGCTGGCAGCCCCGCGTTGCGCTGCTGTCTTACTCTACGCTGGGCAGTGCCGGTGGCCATAGTGTCGAGATGGTTCGCCGCGCACTCGCAGAGGTGCAAGCCCACCAGCCAGAGCTTCTCATCGATGGTGAGCTCCAGCTTGACGCCGCTCTCATCCCCGCTATTGGCCACAAAAAAGCCCCCGCCAGCCCCGTCGCTGGCCAAGCCAACGTCCTCGTCTTCCCCGATCTCAACTCCGGCAACATCGCCTACAAGCTGGCCGAGCACCTGGCTGGTGGCCACGCCTACGGCCCTATATTGCAAGGCTTTGCGCAGCCAATCAGCGACCTATCGCGTGGCTCGAGTGTGGATGATGTGATTGGCGCGAGCTTGATTGTTGGTAGCATGGCGGCTGAATAGATTGTGGAGTTGATTCACGCAGGCTGATGATTTTTTGCTTGCTTTTTGCAAGTGCTTGTCGGGCTGCGCTCCCCTCTCACCTCTCTTTGTGGCAATTGTTTTGGCCTGCATATTGCCCTCACGCGACACAAAAAACGCCTTTCTACTGCTTACTTTTTCCACTACCTCACAGCATAATAACCGAGCTTTTTTGCTTGCATATTGCAAGTGATATATCTCCCTCTTTGTAAGATTCATACCCATACATGCCCTGCTACCACGCAGCGCGCTACACTACTCACGTCGCGCAGTATACAATTATGTTGAATAAAAACAAAAAGTATTCAATAGTATATTGTCTGGTTGCCTCAAACACTCATGTCTACCACACCATCAATATTTTGTTGCATAGTAACTGCCATGAATAAAATTAGTGTTCGATTCAGGAATATAACAGTGGTATAAGTTACACAAAATCTTATCTATGGGATTGCAAAAATTCGCGTACTGCTGCAATTGGTTTAATAATGTGATACGTCGCTGCATCTTCCTCGGGCAGTAGCTCTGCCCGTGTCCAACCATTGTAGCCATCTGGACAAAATATTTTGTCCCAGCCAAAGCCACCATCGCCACGCGGATGCGCTGCAATACTGCCTGGTAGCTCACCGCGAAAAATGTGCATCTCGCGGCCATCATAGTAACCAAACACACCTACCGCCAGTGCCGATCGATCATCAAACCCATCAAGCATGCGGCATAATTTTTCTAGTCCATCTGGTACCTCAACGAAGAACTTAATGAATGGGCCAGGTAATCCATTCAGCGCCGCAAATCCCAATGACACATCTTCCACAAGAACTGGCTGCTGGGCAATCTCATACGCTTCACGCACTTTGTGTCGAACAACCTCCTCGGGTGAGGACGATTGAATTTCTACCAAATTAATCTTGCGGTGTTCTAGCGACATACCAAGCATGCGCGCGAGATAGTCAGCCTTGTGTTGGTTGCCCGTGATGAATAGTGGTTGCTGCATCATTCGTCTCCTTCGTTATTCTCTTCCCGATACTTCTCTGGCTGCGCCCGAAAAACCTCGACCCATTTGCTATCCTCCGCTAAATCATTGTAGGCAATATAATAGCGCTTTTGGAAGCCGCCAGCATGAGCAGCTTTGCGCGCCACTGCGTCTTACACCTGCTGAGGCGAAAAGCCAAAATCATCGCGCAGCGCATCAAGGACGGCCTGCACATCCGCCAGCTCCTGCAGCGCTTCCTCTGGCGCTTCATCATCCAGCGGAATCTCGTTTGCTTCCTCATAAATCTTGCGCTGCAGCTCACGGCGATACGCCGCGCGATCCAGTTGATGATACTCCGTATGGAGCACCTGCGGGTCGGCCTCACATCTCTCGACAACCTTGTCGCGTACGAGCTTTTCAAGATAGAATCGCACCACTGTTTTGTCCTCCTTGCCTGTTGATTGTTGGGTTCTTTTTGGGGTTATATAGCCTACTATTAAGAGTTGCTATTATCTCACAAGTATTTCATCATGAATTTTGTTCACCACCATTCATAGGGCTATCTTCACTTGCATTTTGCAATTCATTTCGTAGACGCATCCAGATTTTGCCGAGTTCATTGCGCCCAGCATGGTCGCTGCCCCAGCCCCAAAAGCTGTCATCGTCATTCATCTCCACAATATATCGATCGCCCGATGCGATGAGCGTCTCACGCACAAGATCATGCTGAGCAAGCTTGCAGCGCACAATTTCTTCCATAACCGCCACCTTCTTATCGTCCCAATTGGGGTCTTCCTCAGCCTTATGCTGGTTGGCAAAATCAGACGCTAAGCGCGGTGAGCGACACAAGCGCACCTGCTCTGCCAGCGCTGGATTGGTATCAAAAAAATGCGCTGCTTGGTAGGCGTGTTCGCTCGTCGGGTACAGCACGCCGCGCCACTCAACTTGGCATGGTGCGAAGTTATCAAAGACATACCAGCCATCTAGAAAAAAGCCAGCCATGGTTGATTTATTGTGTATATTTTCTGTCATATTCATAATACTACCTCTGTTATAGACTGATATTTACTGTGATTTTGCTCTTGTTGGTATTGTCGCTATTATTCCCCTTCCTTGTCATATTTTTGAATCATACTGTGATATATTCAGATGATTCTATATACTTATTTTCACTTGCATTTTGCAAGCTAGCCGATTACGTGTACGGTTTCGTATAGTTGTTATACGTGGTTTATTTGGTTCATAAGTTGCTTGTGGCCCAACACCATGTATAGGCCATACCCTGCGGTTGCGAGTGCCCCGCCAATACTGCTGATGGCATAGACCGCTTGCCACGAAGTGCCGGTTGTAAAGGCAAGGTAGAAGCCAATCAATGCCGTGCAGATGGGGAGAGGTGCAAGATAGTAATCAATCGTCCGGCCAAAGATCTTCGCCTGCGGGACGAAGTGCAGCCCAACAATCAACACAAGCACTGGCATGATATAAATCTGCTGCTGGAATATACCAAGCAACGCAAGGATAATCCACAGCGGTGTATACGACACGGTACTCAGCAGCTGCATCTGCTTAGCGATCCGTTTGCTGGCTGGCGTTGGTGCTGGCTTGGGCAATTTTTTCGTCACACGGATATGCTGCACACCGCAAAAAATCAGCCATGCCGCATACACACCAAATAGTGCAAAGACTACCCAGCCAATAGTGCCCCACGCCACACCAAACCATACAGCATATATAAGCATAAAGCTTGCCATAAGTATTGGGAATGGCGCCATACTTTTCGCTGCAGCGATTAATTCATCTCTTTGTGGTTGTTCTGGGTTTGCCATGTATCTTTCTCCTGCTTATTGAATAAGTGTTAAAAATTGTCCTTCGGTGAGGATCATTGTACCATACTTCTCCGCCTTGGCTCGCTTACTTGCACCAACTTTGCCACCAGCAACGAGGTAGGTAGTGTCTTTGCTGACACTGCTTTGGAAGGTACCACCCAGAGCACGGATTTTTTCGGCCGCTTGGTCGCGACTCATTGCTTGCAATGTGCCAGTAATGACGAATTTTTGGCCAGCAAGCTGCTGAGATGATTGCACGAGCCGTGGCACGACACCGCACCGAGCAAATTTATCCAGCAAGGCAATGTTATCTGCGTCACTGAACCACGCAACGATCAATTCAGCCACCACCACGCCGATGCCATCAATCGCCTGCAGTTGGTCGAGTGTGGCAGAGCGCAAGAAGCCAAGCAATTGCTTGTTATTTGCAAGTGTATTGGCACGTGCTTGCGGCTCATCATGCAGTGCATTCTTTTTTGAATTATTACGATTGTTATTCACACTGCCCTGCTGGGGTACATCGTGTTTTGAATTATCTGCAAAATGTTTCACGATATCGATTGCCGTCTGCGCACCCACGTGGCGAATGCCGAGGCCATAGAGGAAGCGCTCGAGCGGTGGGTGCTTTGCAGCAGCAATGGCATCGATAAGCTTCTGCGCCGAGACCTCAGCGAAGCGATCAAGCCGGAGAAGATCCTCCTTCCTGAGCGTATAAATATCAGCTAAGTCGTGCACCAAGCCAGCCTCGACCAGCGCAGCGACATTCTTCTCACCAAGTGTGTCGATATCCAGTGCTCCTTTGGAGGCAAAGTGTGTGAGGGCGCGTGTGAGAATAAGCGAACTACTGGCACCGCGCACCCGGTACACTGCCTCGCCAGCGGGCCGCTCGAACTGCAGCTCGGGATATTGGCGCTGAAGCTCAGCTGGGTAGTCAATCGGCTTGGTATTAGCTGGGCGCAGCTCTGGCAGCACCCGCTCGACCTGCGGGATGATATCACCGGCCTTGAAGATCACCACAGTATCGCCACGTCGCACATCGAGCCGGGCAATCTCGTCGGCATTGTGCAGGCTGGCGTGCTGCACCGTTGTGCCAGCCACGACGACTGGGTCGAACACCGCCACTGGTGTGGCAGCACCTGTCCGGCCAATGCTAATGACGATATCGCGCACGATGGTGGTGGCTTGCTCGGCCGCATATTTGTAGGCCACCGCACCACGTGGATTCTTGCCCACCATACCCAGGCGGTCGTAGAGAGCGCGATCGTTAATCTTGATCACGAGGCCATCGGTATTGAATGGCAAATTATGGCGTTGTTCACCCCACTGCTGGACGAAGTTCATTACCTCGGCTAGGTTGGTAAAGACCGCCGCTTGCTGGTTGCGTGTGATACCTAGTGCTGTCAAGGCATCATAAGCATAGCTGTTGGTCGGTACCTCAGCCGCATCATCACGGATGACATCGTAACCCCGAAAATGAAGTGGGCGCTGCGCCACGAGTGCTGGGTCAAGCTGGCGGATAGTGCCAGCCGCGAGGTTACGCGGGTTAGCAAAGGCTGGCTGGCCAGCAGCTTGCTGCCGCTGGTTGAGCGCCGCAAAGTCGCGCTTGAGCATGACGATTTCCCCACGGATCTCCGTCCTGCCCTGCAGCAGATGCTCGAAGCCCGGTGCTTCACGCAGACGTAGCGGCACATTGCGGATCGTCCGCACATTATTCGTTACATCTTCGCCAACGTAGCTATCGCCCCGTGTGACGGCTTGCACGAGCACGCCATCGTTATAGATAAGCGCGCAGGCCAAGCCATCCATCTTGATGTCGGCAAAAAACTCGTGCCTGTGCCCCGGCAAGAGCTTGTCCATGCGCTGCACCCACGCCTCGACCTCTGCCGTGTCGAAGACATCATTGAGGCTAACCATCCGCCGGCGATGCTGCACCTTGGCAAAACCGCCTTTAAGGACGTTGCCAACCCGCTGGGTGGGCGAATCGGGCGTGATGAGTGCCGGGTGCGCCGCCTCGAGTTGCTTGAGCTCGGCAAAGAGGCTGTCGTACACCGCGTCGCTCACGCTGGGCGCATCAAGCACATGATATTCGTAGCTATAGCGGTTGAGCAGCTGGCGCAACTCGGCACTGCGCTGAGCTAGCGATGAGGTGGGTGATACTGTGTGTTTGTCTTGTGTCATAGTGGTTCCTTACTGCCTTTAGTATAGCGGAATTTGGCGGTGGGTGCAGCTTTTTTAAGAGAAGATTTAGTATAACCATCCTGCAAAATTGGTGTGTATCTGATCTAAAGCCCCTTGCGTTCTTTCACGCTCACCCTCCCCACACTCCCTCCTCCGGAACACTATAAGGGTTGATGTCTCCCAGACATCGACCTCTTGCGCTGGGCTGAGAATCTGTCAGCACAATGACAGATTCTCACACTCCATCGGATGAAGTGATGGGGAGGGTGAGCTAGTATCAGGAAAGCAAATACCCTTACGATTCACATTCGATACTATTTTCTTCAGCAAAATAATTATCTAACCACACACCTGTTCTGCCGTTAAGTCTGAGCATTGTGTTAATGAATATTAGCTAAAAAATTCTTGCTTTCGTCACCAGACGCGCATAAACGAAGCCCTTCATCAATCACCCATATTACTCACCCAAAAAAACCAAACCTCGAGCGATGCTATTTTGAGAGCTGCGTACTCTACGCTGGCGCTGCCGTATCATCAACGATCTTGCGATAGAGGAGGTAGATATACGCCGCGCACCATACCGCCGTCACCGAGCTGATGAAACCCGCGAGGACGGGCATCGTCGGTACAGAGGCGTACCACTGCCAGAGGTGCTTGAGCCAGGCATCAAGGAGAATAGCGGGGATCATCACCACACACCACAGCACTGCCACGCTGCCAAATAGCCACAGCAGCCGGTACAAAATCCGCAGCCGTCGCCCTACCACCAAGTCGCCCGCCGCTGCCAGCGCCCGCATAGGGTACATACCAGGCAGCGTCACCACCACAAGCGCAATGAAGGTACTCGTGCCCCAATAGAGCGTCAGTACTGCCACAGTAGCTAGTAGCACATAGAAGAGCATCGAGCCAAATCCTTCGCTAATCACCCCATTGCTCGACAGGCCAATATACACCAGCGCCATCGCCCCCAGCGGGATAAGCTGCACGAGGAAGATGAGGACGACCATCAGCGTGGCCACCAGCGGTGCACAGGCATTATACAGCCCATCGCGCAGGCGTGGCGCTCGCCCTGCCTTGTACTCGCGCAGCAGCCACACTGTGGTGAGCCACACCAGCAAAAAGCCCAGCACCACATAGAGCTGCTGGTCGGCACTGAGGTTGCCGCTGCCCGTGCCAAAGGCCGTCACCATAAGAAGCCCTGCCTCACCTAGCTTGCCCCAGGCACCAGTGAGGATATCCTTGCCCGACTCGGCCAGCATGCTTTGCAGGCGGTCGTACATCGCTTGGTTGGTAATTGCCCCCAGCGCCAAGAGCAGCACGGCATAAAACACCGCCAAGAGGCACAACGTCCTCCAGTGCGCCCGCACCATGCGCATCACTTGCGCAGTAAAGGCAATGTAGCCTGGCAATTGCAGCGACCGCGCATAATCGCGCCGGCGCGTGCGATGGAAGCTCCGATGTGGTCGTCGCTGTTGTAGATTATGCAACCATTGGCGACTACTCGCCACTACCCTGCCACCACGAGCCCACCAGGTACGCCAATGGAGGTTGGTGCGCCAGCTGGACAGCGCTGATGGAGCATCATCCGCGTGCGGCGAGCGAGCCTTTGCAGGAGCAGTGCCACGAGAGGATGGTGTTGCCTTTTTTGCAACGTTAGGGTGTTTTACCTCTGTTTTTGAACCATGCTTGCTCACGTGCGCTGCGGGAGCGGTGCGTGATGATGAGCGGCGAGTTGACTTTGTTTTTTTTGCCACAGGCACCACCCTACCATTTATTCATATCTTCGTTGAGGCGCTTGATGCGATCTTCGAGCGGCGGGTGGGTGCTAAACAACCGGCTAAAGAACCCCGGCTTGAGCGGGTTCACCATAAACATATTAGCACTTGAGCTGACCTGCTTCTCCATTGGGCGAGTGTACATTTGCAGCTTGCCCAGTGCGCTCGCCAGGCCAGCTGGGTCGCGGGTGGTGAGCGCGCCAGTTGCATCAGCTAGGTACTCGCGCTGGCGACTCACTGCCATTTGCATAATGGCTGCCACGATGGGTGCAAGGATAATAGCCACAATGCCAAGCACCAGTAGCACCGGATTGGTCTCGCGGTTATCATTATCGCGGAACCACAGCATGCGCAGCGCAATGTCCGACACGAGGCCGATCGCACTCACCAGGCCAAAGGTAATCATACTCACTCGAATATCGTAGTTTTGGACGTGCCCCATCTCGTGGGCCAGCACAGCGGTGAGCTCGCGGTCATCCATAATCTCCAGCAGACCCGTCGTCACGCCCACAATGGCATGCTTGGGGTCGCGGCCGGTGGCAAAGGCGTTGGGCGCTGGGTCGTCGATAATATACACCTGCGGCATCGGTAGCCCCACGGTGATAGCAAGATTCTCAACGATGCGCCACAAACGGGGATTATCTGCCTTGCGAATCTCCACCGCACCAGTCATACTCATGGCAAGCTTAGAAGCGATGAAGTACTGCACCAATGCATAGATCAGCGCCCCAATGAACGTCCCCCAAAAGATCGTTAGGTTGCCCTGCATGCCGCGGCTATTCATAATCAACTGCGCCGCTAGGCCAATCACCGCCACCATCGCAACGAAGACGATCATCAAAATAACTGTATTACGTTTGTTGTGTGCAATTGCTCTGTACATAGATATATTGTAGCAGATAATGGTGGTTTTGCAGGCACTCGCGTTAATCTCCGAGCGCTGCATTCTCTGTGCTGGCTATTAGTGAGGTTTTGGGCCTACGTTGCACCCACTTGACTCGCCCCTCATTTATTGATATATATATCAGCTTTTGTTGACATATGTTCGCATTTTGTCCAAAAGTGTTGTTTGACAAGCAGAGCATACCGCTCAAGGTGGGCTGCCCAGGCAGGGCTACATAGCCGCGCCCCAGCACCCCACCTTGAGTCGCCGCATCCGAGCGTCGACCAGTGTTATTCTACACGAGCGTCCGCTTGGGTGGGGAGAGAGTAAGATGATGAGTGACATCAAGATCACCATTACCGAGAAGAAGGAAGAAAGCACCTCGAACATTGTAATGGCGTGTATTGTCTCCATTATTAATATGTTCCTTGGCGCTTGGGTGTTTTCTGTGCTATGGGGGTGGTTTATAAACCCGCTAGGCTTCCCAAGGCTGACACTATTTTGGTCGATGGGTATTCTAGCTACTGTCGAGCTAGCACTGCTACTAGGTAGTCCTGCTCGAGAGATGCCACAACCACGACTCGGGAGAAACATCGGGATGACATTCACCATCCTCGTCACTTTTCCCCTTGGATGGGCTATTCACCTCCTTGCCTAATCCCCTCACCGAACATGACACGCTCACTTCTAGAGGGTGTCTACCCTCTCCTGCTCTGCTTGTCATGTTCGCTTCTTGCGGTGCTCTTGCCCATTCGCAGTGCTCTAACACCCTAATCATTGCAATTATTTTATTACTCAAATCCCCCACCTTCTAGACAAAACCGCCCCGGTCAAGCGATAAGCCGCTTACTGTAGCCATAACTCTTCTCAAGCACCCCTAAGAACGACATACGGCCTGACATCACAGCCCTTATGCTGTTGCAAAGCCATAAAAAAACCGCCCTCCATCGAGAGCGGTTTCGCTATACTGCGCGTGATGCCTAGAACTGCACCTGCACTGGGTTCTCGACGCTAGCGCGGTCTTCGACCTCGAAGAACTCGCGAGCTTTGAAGCCCAGCATGCCAGCCACAATGTTAGCCGGGAACATGGCGATGCGGGTGTTGAGGTCGCGCACACCACCGTTGTAGAAGCGGCGCGCAGCCTGGATCTTGTCCTCTGTGTCCACCAGCTCTTGCTGCAGCTGGATGAAGTTTTGGTTGGCCTTGAGCTCTGGGTAAGCCTCTGCCACAGCAAACAAGCTCTTCAGAGCACCCTCGATCATATTCTCTGCCGCAGCTGTCTCTTGCACACCTTGGGCATTCATGATAGCGCTGCGAGCCTCTGCCACGTTCTCAAAGACTTCCTTCTCGTGCGATGCATAGCCCTTCACCGTACCGACTAAATTCGGGATGAGGTCTGTTCGGCGCTTGAGCTGAACGGTGATGTCGCTCCAGGCTTCGTCCACGCGGATCTTCAGCTTGACCAAGCTGTTGTACGTTGCCCACATGAAGATGCCAAACAGAACGAGCAGGCCAATCACGCCGAGCAAAACGATTAATGCTATTGTCATAGTGTCGTTTCTCCTTTTTGGTTATAGCTTTATTATAGCAAATTGTGTAGCTTTCGCCAGCGGTTGGGGTAATTCTACAATAAATCTTGGGCTGATAGCTATTACGACCGCCACCATACTCTACTCTCCTGACTGTGCAGACGAAAAAACCACTCTCCTCGAGTGGTTTTCTCTGTTATATCACGCCTGGTGCGCAAGGCGGGAATCGAACCCGCACGGCTTTTGGCCAAGGGATTTTAAGTCCCTCGCGTCTACCAGTTCCGCCACTCGCGCGTGCAGTCGCACTTTTAGCATAGCAGCCATGTGCTGCTTGTATTATACTATGTTTATGAAGCAAATTGTAATAATTCATGGCGGATCAAGCTTTAATAGCTACGAAAATTACTTGAATAATCTCAAGAATAGCCAGCTGCAGTACGAACGACTCCTGTGGGCGCAAAAATGGCGTGACTGGCTGGCACAAGAAATCGTCGACGCCGATGTTTTGCTGCCAGATTTCCCTAATAAGCAAAATGCTCGCTACACTGAGTGGAAAATATACTTTGAAAAGCTACTACCTCTGCTTGGTGATGACGTTCAGCTGGTTGGCTATAGCTTGGGTGCAATGTTTTTGGCAAAATATTTGCATGAATCACCACTTAGCACGCCAGTCCGGCGGCTCGTGCTAGTTTCGCCGTGCTATGACGACGAATCGACTGAAGACCTCGGTAGCTTTCGAGTAACAAGCGCTACTGGTTTGGAAAAATCAGCAAAGGAGATCCACCTATTCCATAGCAAAGATGACCCAATCGTGCCATTTACCGAACTCGCCAAATTTCAGCGAGACTTGCCGACTGCTACAGTGCATATTTTCGAGGATCGCAATCATTTCTTCCAGCCAACCTTCCCTGAGCTAAAAGAACTACTAGAGCAAAAATAGCCCCAGATCTGGAGCTATCATAATTCTGGAGGCACGTACGAGAGTCGAACTCGTCTAAAAGGTTTTGCAGACCTCTGCGTAACCGCTCCGCCAACGCGCCACACCCCTATTATACCAAACTATATCTGTTCTTTGAACATCTCGTAGAATGCACCACGCTGCGCCATCAATGCGGTGGCAGTGCCATGCTCAACGATGCGGCCGTGGGCGATAACGTAGATGGCATCCGCCTTCTTAACAGTGCTATAGCGGTGGCTAATGGTGATGATAGTCTTACCCTGCTTGGCAAAGAGGTGGCGAAAGATGCGTGCTTCGGCGGCAGCATCAATGGCGCTGGTGGGCTCGTCAAGGATGATGATGGGCGCATTGCGATACAAGTTGCGCGCTAGGGCCAAGCGTTGCCACTGCCCACCAGACAGGTCGACCCCTGTTTCGTGGTCATCTGCCTCCATCCATTTGCTGATATAGCTGTCTCCACCATGAGGGAGCTTGCGGACAAAATCGGCTGCCTCGGCCTGGCGCAGTGCAGTATCGCGGCGCGCTGCATCCACTGGCTGCGAGACATCGCCATACCAGACATTCTCGTGCGCTGTGGCGAAGTCGTAGCGGATGAACTCCTGCCCCAGCACGGCCAATTGCCGATGCCAGGCTGCTGGGTTGATATGACGGAGATCGTGCCCATCAACGGTAATGGTGCCCTTGGTAGGCTGGTAGAGACCAGTGAGCAACCGAGCGAGCGTGCTCTTGCCAGCGCCATTTTCTCCCACGATGGCAATGTGCTGACCACGGCGAATCGTGAGAGAAATATCACGCAGCACCGCCGTCTGGGTGCCCGGATAACAAAACGACACCCGCTGCACCGCAATCGCATCGCGCAGCGTTACCTCATCGATAGTGGTTGCCTGGCTCATGGTAGGCAATGCCATAAACCGCTGGTAGTCTGTCATGGTGGCAAGGTCTTCGTCAATCGTATTATATGTACTGATGATGCTATCCATCCCGCTCATCACTCGCCCTACCATTTGCTGCACCAGTACAAATTGCCCAATTGGCTGGCGGTGTGCCACGATCTCCAGCACCACCCAAGCAAGCGCTACTACCTCTGCTGCTGCCTGGATAATCTCCCCACCGAGGCGCTGCCCCATAAAGCGGCGCTCGTAGCCAAGCGCTCGGAGCCGATCTTTGTCCCGCAGCGCGGCACGCTCGCCAAGTAGATGGTGGATCACTCCATAGAGGCGCAGCTCAGCAATGAAATTCGGCCGGCTGAGGATGTGCTCGATCCACGCCATGCGCCGCCGCGTACCCACCTGCTCGCGCCAGTGCCCAGCCTGCAAGCGCGACAACCGCACCTGCACCACACTACTTGGCACGAGCGCCACAAGCACGAGCAACCCCAGCCACCAGCTCACCATCACTATCATCCACAGGCTCGTTACCAGCGACACCAGCGCCGTCAGCATTCGCACCAGTTGGGTAAAGAGGTACGAAAATGACTGGACGAAGCGCTGTGCCTTATCAAACATATCAATGGTCGCAGGGTCATCATAGCGCCAAAAATCCAGCGCGTGGAGGCGGGCATACATATGGTCGCTCATGGCCGCCTCGATGCGGTAGCGCGACACTTGGTCGTAATACCCCTGCACCACCGACCACACACTCGCCACAACGCCCAGTACCACAGTCACCACCACATAGGTGAGGAGTTGCTGCTGTCCACCCGTTGCATATGTCTCAGCCAAAGCCGTTGTAGCAAGAGCGGCGTAGTATGCCGTGGCCAGTGGCAGCACCGCCGACAGCACCGCTCCCACTGCTTGGATGGCGATTGTTAGCGGTGCCTCCCGCCAAATAATCCGCACCACCAGCCACAGCCCCGCCAAGCGCTGGCGTAGTGAGGAGGTAGGTATGGTGGGTGGTTTGGTCATGATCGTCAATTATTGTGTCGGCTTATAGCCTTATTGCAGCGATTGCCGCTCTGTACTTTTTATAATCTTTTGGAGAAAAAACATGGGTGAGAGCTACCACGAGAGAAAGCGATCGAGCGAGGGGCTGGCTTTTAATACTCCCTACTGGTAGCCAGCCTCATACATTGACTGCGTAATATGTTGATAAAACGAGCGCTTCTACTTGTTTTGCGGCTAGCCTCTCAATGTTTTCTTGCTCGGTGGGTATGCTGGGCTGGCACAAGGAGTGAGTATGGCTATAGAAACTCAAATCTTGCCCAGCTACCAAGCTCGAGTGACGCCTCACGATTGATGCGCCACCCGTTTGCTTGGTAGGCGTCTCTCGCAGACCTATGCTTTCGCCAGGCTCACCTGCAACTCAGCGCCATCCACCGTGGCCGTTGTGTGGTAGAGTGCATCGGCCAGGTGCTGGGGCGCCATTGTGGCGAGGGTTTCGCTGGCGATGGTGTCGGCGTGCTCGGCCAGGGCTTGGCGCAGCTGTGCGGCTGCGTCACTAGCTGGTTGTGCCTGACTTGGCACTGCCGACTGGCTGGCACTGGCGGGCTCAGCCCCGACCGCGAGGTGCAGCACAATCCGGTCATCCACCTGCAGCCCGGCCTTCTTGCGCGCACTCTGGACGTGGCGGATGACCTCGCGCATCAGGCCCTCGCGCTTGAGCTCAGGGGTGATCGTCTTATCAATTTCAACCCAGCTCTCTGGCTTAATCGTGCCCTCGGCTGCGTCACGATCCGTCAAGTATTCATCCACATGCTCAATCCAGCGAATTTCCTTAACATTTAGCTCCTCGGCCATGATCTGTTCGTAGTATTCAGCCAGCTTTGCACCCGCATATGCCGCACATTGCAGCGGCTGACGAACCTTGATCGACACCTGATGCTCATCCTTCTTCATGCGCAAGCTCAGGCCGGTGTTGATCAGCTCGCGCGTGCGGGCTATATCGGTCAAAATCTGCTCATCCACCGCGCCCGCTGGCAGCCAATCTTTGAGGTGGATTGACTCATCATCACCGGTCAGGTTATGATACAGCTCCTCGGCCAAAAACGGCGTAAACGGTGCCAGCAGGTGGCTCAGGCGCACCAGCACATAGTGCAGCGTACGGTAGGCATCGTTCTTATCGCCATCGTCTTCCGACTTCCAGAAGCGGCGGCGGCTGCGGCGCACATACCAGTTGCTGGCGTCATCTAGGAATGGCAAAATCGGGCTCAGTGCATCAGGGATATTATAGGCATTCATCTGCTTCTCGACCTCCGCCACCAGCTCATGAAGGCGACTAATAATCCAGATATCGAGGGGGTTAGATAATTTATCAATATCAACACTGATCTGGAACGAGTTCTCAGTTCCAGTGCGAGACAAGGATTCGGGAGTATCGGAGTGAGCCGTATTGGTGATACGGTGAACGAGAAACGCATCCGAAGACGCCATATCGTACGGAAATGTGAACTCGTCGACCTCCGCATACATGGTAAAGAAATCATACATATTCCAAATCATCGCCAGCTTACGCGCCACATCGCCCACATCCTTATCGTGCAGGGCAAAGTCCTCGCCGTTCAGTAGCGGGCTACTCAGCAGTAGGAAGCGCAAACTATCAGCGCTGAATTTATCCATCAGCTCATTCGGGTCGGTGAAGTTACCCAGGGATTTACTCATCTTGCGGCCGTCATTACCCGCCACCACACCAGTGGTAATGACGTTGCTGTAGGCGTTTTTGTGCTGCGCGCCGGCCTGGCCAAAAGCACCAATCTCTGCTAAGGCGACGTTGACGGCATGAACATAGTAAAACCACGCCCGCACCTGGCCGATGTACTCAACGATGAAATCCGCCGGGTAATTTTGCTCGAACTTGGTCTGATTTTCAAACGGATAATGGAGCTGGGCAAACGGCATACTGCCGCTCTCGAACCAGCAGTCCAGCACCTTGTCGATGCGAGTAAAGGTCTCGCCGTCAATTTCAAAGGTGATGTCATCCACCCACGGGCGGTGGTAATCATCCAGCTCCACGCCGCTCAATTCCTTCAGCTCCGCGTACGAGCCAACCACCCTCATCGTACCGCGATCGCCCTTCCACACCGGCATAGCCGTCGCCCAGAAACGATCACGGCTCAGATTCCAGTCTGGCGCTTGCTCGATATTTTTGGCAAAGCGGCCGTGCTTCAGGTGGCTCGGGAACCAATTGATATACTCGTTCTGCTCCAACATCAGCGGCTTCTGGCCTTGGATGTCGAAGAACCACGACGGAATCGCCCGGTACATGATGCGCTGCTTGCTGCGCGGGTTAAACGGATATTCGTGGCGAATATACTCAATCTTCCACACCGCGCCCTTTTCCTTCAGGTCTTTGGCGATGAATTTGTTGTTGTCCCACACCTCCAGGCCTGTGTAATTGCCATCGGTGTAGTAGCCGTTATCATCGATGACGTGGAAGGCGCTAATGCCATAGCGCTTGGCCAGCTCAAAGTCGTCCTCACCATAGGCCGGCGCAATGTGCACGATGCCCGTACCGGACTCGTGCGAGACGAAATCCGCCGCGTAGATAGTGTGAATCTTGTCACTGTCTGGCCAAGTCGAGCCCGTATCGAGCGGCTGGTATTTCTTGCCCACCAATTCGCTACCGGGGAATTTCCGCAATACGTCGTAATCCAGCGGCTGGTGCTTGTCGTCCTGCAAGGTGCGCTCAAGGGCTTCCTCGGCGATAATGAGCTTTTCGCTTAGCGGCAGTGTAATCTCTGGTGCCAAGCTCTTCTCCGCCGCAAAGAAGTGCCCCTTGCCGGGTTCATGTTGCATCACTGCGTCAAGCTCTGTGCCAAGCTGCGCAAAGCCTTGGTTAAGCACCTCAGCATCGTCCGAATAGACAATGGTTGGCCGCTGATCAATCTTCCGTCGCACCTGAGCAAGATCAACCACAAGGCCAACATAGCCCGATTCTTGCTTCCATTGCTCATCACTGCTGTTTGACACACCACATGCTGGCGCGATCATCGTCAGCGATGCAACCGTCACATTAGCATCCTGCAAATATTTCAAGAACGTTGCTGCACCCAGCGAATGCGTCACCACATGCGCATAAGTAAAGTCGTATTGCGCCAACTGCTCTACATTTTCTGTTAAGTCTGGGCTGTCAGGGTTAATGTGGTCAATGATCGTTACTGTATACCCCTGTTGCTCAAGCTGCTGCTTCAGCTGCGGGTAGTAATCACGCGACGCATAGGCATGCTTGCCCGAGAGCAAGAACACGTTTTTCGTACCCTTTGATACCTTTACTTCGCAGTATGTCATACCTGGATTGACCGCCAGCATCAGGTTGGCTGGCAGCGTCCATGGTGTGGTCGTCCAGGCGAGGAGGAAAGGATCATCGCCACCCTCATTTGCCAACAATTTTTCAAGAATAAATGGTTCTTGCTCTGCCACAAAGTGTCTTTGATTTGCGACTGTTTTGTACAACGTTGCACCAATATTATCAGCAATATACTGCATAGACGGCTTACGTGATTTCGAATCGTTATTATCTTGCAAGATCGTCTTATGCACCGCCTGGCTACTTATTTTGTCGAAATCAAAGTCATAACTAAAGTGATCGATAAACCGCTTTCTCTCACCAGTTTTTGTGTCGATATCATCACTTCCTTGATAAAATTGTCTTAGGACTGCTGGTGCTACCAACATGAGGTGATGAATCTTGTGCGGCAATTTCTCCAGCACACGCATTGCAACCAACCCGCCCAAGCTATGACCAATCAGAACGGTATTCTCATCAAATGCAACATTGTCAAGCACATATTGCACCTGCTCAACCTCTGTTGGGTTGTCCGTATTGGGGAGCTGCGGCGCCTGTACTTTGGCACCACGCTGCTCTAATTCGTGCTTAAGCCACGGGATAAAGTTCTTGTCGTTCCTGCCTGTGTATCCATGGAGAATCACGTAGTTATATTGCGAAACATCAACATACTTCTTGGTAAACGCCTCGATTGCCTGCCGCGTCACATCTGTTACAGGGTGCCCGAGCAACTCTTCTGGCGTGCCGACAGCAAATCCCGTGCCTTCGTGCAAATTCAACGTGTCAACATCAACGCCCTCAATGAGATAGATTGAGCACGCAACATTTGTTCCATTTTCATGCTTGATGGTTTGCAGCAAAAGATTATTTGAATTTACTTCAAACTCAAGCTCTTCCTGAAGTTCACGACGCAGTGTCTCAATTGGCGACTCACCCTCGTGACTCGTCCCACCAAAGAGGCTCACCATGCCTGGGTTCGTGATTCCCGGCTTGTCATCTCGTTGTTGCGCAATGAGTTTGCCATTTGTATCCACCAACAAAGCACCGACATAACTCCTCTCGCACTTGTCGAAACCTGCTGGTTTTTGCGCATCATCAACTATTTCACCGTTCAAAAGTTGCTTTACTCGCTGCTCAATTTCATCACGCGCTATCCGATTTTTTTCTACACTCTCGTTACGTGGATCAGCCACATCCCACCAAATAATATTATCACCCCTGAGCCAGTCCGGTGTCTGGGATTTCTCCGCTAGATTAACGATTAAATCATAATCACCCAGCTTATCGGCGGTAAGCAGCTGCCGCTTATGTCCAGTGATGTCAATACCCACTTCTTGCATCGTCTCACTACTTCTGGCTGGCTTGCGGCTCATAGTTTCAAAATCACTCAATGTTGGAGCTTCGCCCCATTTTTTCTCTGGGTTCAACCCAGCAGAATCGGCATTTTGAGAGCCAGAATAGTGGTTATAAAATCCCTGCGCCATCTGCGAGCGAGCAGCATTTGCATTACATACAAACAAGACTTTTGAGCGTTCACTTAATACTATTTTGTGGCTCGTCTTACCATCTTTTAACTTAAACTTCACATACACACTCGGGTCGGTCACCGTCTGGTAGGCGTCGTTGTCCATGGTTACTTCGGCCTTGCTGACAGGGGTGGCGAACTTGGTGTCATACATCAGCACCTTTTCGCCTTCGTAGATTTTGCCAGCCTCATACAGCTGTTTAAAGGCCCACCAGACGCTCTCCATAAAGTCCTTGTCCATGGTGCGGTAGGCGCCCGTAAAGTCCACCCAGCGACCAATCCGGTCAATCACACCCTGCCAGGTTTCACTATTGGCCACCATGCTTTCACGCGCCTTAGTGATGTATTTTTCCAGACTGATGGTTGGTAGTGGCTGACCGTCTTTATCCAGTGGCGCTGGCTGATCACTACTCGTCACAATCTGCCGCCGATCCACGATATTCAGCTGCTTTTCGACGAAATTCTCTGCCGGCAGGCCATGGCAGTCCCAGCCCCAGCGGCGCTCCACGCGTTTGCCCTTCATCGTCCAGTAGCGCGGCACGGCGTCTTTGACAATCGAGCTTAGCAGCGTACCATGGTGCGGTACGCCAGTGATAAACGGCGGCCCGTCATAAAAGACATAGGCGTTATCCGCCGGCCGCTGCGCCACCGACTTCTGGAACGTCTGGCCATCCTTCCAGCGCTGCACCCAGTCCTTCTCATATTCTGCCGCTCGGCGGCGTGTGCCATGTGTGAATTTCATTGGTTTCCTCCTTGATTTATTATCAATTGTGTCGTACAATGTAGGTATTCAATAGTGAAAATCCCTCGCTGCGGTTCTGTCCCTGCGGGGTCTTTTCGTTCCAGAGACCCTCATCCTCCGTCCAGCTCAACCAAAAACCGCTCCACCCGTCCCTTCAGCAGTTCGTACCGCTGGCGAGTGTCGGCGTGGCGCAAGATGTGCTGGCGGCTGTGCGCGGTAGAGGTATCGTAATCAATCGCCACCGTGCCAAACTGCCCGGCCGTGCTATCCACTACCTGATCATCAATGCGGTTGAAATAATGCGGCGTGCCCGCCACCACGCAGCGGCGGATCTCACCACCACAGTAATCCTGCAGCACCAGAGCCGAAACGGCACACTGCCCGCTGCTTGGGTTACTCGGCGACCAATCATCACAGTAGGATGTCTCACCCGACCAGTTAGTTGAGAGAGCGTTACAGATTTTTACGACAGAGCTCGCATGTTGCTGCTTTATATCATTGCTCATAGTTTCCTCATCGCCTCCACTATCTCCTCATGAACAATTCCATTGCTTAGTACCGCTCCGCAAATATCCTGATCATACCGCTGCTCCCGGCCGAAAAGGTCAGTCACCTTGCCGCCAGCTTCCTCGACGATGACTTTTGCTGCCGCAATGTCAACATTTTTACCCTTCGTGCCAGCAAAGACCGATGCGACAAATTCACCACGCGCCACCAATGCTGCTGCATGCGTTGTGCTGCACGGCGACATCACATAGACACCCTTTTCACAAGCAATATCATGGACAGCCTGCATCACATCCCACTGAGCACTCGACCACCAATCAACATTCATCTCCACACGATCGTCAAGGCTATCCTGACTAACATGAATTGGCTGATTGTTCAGATATGCACCATAGTTACGCACCGCCCAATACAAATGGTCACTAAACGGCGCATAAATCACACCGACTTCCGGTTGGCCATCAATCACTAATGCCAAAGAAAACACCGATACCGGTAGCTCCATTGCGAAGGGCACTGTGCCATCAATCGGGTCACATACCCATACATAGTCCGAGCCACGGCGGTCACTCGCTTCTTCTCCATCAATATCGTGGGCTGGGTACTGCTCTGTCACGCGTCGGATAACAAGCTGGTTGATTTCCTCATCGGCGATAGTCACAATTGTATTATCTGCCTTGAGGTGAGCATCTGGCTTTTTGCCAAAATATTTTCGCATAATATAGCCCGCTTCGTGTGCCACACTTTTTGCAAAATCAAGCCATTCTTGCTGTTGATCAGTCATATCTTTCTCCATGAGTAATGTACTTATGCTATTGCCTCTGTATCATACACCCACCCAGGCTGCCATGAGCCAACTTCGCGCCAATTGGTTGCTATTGCCTCTGGCCAGGTCTTGCCACCAAGAATGACGTCCAGCGCAAGCTGTGGTGCTTCGTGCGCCACAATGGCAATGTGCTGGCCAGCATAGTCGCGCTGCAGCATCGCCACAAAGTCACGCATGCGCGCCTCTACATCGCGGTAGCTCTCGCCGTGCGGAAATGGTGCATCGACAAAGGGGAGCAAGCTGACCTTAAAGGCCCCATCCGTGCCATTATTATCACCATAATTTGCTTCGCGCAGCCGTTTATCGATAACGATCTGATGCGTCGCACCAAAAGCAAGCCGGGCTGAGTCGATCGCTCGACCAAGATCCGAGCAAAATACCACAGTAAAGCTAGTATCGGCCGCTTGCTCTGGCAGCGCCTGCGCTTGCTGGACCCCCACTGCTGACAACTCACCAGGCAACCAGCCAGTCGCCTTACCAGCTTCATTATCCGTCGTCGTACCGTGAACGAAATAAGTTATTTTTGTCATACATTTCCTCCTTGCTTAGTGTGGGTTACTGTATATTTGTGCGAATTTTCTACCTGCTTTATTGCATCATACATTGCCTGCGCCATTCGCTGATGCCCGTGCTGTGAAAAATGGATGCCATCAGGCGCATAGTCGTCATGGTCGTCAAGTGGATTGCTAATGGTTGCGTGAGTAGCACGGAGTATCTCGCTAATACACTGTAGCTTGCTGGCAAGCGGCGCATAGTACTGAACCGGCGCAATAGCAGGCGCAATATACCACACACTACCACCACTAGCCATGTCATTCTCGCTATCAGCCGCATAGGCCTGTATATAGGTACTATACCACTGTAAATCAGCTACAATTTGCTTGCTGGAAGCGCTTTCATTTTGTGCATCATTCACACCAAGCGCGACGATCACCCCGCTCACCGGGCTAACCTCTCGCAGTGCTATTTCGTAGCCAATCTTACCACCAAGATACGGCGCCTGCCCTGCATACTCCCCTGCTGTCCGTCCACACAGCCCCGCTTGGATGATGTCATACTCATCGCCGAGTAATTGCTGGAGGATGTTCGGCCATTGTTGCTTGGCAGCATAGCGCCCCAACGGAACGCCATTCTCGCCAAAACCCTTGTCGCCCCAGACGTTCGAGTCACCGTAGATAAGGATTCGCCCAGGCTGCATCACCCCTCACCTCGCACTTGCTTTGTCATCAAATAGTACTCGCCAGCTTCATCAGTACCATCTGTCCGGTGGTACACGCTGGTGAAGGTTGGCTTGTATGCCACTAATCGATACCTATAGCCACGCCTCTCATAGATACCTGTCGCCCTCTTGTTGGTAATGTCTACCGCCAGGCCAACTCGGTCAAACCCCTGCTGGCACGCTTCGTTCTCCGCTGCAGCGAGTAACTGCGAGGCAATACCACGACCACGATACTGCTCTGCCACCTCAAGTGCATTAATCTGCGGCAGGTCAGGGTATTCATCTTCAATCCTCACTGACGGCTCATCAATCTCTGGTCGCTCAGTCCAATCATGCCGCAGTGTCACCCGTCCCACATAACGGCCGTCCGCCACTGCAGCAAACACCACCGCCTTGCCCTGCATAGCCAGCTCTGTAAGCGTTGCTTCATAGCGATCAGAAATGCCCATATCTTGCTTGAGTAACGCAAACTGCTCGCTGCCTGGCACGACTGTTGTAATGCAGGCAGGTGCTTTCTCGTGGGTACGCGGCTGCCAATATTCATGCATGGTTGTACTCCATTTCTTTTCGCTTTTGGTATACAGAGTGGAGCGTTGCTTTTATTGCTGCATCAAGCGGCTGGGCTCGATATACATCTCTGTCGCTATAGCCAATTGCGCCATTACGGTTAGTATATAACGTGACATGTGGAATAATGAATTCTGCCTGAGGTATCAGTTCACGAATTGCATCGCGCCACGCTTCGAGCTCACTCCACTGGGCAAGTGCAATAATTGTTTCGCGACCCTTTGCATTATCGACCAATCTACAGAACTCACCCGTCAATTCCGGCTCTGTCGTTATCGCTGCACCAGCCGTGCGCGAGAGTCGCTCAAGCTGCTCATAGCCAGCCTCGTCCACCCCATACTCGCCAAGTACCTCAAACAGTGACAGATGAAATTCATCAGTCTTTAGAAGCAATCCTGCAATCTCCCGCGGAAAATTCATAGCGCGAATCATGTCAGTCGTATCATACATAATGTAATTATACTCCCGATCGATTGCAAAGCTCGTCACGCGATTATTCTGCGGCATAGTGCTCATCCTCTTTCCTTCATAACTCTACGCAACCTGCCGCGTGCATTCCGCAGTGGCATGCTGCAAGGCTGACTTGTGGGCTGGCAATGGCATGGCTACTCCTTTATATAATTAAAATCACCTCTTCTGGGCTTCGAGAATCCGCTGGGTATTCGCGCGGACGGTACCATCTCGATTCCAAAAGAAGTGATTCTCGCCGGAGCCTCGGGGCTGCTACACAGGCCCAGGGCGCGCCGTCTGGTTCTTTCAGCACTTGATTATTGCCTTGTCGCAGCATTCGCGGCGGGGTCTATTCTTGGCTACTTAGATTCACAGCTCTTTATGAAAATAACAAACCAATTTCTTCCCGCAGGCTTCGTGGGTGATAGCCACTCATTTTGCGCACCATAAGCTACGCAAAAATGCCTCTGGGTCTATTGTAGCGCACTAGCCGCAAAACCAAAAGTACTTACATCTCAAGATATAGCCCAATCAATCGAACTACATATATCTTTTTACTCTCATGCAGGGTGAATGCCCAGCGCCGCGCACTCTTCATATCGAAAACACCCCACCACATGGTCGTTCACCATGCCGGCGGCTTGCATAAAGGCGTAGCACGTGGTTGGGCCGACGAAGGCAAAGCCGTCCCGCTTGAGCTGCGCGCTCATTGCCCGGGAGGTAGTCGTATCGGCAGGCACATCGCTTGCAATCTGCCAGCGGTTTTGCACCGGCGCACCACCCGCCAGGCCCCATAAGTACGCCTGCAAACTACCGTGCTGACGAGCGGCCCGCAGCGCCGCCTGGGCATTGGTGCGCACCGCATAAATTTTGCGCCGGTTGCGGACGATGCGTGCATCCTGCGTGAGCGCCTCCAGCTCCGCATCCGTCATGGCGGCTACTTTTGTGATTTCAAATTGGTAAAAGGCCTGCTGGTAGCCCGCCCGCTTAGCCAAAATCGTGCTCCAGCTCAGGCCAGCCTGTGCACCCTCCAGGCAGAGCAGTTCAAATAATTTCTGGTCATCATATAGCGGCACACCCCACTCGGTGTCGTGGTAGGCGCGCTCGGTATCGCTACATTCAGCCCAGGGGCAGCGGTTCATAATACTAGTATAGCAAGAATGCTTGGCACGGTATACTGGTATTCGCGGCGCTCTGGCTCACCCACCTCAAAGCATACCTTACGCAAAAATCTTACCATCACATTTTTATGCTTTGCGTATGTGTTGTAGATAAGGCAAAACTTGCAGGACGCGCTTGTATGAAATTTGAATATTTTTATAACAATTCATTTTATTTATTTTTGCACGAAGGATGAATGGGTTGGCAAATTATATTACTCCACATACTATTTCTGTAAATGGTATATTTTGCATGCAATACTAATAGTGTGGTTTATTACTACTAGCGAGGCACATTCATCTACCATGCGTAATTTTGCAAAACTGTCGCAGCCCCTATCAATCGGCACATAAAAGATCAAACACGCTGACGCATATTGCCAGGCCACTCTCACATCATTACAATACCACAATCAATATGTGACGATGATTAATCCAGCAACGAGAAATTTTATCAATTGTATATAGCAAACATGCAGCTCATTACTAATAGCACCAGCAAATTTTTAAGCCAAGTGCGAAGTTGAAAAATCGGGCAGCGTACTATCGTGCCAGTGCTGCCCACACTCCACCGCCTGCGTACCTCAATACAAAAACAAACACGCTTCTCGTTGTTATCAAGAAGCGTGTTGTAGCGAATTATTGTTTTTCTAATTATTTAATTTCGAGCCCACCAAGGACGCAGTCGCCGCGAATGTAGACAGTCTTTTTTGCACTCTTGGCAGCGTTGGTTTTGTCCTCTACGCCGCCGAGGATGCTGGTGACCTGCGTCTTGACGATGACATTATCTGGAAAAATAATATTGATGCCACCACACAGAACAAAAATATCAATCACCGCATCATCCTCTATCTTAGCTTGGCGCAGGTCGAGATCCACCCCACCAAATACCGCCGAGAGTGAGTTGCCTGCAAACTCGCCTTTTATCTTGCGCGTATTGCCCGAGAAGGATGCGACCATATTATCATCCGTTGATTTTTTTGCACTGCCGCGTTGGCGCTGCGACAGATTAAAAATAATCGCTAGGCCAATTGTGATCAGCACCAGCGGCCAAAGCATCCGCCAAATATTAATGTTGATATGCAAAAATGCATGGGCGCCGATCGCTAGGCCGATCACCATCCAGAGCGCGCCCCACAACCAATTGCGATTGCGCAGCGTCAGCACACCAACCGTTATAAACCCAAGCGCGCACAGACCATACCAAAACTCCCGCCAGTAATGAAATTGCACGCCAAAGCTCTCACTTAATAATACCCCGCCCAGCGCCACAAACACCGCGCCAGCACCAATCCGTAATATTGTATTGTTCTTCATATCGCTAGCATACCATTATTATAGGCAGCATACAACAAACCCACCTCTGTCCCAACCACCACCGCAAAGCTGCCGATGCACTGGTGAGGCACTACCAAAAGTCCTTATTATATGCCAACCCACACCCCGCAAAGAGACACCATCCTCTCCCACCCATAATTGTATAAACGTTATAACTATAACAACATTGCTTCATTTACCCCTGTTATTTCTCTTTTGGTGCCACCAAATCAATCGTTGTTATATATACAATATATATTATTACCCACAACGTTGTGAATTCATTGCCCTACCGCCCCTGTTTTCGAATTTATTTCGTTGTGGTTATGTATGTTGTTTTTTATACACACATAGAGCGCGTGTATCTGGGGGGTATTGTTGTATATATCACACTCTGCTCATCATCTCTTGCCACCAACGATATTCTATATTTTATACAACATTATCGAAGTTTATTTTCTTCATAGTGCTATATTTTTTACAACATAGCTATGTTGTACTCTGCACAGCATAGCTCATACAGGATTATCTGCACCAGCTAATCCAACCAAAGCCCCCTTATGTATTCTGAGAGGCTGCAAGCTCCTCGTCTAGCGCTTAGTAGGCAAATCTTGCTTATTTTCCCTTCCTCAGCGCTTTCGCGCATCACAGCGCCCTATCGTGGGCTATTTCGCACGTTCAGTAAGCGATACGGTGTGCAATGTGCATGAGTGCCGCTAACCCCGCCTGCTTGACACGCATGCAGCCACTTTTCTGTGCAGTCGTTCTGCTCGAATTCTTTGTGCATGATATTTTGCGTATTGCTTGTTTTTGTATAGCTTGCACGTTTCTTAATTATTCCGCATTTTCGCTCAGCACAAAATATAGAGCGCTCAGCCTGTCGCACTGCACGATACTTCGCTATAAGCTAATCATTTCTATATACCGCTTTACTATGTTTTTCTCATTGCAAAAAAGCGTGTATATTCTGTGCTCAATGGTGGGCAAAAATAGACGCAAACAGCTTTAGCATAGTCGATGTAGTAAGTAGCTAGCTATGAGCACCACATGGATTTTTTTAAAAAACATAAGTGTGTCACCAGCCATCACACCTCCTTGTTGCTTCGCATAGTTCCGCATCCAGATACTGTGTTGTGTAGCAATGGCGCGTGCTTTGTCTTGTATGCGCCGCAGCTTTCGCGCTCGGCTTTTTGCTTTCATTATGCAACCAAAATGCATTTTTTAGCATACCATTTTTATTCACAAAAATGCCTGCTATCAAATGCTGCAATTTTGCATTATTTTCGCGTATTACTTCGCCCCTCACGCTCACGCTACAACAAATTTTTCTGCGGCAAATAGCAACCAATACCTCTCTGCCTTTACCAAGCCAAAAGCTTTATCATATTTTTATCATCACACCACACCTCGCTCACCCACCTTGCAAAAAATCTTCGCTACCACCCCAAGCAGTGGCACACCACACACCCACATCGCAGCCGCAACAGCTCCTTGCTGCCATACACATATCATGAGCACAATGGGAGCCATGCAGTTTGCTCGTTTTGTGCAGCAGCCATTTTGCTCCCTCGCATGTCGAATTATTTTTTTGCAAAAAAACGCTTAGTGCTTGGCTACGAAAATCAAACTTACTCACGCTGCAGGATCAATCTCACACCTTCGCCAAGCTGAATGCTCCATCTCATTCATTCAATCCTGCGCTATGTAGTACAAAGCACCACTCACCTCTCGCTGAACGTGTTGTGGTTGCTATTCAGACAAAATGCATCTATTACAGCATAGCAGCATTAGCATACTATCTCATATTTGTTAGCAAATTTGCGATGCGCACAAGCCTGCCAACACATTCACTATCAATACTGCATAATGAACGAAACGCTAGTTATATTCATACGTACAGGCTCGCTAATAGGTTACATCTTCCTCTCGCTATCTTACTATTTTGGTTGCGTCACGCAACAATAACCTATGCATTAGCAGCACGTCATGCTTAAGCCCCACAAAGAGCTTCATAGCTATGTTAAAATTCAGCATACATTATTTTCTATAACACCAAGCACACAGCACAAGTTAATGAGCTCCTCACTTGCGTCGATAGAGCGGTAGCTACCACCATACCAAAGCATCACTAGCGCGAGAAAATAATGACTTACACCAATGAATAGACAAAAGAGCGCTATGAATAATACAAGATGTCGTTCATTTTAAAAAGCTTGCCAATCCTGACAAGCTCGACAATCTCACTGTACAAAAAACGACTCTACCTACAGCAGCTCCGCGCCAAATTTCACAATAATCAACGCCACCGCCAGCACCAGCACACTTACACCACACAGCACATCGTAGCCATGGCGAGCAAAGCGCTTGGTGTGCTCCCCACCAATCACCCCAACCTCAATGCAATAGCGCGTCATCCCAAAGAAGATCAGCAGCATACCCACATCCAGCGTCAAGCACCACGGGCACAGCACGCGAATAACGGCGAAGCTCATATAAAACATCCACAGTGCAAAAATCATCCCCAGCACAGCGCCGCCCCAGGCACTCCGCACAAACCAGCGCGGCAGGCGTGCCCCAGCCAGCAGTGCTACCACTACCGTTATCATCACTGGTATGGCCATCATACCAACGAAACTGTTGGGGAAGCCAAACACCGTCGCCGACCAATGCTGTGCTACTGTGGAGCAGCTCAGCACAGCATTGACGTCGCAATTGAGCGCCCCACCTGGGTGCTGCGCCAAATGCAGTGCCTCGAGTGAAAGAACAAAAGATGCCAGCAGCCCCAGGCCACCGCCCAAAGCTGCTGCCAGTAAGGCAACTGTGCCAGGCCGACGGAGCCATGGCGTACGGCTCGCGTCGTCCGCTATAGTAGTAGTGGTCATGGTATGTACTTCGGGCGTTTTAGCGGGCATAGTACCCCACTTCATCGATAGTTGGCAGTGGCAAGCCGCGCCACATACCCAGCACCTGACCGTTATCCGCTAAGGCAAGGATGGTGGGGTACTCCACAATGTCGTACGTGCGGCAGAGCGACTGCCCCTCACGCGTGTCTGGGTCAAACTCCTCGATGGCATGGCTAGTGCGCCGGCTAAAGTCACGCAAGTAGTCGAAGACGCGGCGTGCATAGTCGCTTTCTGTCCGGTAGATGATGAGGACGCGCATATGTTTTACCTCTGTTTTTCTTGCTGCTTCGCACTCCGACGCTGCTCTAATATCTTGACAAAATCGTCCAGCGTCTTAAATTTGTAAAACACGCTCGCAAAGCGCACATACGCCACCTCATTGCGCGCGGCGAGCTCATCGAGCACGAAGCCGCCAATCACGCGTGACTCAATCTCATTCTCGCCCGCATCGTGGATACGGTCCTCTACCGCATCAATAATTGCTTCCAGTTCTAGCTCCGATTTGAAGAACTTACCGACCGAGCGGCGCACCGAGGCGCGGAGCTTCGCTCGATCAAAGAGCTCGCGCGAGCCCGTTCGCTTGAGCACTGCAATCGTTGGGTATTCGATCCGCTCATAGGTGGTAAAGCGGTGCCCATCAGGAGTCTCGCGGCGGCGGCGAATCGTCACACCATCAGCCGACTCACGCGATTCTAACACACGGCTGTTGCCAATCTTGTCGCGGTGGGTCGTCACGCGTCCGCCTCCTTTTTGCGGCGTCGGCGCAAGAAGGCCGGGGTGTCATCCTCATCATCGTCCATCGATTGATCCCAAATGTTCGTCTCATTCTCCTGGGCAAAGTGAGCAGCTGCCTCGGGGTCGATGGCCATATCGACACTATCGACCGCTTCGTCAACCGTCTCGGCTGCTTCTTCGTCATCTTCGGCATCACTTGCCTCGTCGTCATCAAAGAACGAATCACTATCAAAGCCAGTCGCGATAACGGTAATAATCAGTTCATCTTCCAGCTCGGGCTTGAGCGTTGCACCAAAGATAATGTTGGCATCGGACGACACCGCACCAGTGATAATCTCGGCCGCTTCTTGGATCTCGGCCATACTCATATCATAGCCACCTGTCACGTTGAAGAGCACGCCCTTGGCACCATTGATCGACACCTCGATCAGTGGTGAGTCAATCGCCTGCTGGGCGGCCATCTGCGCTCGGTCTTCACCACTTGCCCGGCCGATCCCCATCAATGCACTACCAGCACTGCTCATAATTGCCTTAACATCAGCAAAGTCGAGGTTAATCAGCCCATGCTCGGTAATCAACTCCGATATCCCCTGCACACCCTGGCGCAGCACATCATCGGCAATCTTAAAGGTCTCAAGGAGTGGCGTCCGGCGGTCAATCGTGTCGAGCAAGCGATCGTTGGGGATAGTAATGAGCGTATCGACTTGCCGCCCCAACTGCTTGATGGCCCACTCGGCATTGATACGCCGCTTCTCGCCTTCAAAGGTAAAGGGCTTGGTGGCCACCCCCACACAGAGAATACCGAGATCACGCGCCACTTCTGCTACCACATGGCCGGCCCCCGAGCCTGTACCACCACCAGCACCAATCGTCACGAAGATCATATCTGCTCCCTCAAGCGCCTGACGAATCTCGTCGAGTGACTCACGGGCCGCAGCCTCACCCACACTGGGGTCAGCACCAGCACCAAGGCCATTGGTGGTGTTGTGCCCAAGATGGATCTTAATATCTGCTTGCGAATTATGCAGTGCCTGAGCATCGGTGTTCATTGCAATGAACTGCACGCCAGCCAGGCCAGCGTCTTTCATTCGATTGACAGCAGACCCACCAGCGCCACCAACGCCAACGACTTTGATACTAGCAAAGGTTTGGATCTCGCTTGGTTTTACTTCCGGCATTCACGTTTCTCCCCTTGTGCAACTATCAACTTTACCATTACCATTTAGTATATCATCCTCATCGGTATGATTCTAGGCCTTGAGCCCTCCCAGCAGCCGACGAAGCCAGCTAATTGCACCTTTGGCGTGTACTGTACCACTGTTGGTGTAAGCCTGGGCAGGCTGGTGGTCACCTTCGCTATCGGCGAGCATCAGGCCCACTGCAGTGGCGAACTGCGGCTTTTCTATCTGGTCGGCCACACCGCTCGTAAAGCCGGTTGGTCGGCCCACTCGAGCGGCCACGCCCAGCTGCTCCCTGGCATAGCTCGCCATGCCACGCATCTGAGCCATACCACCAGTCAGCACAACACCACTGGGCAGCTTGCCAGCGCGGCCTGCCTTCTTGAGCTCCTTCTGTACTGCCTCGAAAATCTCCTCCAGTCGGGCATCAACGATCTCGTCAATCTCCTCAGTAGCAAACTCATACGATTCCTTATCGCGCCGCACCTTGGCTACTGCGTCGCTTGCCTTGATGCCAGCCGCAGCATGCTTGACCTTGACCAATTCCGCAACATCAGGGTCGGTCTTGAGGCCAATAGCGAGGTCGTTCGTGACATTCACACTACCCATTGGGATGACGCCAACGTACTGCAAGTCCCCCTCTTCGAAGACTGCCACGCTGGTCGTTGCGCCACCAAGGTCAACCACTGCTACACCGCTTTCGATCTGCCGCTCATTTAGCACAGCCTTAGCCGCCCCCAGCACTGCTGGTGTAATGGCGTGCGGGTGGACGGTTGCCATCTCTACCGCCTTTTGCAAATTCGCCACATAGGGCGCTAAAGCCGAGACAACATTGGCATCGATCTCCAGCCGCGTACCCGTCATACCCAGCGGGTCTTTGATCCCCGCTTGGCCATCGAGCGTATAGCTATGCGGCACGACCTCGAGGATCTCGCGGTTGGCCTGTACTTTGCCTGTTGTGGCAACTTCTTCGATGCGCGCTACATCATCATTATTAATCTCGTGATCGATCGTGCCCACGGCAATCATCCCCGTGGCGCGGGTGCTGGTGATGTGCGCACCATTAACGCTCACCGTTGCGCTGTTGACTTCATAGCCGCTCATCCGCTCGGCCTCACCCAGCGCTTCGTCGATCGTACGGGCCGGGCCACTGAGATTGACCACCATGCCCTTGCGCATACCACTGTTCGGTGCCTGCCCTACGCCCACAATCGTCGGCGTGCCTGTCTCTGGATTCATATGCCCCACCACGCATCGAATCGTCGTCGTCCCGACATCTATTCCTACTGCGTATTGAGAATTTTCATGCATAGTACCATTATACAGGTTATGCTGTGTCTTGTACAATATGAGCAGAAGAACGAAATTATAAAACTCGCCATTTGGTATCTCGGCGAGTTTCTCTTACTATTCTACAACAATGGTGATGGAGAGGATAATAACCTCCCCTAGGTAAGGCACTACAGCTTCGTGATAATCTCCGCCCCTGTCTCGGTGATGAGGACGGTGTGCTCGAAGTGAGCAGCTAGGCTGCCGTCGCGGCTGTAAATTGTCCAGCCATCGCCAGCGGTGTCGCTGTAGATGGCGCCGCCACCGAGGGTAGCCATCGGCTCGATGGCAATGGTATCGCCAGGCTGGAGCAGTGGGCCAGTGCCTTTGCGGCCATAATTGGGCACATCGGGCGGCATGTGCATCTCAAGGCCCACGCCGTGCCCCACCAGCTCGCGAATAATCCCAAGGCGACCCTTTTGCAGCACAGCTTCCACCGCTGCACCAATGTCACCAGTGCGCACTGGCCCTTTGATCGCGTCAATGCCAGCATAGAGACTGCGCTCGGTAGTGTGGAGTAGGTGCTTAATAGCCCCAGTAGGTGCGTCATCCACCACCATAGTAAAGGCGCTATCTGTCTTCATCCCGCGGTAGGTAATGACGAGGTCAAAGCTGACCACATCGCCCTGCTGCAAGATATAATCGCTTGGTACGCCATGGACGATCGCTTCGTTCGTGCTAATGCAAATCACCCCAGGGAAGTTCACCTCTGGGGTTTTGTAGGTTGGCTCGGCACCATAGGCGGCAATCCGCTCTGCCGCAAAGGCATCGATCTGCTTCTCACTCACCCCGGTATGGACAAACTGGCGAATATCAGCAAAGATCTGCGCCAGGCGCCTACCCCCTTCGCGCATTGCCTCGAGCTGCTCGGGCGTCTTGATGCCAGTAATTAGTTGGGCCATGCGTGCATTACCTCGTCATAAATCCGGTCGTGCACTTCGCCCGCGGTGCCAGTCCCGTCGAGGTGGATGATCTTTACCCCAGCCTCAGCAAAGATACCAAGTACTGGGTACATCTTTTGGCGGTAGATGGCCATGCGACGCGCAATCGTCTCGGGTGTATCCTCCATTCGGCCTCGCTTGGCTAAGCGGCGCATGATTTCTTGCTCGGGCACTTCCAGTACCACCACGAGGTCAATGTTATCGCCAGTACGTGCGAGATGGTCATCGAGCCACGCGGCTTGCTCTTTCGTACGCGGGAATCCATCAACAATAATATTTTGGTAATGCTTGCGATACGCCTCTTGCACCGCATGATCAAAGACCTGGTAAGTAAGCTTGTCACTCACGAGCTCACCCGCCTTGAGGGTAGCAATCACCGCTGGATCAGTGCTCTGGCGCAGCATCTCACCCGTCGAGAGCCACTTCCACCCCTGGCGCACTGCCAGCATCTGCCCTTGCATACTCTTACCGGCACCAGTTGGGCCAAACAAAAGAATCATCTGTGCCTCCTTGTTATTATGTGGTTATTAGTTATTATTAAGAAAAATTATTGCTCTTGTCATAAAACTACGGGGCAAGGGCACGTTGCACCAGCTGAGCGATCGCCCCACCGTCAGCTCGGTTGCCCACCTTGGCCTTGACAGCGCCAATCACCTGGCCCGTCATCCGTGGATTATCTGCCCCAAGCTCGGCGATCGTCTGCGCTACCACCGCTTGCAGTTCTTCATCACTCAGTGGCTGCGGCAGGTAGTGCTGGAGTACTGCCATCTCGCGCTCCTCGGGCTCAGCAAGTTCAGGGCGACCATTGGTGCGATAGATTTCTGCGGCATCACGCCGCTTCTTCACCTCACGAACGATCACCTGCTCGACGGCAGCATCGTCCAGGCCAGTCTCGCGCACGCCCTGCTTCACCTCTTCATCAAGGATAGCAGCACCAAGGTTGCGCAAGGTGTCACCAACAAAACGATCGCCGCTAAGCAAAGCGGCTTTCATTTCGTCTTTGATACGCTGCTTGAGCGTCGTCACCTAGCGGATCCCCAGGCGAACTTTGGCCATCTTGTCAGCCTTGCGCTGACGACGGGTAATCGCCTTCTTGCGGCGATCGGTCTTGCTGATCGGCTTGGCAAACCGCATCGATGCCCGTGCCTTTGCTAGCACACCGCTCTTCAACACCCGGCTGTTAAACCGACGGATGATGTTCTCATTCGCCTCGCGCTCGTCTTTTCGTGTTACTTGTACCATATCGCTCCTCATTATAGCAGATGCGACAATTTTTGCAATTCTATCGCGCGCAAAGTTGTGCAAATTGCTGTGTCACCCACAAAACCAGCCCTCAAGTACACTGCATTCCTCTCACTACTCTGGTGCTAGCACAGCCCAAACTCATGCAGCTCGGCACAATTGCGCTCTTGCGCGGAGAGGTATGAGCAACAGCGATACTCTAGGGCTGAGCTATTGGGCTATTTTTGCTGGCGCATCGCTTGTCTCTGTATTATAATCAATCTACTATGACACCTTCCTCACCATACCCACAACAACCACAGCCACCCCAGCAGCCTCAGCCATACGTCCAGCAACCATATCCCCAGCAGCAGCAACCACCGCAACCATACGGACAGTACCCCCCACAACCGCCTCAGCAGCTACAAAGCACACCAGCACCAATGCCGGCAGCTTATTTGCCTACAGCCATGCCACGCACTGGCTCATCATTTGGTGCAGTTATTCGCTGGGTGTCTGCCGGGCTATTATTTGCGCTGTTGGTGTTGTACATCGTCATTGCCGCTATTTTTGGTATTCTTGGTGCTGCGTACAGCTATATTATTTATGTAAACCTTGGCATACTGCCGATTCTGCTCATCGTTGCACCAGAGCAAACGGAGGGTGATAGCAGTATGTCGCAGGGTCTATTCGTTACTGGTGGCATGCTCATTGTTAACCTACTTGAGATAATTGCCCACGCAACAGTCGGGATGCTTGGAGGAGACTATACCACGCCAACTCATGTGATAGCACCAAACCTCTGGAATGTCTCTTCTCATGAAGCAATTATCTCATTATGCCTTTATGCCTTCTTTATCACTGTATATGCCATCGCCTTCGTCGTCAGTCTTGTGCTATTTTTGCAAAATCGCAAGCGTGGTATGTATCGCTAGCAACTGATACTTATTTGCTTATTTTGCACAAAATTGCAACAAATGTGCTACACTGTTATGAATAGTTTGTGACGGGTGCTTTGTTTGTAGCTACGCCGCGCACCACATCGATGGAGCGCCTCTCGCCTCTCGAGAGGTATGGATGCCTCAGCCCAAATACTCGCTCTAATATTGGGAGCCTAGAGCGAGTATTTGGTCGGAGGAAGCATAAGCGGTAGAAAGCGGAGCGCAAAAAACAGTGGTATCACACAGTCACAAGACAGCAAACCGGATAAGAGTAGCATTGTCTATACCCCAGACCCAAGGACACTACTCTAGCAAATTGCGTCTCGTTTGTCAACCCCATCAGCCATGCGTGGCTCTCTTCTCTTCTACGCAGCTTATTTTTCGACCAGTGTGAGTACCCTGTTGCTCTACATTATGCTTCCTCCAATTTGCTTATGATTCGCTTGATACGCCGCTCATCCCCATGCGCTTTGCTAGGGGTGGCGTAGACTTCGATAAGGATAATGGTGCTGGCAGCCCGAGCAGCCCACGACGATGCATCACGAGGCAGCGCCCGCACCACCGCAAACACCAACCACACCGCCCGTCGGTAGGCTGCTGTGTCGGTATCGAGGCAGAGCTGCACTACTGTGCACTGAGCAGTTTGCTGTATAATGGCCGCCTTACCGCACGCAAAGAGCTGCTGGCGAAAATCCGCCACCGTCGTCTCACTTGGCTCAGCAAAGATACGCACCAGCCGCGGCTTAACGCGCTCGATATCGGCTGGCAGTGTGGGAATGCGCTGTGCCAGCGTCTGGAGATCACTTGAAAATTCTGTTGCCTGCTTATAGATCATCATCTGACTCGATTACAGAGGTAACGTCCGTCCGATAAAACGTGTCGCGGTAATCAATCGTCTGTCCATATTTCGCAATCACCCATGGCGCATCTTTGTAGGCAAGATTACTTAGCTCGGCAGCGCTCTTGCTCCCTAAGCGCTCTAGCTCGGCATCGATGTGCTTGATCTCGTTGGCACTGAGTTCGCTCAACTCGGCGTTCTTGAGTGGCAGGAACTTGCGCTGCTTGTGGCTAAAGTGCTTCGTCTCAATGACATCCAGCTCATCATGCGCCCGCATCTCATCGACCAAAGCTTGCAAATCTGCAGCCGGCGCGGGCCCATAGGTCTCGTGCAGATACGCCAGGCCAGTAATGCTCTTGCCTGTGTGCTCGTAATAATCAAAATCGATAAAGTATAGCAGCCGATGCAGCACCGCCTCGCCCACATTGGGCCGCGCACCAATCTTGCCCAGCGTATAGAGCAGCACCTGGCGCAGTTTGGTGGTATGGAGCCGCGGGATAGCATCGCGCGACTGAGCAGCGGCACCCTGCGCATCATCGTGGCGGTACTCGGCTGGTGCATCGCCCACGTACAGTGCTGCATCGTCCGCCACCCGCCACGGGCTGTGCTGAGCTTGCTGCGCAACAGTGTCCGTCATGGCAATGCCGCTAATCAATTCCTGCACGCCAACTTCGTAGTATTGGCTAATCTTCGTCAGCTCGCCAAGCTTTGGCTCGCGGCCGCCATTCTCTAGCTTAATATACGTCGCGCGGGCAATCCCAACTGCATCGGCCACCGCCTGCTGCGAAAGCCCCGCATTGCCACGCAGTTGCCTAATACTTGCCTCAAAACTCATTGCGATTTGGTCCTTCCTGTTGCATCATGCCTCCATTGTAGCGTACTTGCCAAAGTTATACAACCATTTTGTCTAATTTTGGAACATAGTACATTTGTGCGCGTAACTACAGAGGTGGAGATATAATACGAGGGGTGCGAAGTATGGGTGTATTCTGGTCAAGAACAGCACTACCGGTGCAGCGCAATGTGTCTATTAGCTCAGATTCTTCCTGTCTATCCCCTCTCATCCACTAACTTGCTCAAGTATTTTTGTACAATAAGCAAGCGATGCAAATAGTTAAAAACCAGCCTTTGTAGCTGGTTTTATTCTTTACTTCTACAAGGTTCTCATGCTGCCCATGCACTCTTGTCTGACGAGCTCGTTACACCGACTTCATACCGATTACCCCACATAACTTTTTGGGTTCCATCACCATCGCTCCCGATAGCCGTTTTGCCAACAAACGCTGCCGTCGATGCTGATATACTATTCTCTTCATTCTCTTCAGGTTCTTCGTTTTTCTTATCCTCTTGCTGCTCGTGCTCCGCTGCTCGCAAAGCATGCTCAATCGGCAGCAGCAAGCGCCGCTGCTCACTCTCGGACAGTTCACCCGACAGAGGTACATCGTTTGCGACTAATTCGATATCACTCAGCTCTATCCCTTGAGCCTCAAGCTCTTGGATGTAGCTCGCTGCAAGCGCGTCGCGGTAGAGCGCACTCTCTCGGTCGGCCAGTTGCTCGCTGGCTGGCTGTGGTTTACTATCTACACCATAGCCATACTCTTGCAAAAATGGCACCAATTGCTCTGCCCGAGCGGCCTGGGCACTGGCTAGCTTTTGGGCGTCCTCATCAGTCATTTCCTCGGTATTATTCAGCTGTTGCCACTCAGCACTCTCTAGCAATGCAACAGCAAGTGGCTGCAGTGCTTCTTCTGGTTTTTGCGATTCATATATCGGACGAACAAATTTTTCCATGGGGTCTCCCGTGGGTTATGTGGTGGATGTTCTGTTGGTATGGTTTGTTTGCTCCCTACTATAGCACAGATGATCGGGTTGGTGCAAATCGGAGCATTTGCTACACTAGCTGGTAAGAATCTAAAGCAAGGAGATACCATGCCAGATGACACACCAACTCTACCGCACCCCTATACATATCGCGCTGCATCTGTTGAGACGATGCTACAAGCTGTGGCTGACTTGACCAGTAAGTGGCCACAATCTCAGAGCGAAATAACAGCATGTCAGGCAAGCCACCCTGAAAGCACACTCAGCTTTACTCGTAATATTCTGACCTCTGTCGACATACCACTTGCAGATCTTGAGAACGGTGATGATAGCGATGGTGATCTGTATTATGACGATCAGTACTATGAGTTACCCTGGAATACTTTTGACGCATACGAAGCAGCTCTCACCTCGCAGTATGGCGAAGGAACAGAAATAGAGCGTGAGGAAGATATGGCATGCATCGAATGGTACTTTGACAATGGCGTCAAGGTGACACTTTGGACAGCAATGTGGAAAATCAATATTACACTTGAAGCACCAAACACTTGGGATAATATGAATTATCTTGAGCGCACCTACTACTCAGATATCGACCTTTACGACCCACGGCGCCAAACTCCACCAAGCGGTTATTACTAAAACAAAGCTACACAAGCCAAAGGAGCCAATCGCCATTGAACCCTGTTAATAATAAGCTCACCTAGCGATAAATGAGCGCACCTTCTCTATGACTCACTCAGCCGATATGTCTGAGCAAAGGCAGCTGCCTCGATGATGTAGCGGTCGCCATTGATTTGGCTCTCCACCAGCCAGCAATCTGCTTCGCCGTGCTGCTGGCCGCCCCAGGGCGCATCGATGACGATCTCGCGGCCGGTGGGGTTAGGCATGGCTTTGATCTGATTCTTCGGCAGGTACGCGCCAGGCACCACTGCACCGTCCGCACCACGCAGCGGCTCGTACAGGGCAGCAAAATCCGCCGCCGCAATGCTATAGCGCTCACCCTCTGGCCCGGTGATGATGGCATCGCCCACCTCGGCAATGTTCTCCGTCTCCACGTACTGCTGGCCATCCGCCCGCTGGAAGCTGGTAGTCAGGGCCTGCCGCTCGGTAGCAAACTCCGGCCGCACCGCCTTGGCTGGGTCGGCAATTTTGGTGTAAGTGTCGGTAATGGCGCTAAAGTCGAGCGTGCTGGTATCGAGGTAGAGGGGTGGCACTGCGTCGGTCTCCTGGGTTAATTCTGGTGGTAGTATAGCTGATTTGGCATCGTGTGTCGATGCTGTGGTGTGCTCGTGCATGAGTGGTGTTCCTATCGTTATGATTGATAAGAACCCATATTGCTCTCTCTCTCGATTTGTCAATATAGTTATGCAATGGGAGAGGTTTTATTGCAAATTATGCTACCTCTGGGTTTTGAATTCCTTCTCTTCGCTATCGCAGCCAATCCATCACACCGAAAATGTTCCGGCCAGATGAATCACAGAGCTTAGCCATCCCTATAGTCGCTGGCCTCCAGATATTTTCTTGTATGATGGATTGGCTGCGATAGTAAGGTGTAGTTGCCCTATACTGAAATGGAAGACAGTATGAGAGCTAGACACTGCTTAAGCAAAAACACCCTCAAACGAGAGTGTGCTTTAGAATAATTAAAATCTTTGGCTTTATAAATCCGTGGTATCGAGCACTATCAGCTATGCGACACTACTCATCCACCGGCTCTACATAGAGCAACCGCCCCTCTACACTGCGCATGCCACGCCAGTCGTTGATAGTTGGTTGAAACCAAGCCGAAATAACATCGCCCGGCTGGCGTACGAAGTTCGGTGGCGCGTTGAAGGCCAATAGTTGCAGCGCTGTGCCTTGCCCATCCTGCACGGTGAGTTTAATGTGCTGCCCATCGCTGCCCATGTGGCGCACCTGCGAGACGGTGCCGCGGCGCAGCTGCAAAACAGGCTCTGGGTTACCATTGCCAAACGGCTCAAGACGGGCAATATCGGCCACCAGCTGCTCTGTTACCTCTGATAGATCATCAATCACCACATCAGCCTGCGGCAAGAGGTAGTGCGTTTGGTCGGAGAGATGGAGCGAGCGGTAGTAGTCGTTCACTCGCTGGCGAAAGGCGGTGATCTGCCGCGTCTCGAGCGTCACACCAGCCGCTGCCGCATGACCACCGCCACGTAGAATGACATCATCGGCAGCGCGCACTGCCCGCTCAGCCGAAAAATCGCCAAAGCTGCGTGCACTGCCCGTTGCCGTCTCACCTCGCTCACCAATGATGAAGACTGGCTTGTGATACGCCTCTACCAGCTTGGATGCCACAATCCCAATCACGCCATGGTTCCACCCCTGCTGGCTCACGACCAGGACAGGGTCGGCGGCATAGCGCTCGGCCTGCTGGCAAGCTTCATCGTAGATGGCCTGCTGGATGGCTTTGCGCTCGGTATTGAAGCGATCCAATTGCTGAGCCGCCTCAAGCGCCGCTAAACCATCGCGCGCTCGCAGCATGTCGAGGGCATACTCAGCCGATGCCAATCGCCCTGCCGCATTCATACGCGGGCCAAGACCAAAACCGAGCGTCCGAGCGGTAATCTGGGCTGGCTGCACACCAGTCACCGCCAGCAGTGCCTTGAGGCCAGGGCGGCGCTGCTTCTTCAGCACCTCGAGCCCCCAGTATACATTGGCGCGGTTTTCGTTCCGGAGCGACACAATGTCGCACACTGTACCCAGCGCTACTAAGTCCAGCAGCCACTTCTCATAGCCAGCTGGCAAGCCCGGCAGCACCGTCTGCAGCGCCTGCACCAGCTTAAAGGCCACGCCTGCCCCACAGAGGTCACGGAAGGGGTAGTGGTGGTCGTCATACTTGGGATTAACCGTGGCGATGGCGGGTGGGCGAGTTGGTGTAATGTTGTGGTGGTCGGTCACCACTGTGTCGATTCCGTAGCGCTCCTTCGCATAGGCAATTTCCTCATGGCAGAGGCTGCCGCAATCCACCGTGACGATGAGCTGCGCCCCCATCGCTGCTACCTTGTCCACCGCGCCTTTGGTCATACCATAACCCTCTACGAAGCGATTAGGAATAAAGGCCTCAACTGCGGCAAAGCCAAAGCTCGCAAAGGCATCGAGCAGCAAGGCCGTCGCACTGAGGCCGTCGATGTCATAATCGCCATAAATCACAATGGTTTCGCGCCGCTGGTGCGCCTGCGCCAAGCGATCCACCGCCATCTGCATCTGGGAGAGCAAGAATGGATCGGGCTTAGCGTCATAATCGGGGTGTAAAAACTCCTCAGCGGCTGCTCCCTGCAAGCCCCGCGCCGCTAATATCTGTGCAAATAAACTCATCAGAGCTGCACAGTATCCGCCGCTTGTTGACCCTTTTGCTGCTGCGAGGATTTGATCACCATGCTCTGCAATTCTTTGAAGAAGATATATTGTTTGTTCGTGTAATACATTTTAGTATTACCCTGTTTTTCGGCCATCAAAAAACCAGCTTTCTCGAGATTCTTTAGCTCGCGCTGGATATTGCCCGGGTCTTCTTTGATCAACTTCGCCAAGCCGCGGACGTGGGTGTGGAACTCCGGATACTTAGCATAGACCACAATGATTTTGCGCCGCACCCGTGATGTAATAAACGTTTCTAACATGCTTCCCTTAGCGAATTCTCGCTTCCGTTACCTCTACTCAACTGTTGCTTTTTATTCTACACTTTTTGATGGCAATTTGGCAAGACCACCCACCAATTGATTGTGCGTTTCGTCTCTCGCAACTGCGACTCATCAACCATCCACACGACACACGTGTCTGCTTTTTATCATACCAGCTTTGGGCGAAGCGAGCAAGATTGATGTGCACATTTTGCACGCCGCCAGATGAAGTAGCAACGGAGAGACGAGCCCCTCTGCACTCTCGCGTGCTGTCGGGTATAATAAACCCTATGCACTATTACGAAGTTGCGCCGCTCAAGATTATCCGCGCTACCAGCAAGAGCTTCACCTACCACTGGGCAGATGCACTGCCGCTGGGCCAGGTGGTGCAGGTGAGCGTTGGTGCGCAGCAGGTGGTGGGTGTCATCATTGCACGTGCCAGAAAGCCGACGTATACGACCAAGCCGCTCGATGCCGTTGTGCCGCTGCCACCGCTGCCTGCTCCCCTATTAGCAACGAGCCAGTGGCTGAGCGATTATTATGCCACGCACCTCGCCACTGTGTTACAGACAGTGCTACCAGCTGGCATTGCCAAGCAGCGCCGCACGCCGCGCCGCCCGGCGAGCTCACCACCACAGCGCCACACGCCCATTTTCTCGCTTAATCCGCAGCAAGAAGAGGCCGTTCGCACCATTCGCCAAGCCAGCCCTGGCACAGTACTACTTCACGGTGTGACAGGTAGCGGCAAAACAGCAGTGTATATCGAGCTTGCACGCCACGCTGTGGCTGCAGGCCGGTCGGTGATTGTCCTCGTGCCAGAGATCGCCCTCACGCCCCAGCTGGTAGCGGAATTTCGGCAACACTTTGCCGATATCATCCTCACTCACTCACGCCAGACAGAGGCCGAGCGCCACCGTGCCTGGCTAGCTGCTCTGACAAGTACACAGCCTCGAGTGGCAATTGGCCCACGTTCTGCCCTCTTCTTGCCGCTGCAGCATCTGGGGTATATCATCATCGACGAAGCCCACGAGGCCAGCTACAAGCAAGACAAATCCCCCCGCTACTCGGCGCTGCGGGCCGCGAGTGTACTAGCTCAACAGCATGGTGCGACCGTAGTGCAAGGGTCGGCCACACCACTGGTCAGCGAGTATTATTTGGCGCAAAAAGCCAAGCGGCCGATCGCTACCCTACCGAGCAAAGCTCGGCCTGAGGCCACCGCTCCCACCATTCAGCTGGTCGACCTCACCCAGCGGAGCAACCTCACCCAGCATCGCTTTTTGTCGAATCAGCTCATTGCCGCTATCGATACCACGCTTGCAGCGGGCCAGCAGGTGCTGCTGTTTCACAATCGCCGTGGCAGCGCCAATGTATCGCTCTGCACCAACTGCGGCTGGGCAGCCGAGTGCCCACGCTGCTTTGTTCCCCTCACCCTCCATGCCGACCGCCACCAGCTGCAGTGTCATATCTGTGGCCACCACACCACAGTGCCAACGATGTGCCCCACCTGCCATAGCACCGATATCGTCCACCGTGGGATTGGGACGAAGCTCATCGAGGCAGAGGTGGTAGCGCGCTGGCCCCAGGCGCATATCGTCCGTTTTGATGGCGACAGCAGCCCCGCAAGCAGCCTCGAGCAGCAATACCAAGCCCTCTATGATGGCACAGCCAATATCATTATCGGCACGCAGGTAGTGGCCAAGGGGCTCGACCTGCCGCAGCTGCGCACCGTTGGGGTGGTGCAGGCCGACGCTGGCCTGGCCTTGCCCGATTACACCACCAACGAGCGCATCTTCGAGCTGCTTGCTCAAGTGGTGGGGCGCGTGGGGCGCTCTGCTCACGCCACTACAGTGGTGGTGCAAGCGTATCAGCCCCAGCACCCAGTGATTCAGGCTGGCCTGGCTCAGGATTATACCGCGTTTTATCACCAAGCCTTGGCCGAGCGCCGTCGTGGGCAGTTCCCACCCTTCGTCCACCTACTCAAGCTCACGTGCGTGTACAAGACGGAGGCGGCCGCCATCCGCAATAGCCAAGCATTCGCTCGGCAGATTCGCCAGCACCACCCCACGGTCAGCATCCTTGGCCCCACGCCCGCCTTCCACGAGCGGCTGCGCAACACCTACCGCTGGCAGCTCATCATCAAAGCCACCCAACGCCGCGACCTCCTCGCTGTTATTGCCGACGTGCCGGCCAAGCATTGGCAGGTAGATATCGACCCACAGTCGCTACTATGATAGAGGCGCAAGAAACCCTCTTTCTTAGTGATAGCAGCTCATCTCTACTTCATTCTGGTGGAATATACGATAGACTGGTAGATAGTAGTAGTATTTCGGTTAAATATTCTTCGCAGTATCTCAGTCATATCATCATACCGAAAATGTTCCGGCCAGAATATGTACAGAGACCATCCGCTTGCTCAGCCGCTGGCCTCCAGATATTCTCTTGTCTGATGACATGACTGATCTACCGAGCAATCATCCACTCGCCCACCCCATCCACCATCTGCTATAATAAAGCCAATGAAAAAAGACGCTATTATCACCCTACCCAACCCGCACTTGCGCCAGAAGTCGCAGCGGGTGCATGTTATTACCGACGAGACGCGCCAGCTGGTGGCCGACATGACCAGCGCCAGCATCGACTGGGAGAATTCCCGTCCACACGAGATCAGTGCAGCGCTGGCGGCGGTGCAGATCGATCAGCTAGAGCGAGTCGTTATTGTGCGCGAAGACTTCGACGACAAAGACAACCGCAGCTTCATCCCCCTCATCAACCCAGAGATCGTCAAATATGAGGGCGAGCTAATCAGTGACTATGAGGGCTGCCTGAGCGTGTCGGGCCGGATTTATGGCAAGGTGCCACGCTACAGCCGCGTCCGGGTCAAGGCGCTTGATATCAATGGTAACACTATCCGCCTCAAAGCCGACGGCTTCTTAGCGCGAGTGCTGCAACACGAGATTGACCACTGTAATGGCATCGTGTTTATCGACCACATCCGCGATGATACCAGCGCATTTTATCAGCTCGATGAGAAGGGCGAGCTCCAACCAGTTGATTATGACGAGCATATCAAGACCAATCGTATTCTTTGGGACTGAAGACTTCAGCGCTATCAGCCTCGCGCAGCTGCTGGAACATAGCTTCCCTGTTCGACTGGTCATCACCAAGCCAGATAGCCGGCGGGGGCGCGGCAAGCAGCTCTGCCAGCCAGCAGTCAAGCAGCTTGCCCTGGCGCACGACATTCCAGTGTTACAGCCCACCAAACTGCGCGATATTATCCCCGATATCCAAGCGCTCAACCAGCCTGTTGGCGTACTGGTGAGCTTTGGTAAGATTATCCCCCAAGTAGTAATCGACTGCTTTTCCCCAGGGATTATCAATCTCCACCCATCGCTCCTGCCGCGCTATCGCGGCCCTTCACCGATTGAGAGCGCCATTGCCAATCGCGATACCACCACCGGCATCAGCATCATGCAGCTCAGCGCCGCGATGGACGCCGGGCCGGTCTATGCGCAGCTCACCCATCCCTTACGCGGCGACGAGCAGCAGCTCGAACTCTACAACACACTAGGCCAACTCGGCAGCGAAGCACTGGTGCAGCTCCTGCCCCGCATCGTGAGTGGTAGCCTCCAGCCCACACCACAAGATGAGTCCAACGCAAGTTACTGCCAGCTCCTCACCAAAGCCAGCGGCATTATCAACCCCGCTCAGCACACTGCTGCAGCGGCCGAAGCAATGGTACGTGCCTACCATCACTACCCACGGGCTCGCCTCCAGCTGGGCGAGCGGCAGTATATCATCACTCAGGCACACACCGCGCCGGCGCCTGCCACTGCACTCGATCCACGCTGTAGCGACGACACCTTTCTCGTCATCGACCAGCTCATCGCCCCCAGCGGCAAAGAGCTCAGCGCCGCAGCATTTTTGCGCGGGTATCGGGTGTAAGTGGTATAGGTATTAGTCTCGAATCACCAAACTCTCAACCCTCAAGGTCTTATACTCTCTTTGCGTTAGCTCACCCTCCCCCCACACTTCATCCGATGGAGTGTGAAAACTCGTTGTAATAACGAGTTTTCAGCCCAGCGCAAGAGGTCGATATCCAGTGAATATCGACCCTTATAGTGTTCCGGAGGAGGGAGTGTGGGAATGGTGAGCGTGAGAAAAAGGTCAAGGTTTCATAATTCAGATTCTGCATAATATAACCCCTGCATCCACAGGGGTTATACGTGTTTTTGCTTGGTCATTATTACTACGCAGCAAGCGCTACATCAGGATCGGGGTGGCCTCCCTCAAGCTCGTCTGGTGTATTGCCGTCTGCCGCATCGCTGCTCTGGAAGATGCTAGCAAGGCCCTCTTGGGTGAGGAACTTCTGCGGGTCTGCCTTGGCGAGATCTACGAGGCCCTCAAAGGTCTCGCGCACAACGGTTGTGTAGTCTGGGCGGTTGTGGGTGAGCCACTTAAGCTGCGCATAATCCGCAAAGAGTGCCAGCTGGTCTACCTCCACACCACGCTGCTCTGCCGCTTTCTCGTAGGCTTTGCGCTGGCTCTGGTATATCTCGTCCTCTTCGTAGTCGGGCTCGTGCTCATCAATCCACGCTGTAATGACCGCAGCGTCTTGGTTCATAAACGACTCAAACTCATTCAGCTGCACCTCACTCAAGCCATCGCTCAGCACCGTGCCAACGCGCAGCTCCAGCACTTGGCGAAAGTTGTCGACAAAGCGCTGCTGTACCTCTGGTGGCCAGTCTGCTATACCGATTTTTTGCAAAAAAGCATCGTCTAATTGAAACATTTTTTTTCAATTCCTCCTGCCCCTAGTATACCAAACAATCCACCTCTCATACAATAAAAATGGTAAAATGTGGTGTAATGTCCCTCAGTGGTGTGATTAACCTCTGTTATGCCCTCGTCCTGAGCAATCTAGGCTATCGTGCGCTCGACAGCCGGCCAGGTGGGGTAGCTGATGATGCGGCTATCTCGCTCACCTGGGCATGACTGCCAGATACACCCACCAAAGAGAATGGTATGTACAACACAGCGCATCGCCGAGGTTGGGCGCTTGCCATTCATCGCGAGAATGGTATTGAGATGCTTTGCGTGGTTATCAATTGGTACATTCGCAGCAATGCGATTGCAATCCTCACACCGTACTCACGCTGCATCGCTCAGCTCATCAGCCTTCTTGGCTAGGTCGCCAAGGATGAGTGTGCGCTCGTCGCTCAGGATCTCGTCGAGGTGCGCAACCCGCTGCGACAGCCAGGCAAATAGCGCTGCACTATCGTCCGTTTCCTGGCGGCGCACCAGCTCATCGAGGTCATTATCCGACAAGCGGCCAATAACCTCTAGCCCCACCCGCTCATAGAGCGTGTTATTCACCTCCTGCAGCAGCGCTGCCGAGTCGCGCGTTGTAATCCCAAGGCGATCGAGGTCGTGTTGGGTGATGAGAGATGAGAAGGGGTTGTCGTCATCTATTGGGAAGGGTGCTGCACTCATGATTTTCTACCGCTAGGCTGCGCTATCCTGTCGGCTCTCTCGTGCTTGCTTGGCTTTGATATACGCCTGTTTGATCGACTCAAGGGCACTATCCGCACTTTCCATCGTTCGTGCCTCTAACGTGCTCAGGTATAGACCGCTTGCTTGGTGCTGCCGGCCTTCTTCTTGGAGCCAGCCTCGCACATTTTGTTGTATCGCTGTGCGGGTGTTTTTGATGAGCCCGTCAATATCTACCTCTACACCATTGAGATCAGCCTTTCTCATCTCTGCCCACAAGTCATACTCACCAAGCTGTATCTTGCTTCTTGCCGTTTGCTCCATCTGGCGCATTTCATCGCGCGAAAGCGGAGCATCCTCTTGCGTGTCGATTGCCTCGGCGACAGTTTCGAGTTCTTCGGTGGGTGCTTCATCGTCAGCGGGAGGCTGCTCTGCACCAGCTGGGAAATTGATAACCTCAGCTAGCTTAGCTTCTGGCTCGCCTTCACCACGATGAGTAGCTTCATCGTAGCTCGTCACGACTGGCTCACCAGGGTCGCTATTCCCCCTAAGAACCCCTGCTGCCTCTGCAAGCGCAAAGGGATCTCCTGTATTAGCAACTGACCTCTCTTGTGATGGCGCGTGTGGCTGAGTAGCTTGGGCCTCGGTATCGACTGCTGCTGGTTGTTCTTGCGCTTCGCCATTAGACGCTTTGGTAAAAGAATGGTCTTTGAGGGGGCGATTTGGTGTTGGTTTTGGATCTGGCACTTTCTGGCTAAACCAATCTTCCACAGCCCGTATTGCTTTTCGGGCCATGTGCCAAGCAGTCTGTGCCCGACGTATCAATCGGTCTTTTTTCTTCTCTTCTACTTCTTCAGTCGCTCCAATAGCAGCCGTGCGGTTCTCCTCAACACTGCCATCAGCTTCCTCGTGCGCTGGCTCTGCCGTGGTTGCTTCGGGGGCTTGTGCTGCTTCTGCGAGAGGCTGGCCCTCTGTCGCTACAGAGGTGGCTTGGTGAGAGTCTGGCGACTCCAGCCGCACGTCAAGTGCTGCTTGGAGTGCTGCGAGTGCCCGGTCGCGCGTGTCTTTGAGCTGCGCTGCACCTTCGTGCGAGAGGTGTGGCTGCATCAGCTCACGCGCCGTCATGCTCAGCACTGCGCTTGCCGCCTCGCCCTTCATGCGGATCGCGTCCATAGTCGAGTGGCTCGCCATAATCTCCTGGGCAGTGCGGTCTGTCAGCTCACTCACCTGCGCTTCGAAGCCGGTTGGTTGTGGCGCTTGCTCACTCGTCGAAACTGGTGCGGGAGCAAGCTCTGCCTGAGCTCCGCTTGGGGCTAGTTCTTGGCTTGGAGTAGCGGCAGGCCGTGCGCCTTGGTTGCGCGCGTTGAGGGCCTGCTGCAGGGTAGCAAGTGCATCGCTGCGCATCGTCTCCAGCTGAGCAATCCCCTCCGCCGAATATGGCAAGATCGCCTCATGCGCAATCCTGCTCTGCACCGCAATGTCTGCCATACCCTTGGCAAATACCGCATCCGTCGCCGACTCGGCTGCGTTGATTTCTTGAACCTTCTCGTCAGTCAGCGCCACGACCTCTGCTTGCACGCGAGCAATGGCTGCGTCCTCACCAGTACGTTGCTCTTGCTCAGCTGGTGGGGTTTGCTCAGGAGTTGGGGTTTGGTTTTGCTGCGGTTCGGCTTCATTTCGCGTGGAGCTTTCTACCACCGGTAGAGCAGGAGATGGCTCCTGCTTATTACCTACTGTAGTAAGTATGGTATTTGGCATCTCCACTGCAAGATCTTTTGTTTCTGGTATTACAGCCTCAGAAAGAGTGAGGGTATGGTATTTCTGTTCTTCTTCCAGCTTTCTCGGATCTATTGGTCGAGGAATCTTTGTTGCCATGTCAAAAGCAAAGACTGGTGCTGCTACAGAGGCTGCAAAACGATTGATAGCCTGTTTGCGCCTTCGAGCTTTTGCGTACTTATCAGCATAAGGGAGTTTACCTTTTTTAATATAATATTGCTCTATTATTTGTGACCCTTTTATCTCTCTTCTCCGTCTGTCTAGAGACTCGACTATCCGATCACTTAAAATATTCAGTCGAGAAGGACTTGCTTCTTGCTTCGATGACTGTGAATACTCAAATGTTCCATGCGTCATATTTTTGATCGTCTCATCGATCGGCAACAGTATAACACTGTCACGCATGGTATGTTGATCTTTTTTTGCTGGTTTTTTAGTTCTTTCAACAGGAAGTGTGTCGCCACTTGGCAACTCAAGTTGCAGCTTAGCATCTTCTGCGAGCGATACACGATACTCATATTTCTGTGCCATACTACCCGTCCTAATTTCTTTCCTTATATATTCTGCCCACATCCTACCACAACAGAGGTAATGTGTCAATAAGCGAAGCACCCCAATCCCAAAAACTCGCCATCACCACGGCGAGTTTTGTATACCACTAGCAAAATCGGCAAGAGCAGAGTTACCACTCAATTATAATGCGATTCTATACGATGAAGCACCACCGCCAAGCCTATTACCGCAGCTACTGCAGCGTGCGCTTCACCAACTCGCGGGTGAAGAACTCGAGAGTGTCGCCAATCTCGAGCTGGAGCTTCTTGCTGGTCGTGAGGTTAAGGCCACAGAGCTCACCCTCAAAGACTTCCTTGGCTTCTTGCTGCTGGCGCTGCACGCTGGCTACTGTGACTTCGGCAATTTGCTCCTCGCCGCGCATCACACGGGCCAATAGCCCTGCTGTCACCTTGCCCTTCGTTACTTGCCCACCGGCGATAACCGCATCGCGCATCGTCCGGAAGACGCCCTTAATCTCCAGCTGGCCAATCTCCGTCTCCACCACCTCTGGTGCGAGCAGTGCTTCCATGCTGCTGTGTGCATCGTCGAGCAGCTCGTAGATCACTTGGTAGCGGCGCACCGTTACCTTATCGCGCATTGCCAGGCGCTTGACGGCTGGTGGCAGGTCGACGTTAAAGCCGTAGATAATTGCATTGCTACTACCAGCCAGGCGCACATCACTTTCGGTAATATTGCCCACGCCATGGCCAATGATCCGCAGCGTGATCGCCCCGCCCGTCTCCACTAGGCGCAAGCTATCCATCACCGAGGTAAGTGACCCCTGTACATCGGCCTTGACGATGACGTCGAATTCCTGAGCATCGTGTTTCTGCGTCATAAGCTTGAGCAAGTCAGCACCAGTCACATTGGTGGTGGCGGCATTACGTGCTTGGTCGAGCTTAGCCTTCTGCACAGCTAGGCGAGCTTCTTTCTCGTTTTTGACCACCGTGAAGATATCGCCAAACTGCGGCAATTCCTTAAAACCTGTTACCGTCACTGGTGTAGCAGGCGTGGCTGCCTTGATAGGCGTACCAGTGTAATCGAGCAAAGTACGCACCTTGCCATAGGCCTGCCCTGCCACGAGGAAATGCCCTGGTGCCAAGCGGCCCTGCTCGATAAGCAAGTTCACTACCGAGCCACGACCCTTCTCCATATGTGCCTCAATAACGAGCCCCTCAGCCGGCACATCCGTATCGGCGCGGAGCTCTTCCATGTCGGCCACAAGCAGGATGGTATCGAGCAACTTATCGATATTCTGGCCAGTCTTAGCGCTAATTGGTACCATAATGGTATCGCCACCCCACTCCTCAGGGTTGAGGTGATGCTCGCTCGCAAGCTGCGCTTTGACCATATCAGGGTTGGCGGTGTCTTTGTCAATCTTGTTGATAGCAACGATAATCTTGGCATTGGCATCGCGTGCAAAGCGGATTGCCTCTACCGTCTGTGGCTTAACACCATCATCGGCTGCCACAACAATCACCACCACATCGGTCAGTGCGGCACCGTGCTGGCGCAACGCCGCAAAGGCCTCATGGCCAGGGGTATCAAGCAACGTCATCGTACGACCACCCTTTTGGGCTTGATAGGCACTAATGTGCTGGGTAATACCACCAGCCTCACCAGCAACCGTCTTCATCTCGAGGATGGTATCGAGCAGCGTTGTCTTGCCGTGGTCGACGTGCCCCATTACCGCTACAATTGGCGGGCGTGGCACGGCATTGCTTGACGGTTTATGCAGATGCTGCACAGTATGCTGCTCGGCGGCTTTGCGCTGCAGCGTCACTGCTAGACCCAGTTCCTCCACAATAATCTCAGCAATCTCAAAATCAATCCGCTGATTGATCGTTACCGTAAAGCCATTCTTGAAGAGCTCGCCAATCAGCTTCGTGACCGGCAGATTCAGGGTTTGGGCCAGCTCACCAACGGTGATCGAATCGGCAATGACCAACACTTTTTCAGACTGACTCATACACACACTCCTTTCTGCCGGTCGAAGCCGGTCATCTTTTGTAATTTACTGGTTATTTTTTCTTGTCGGCGAGACTCAAGCTCACTTTGTGCGCATCTTTGTCGATGTCAAGAATGACAAAACTCTTGCGCTCATTGAGGGTAAAGACCTTCTCTGGGTCGGCACCGCCGCTGCCCAGCTCGCTCACATGCACCAGCGCTTCAACTGCTGGGCTAATCTGGACAAAGGCACCATATGGGGTAATGCGCGTGACTGTGCCCTCAATGGTCTGACCCTTGGTGAATTGATCCACCTCATCAAGCCACGGATCCTTGGTGAGCTGCTTCATACTCAAGCTTAGGCGATCTTTGTCGATGCTGATAATCTTCGCCTCAACGCTCTGGCCCACCTTCACGTAGTCGGCTGGGTTGTTGACGCGCTCCCAGCTAATCTCTGAGATATGGATAAGCCCCTCAATCCCTTCGACATTCACAAAGACACCAAAGTCCACCACGCCAGTCACCACACCCTTGACGGTGTCGCCAACCTTGAGCTTCTCAAAGTGGGCAGCCAGGCCGTCCTTAATAGCTTCCTTCTCGCTAAAGATCAGTTTGTTAGCTTTGCGATCGCAGTCGAGGATACGCACCTTGAGCGTCTGCCCCACCAGCGTGTTGAGCCGTGCCAAGATCTCATCCTTATCAGCACCGCCCACCCGTGGGTAGTGCTCGGCCGATAGTTGCGACACCGGCAAAAAGCCCCGCACACCTTCGTACTCAACCAGCATACCACCGCGGTTAGCGTCGTATGGCGCCACCTCGATGATCTCGCCGGCATCCAGCTTGGCCATCGCTTCTTCCCAGCCACGATCCTTGGCTGCTTTGCGCAGGCTCAATAGGCTATAGCCATTCTCGAGCTCGCTATCTACCACACTGGCTGTTACTTCATCACCAACTGCTAGCGTCTTAGCCGGGCCAATCTCGCGCCGTGGCACATAGCCAACCCCCTGTGGGCCTAGGTCTACTAATACATCTCGTTTGCGCACCGATAATACGCGGCCAGTTACGACCTCGCCGGTTACTAGTTGCTTGACGCCGTCGCCAGCGAGCAAATCATCCATTGTTAAGGCTTGTGTTGCCATAAGTCTTGGTACAGACTCCTCTTATTAATTATATTATGAGACACGTCGCCATATCGCGACGCACCATTCCTCTGTATTATACACAAAGTCGCTGCAAGCGTCAAAACCTGGAGCTCCTCAGTCTCACCTCTATGAGTAATCAATAGCCCGCACAGCACACTCATCGCACCAAAAGCACTCTAGCTCGGTAAATAACAGACCTTGCCCACCCCACAGCCGCTAGCCTCTAGATATTCTCTTGTGCGATAGGTTTGCTGTTGTATCCCCAGATCATACATAAGGTTTAAAGGCTTCGGCTCAGCAGCCCAGGAATACCAGGCTGTTTGCCCCGGCCTGCTCCTCTCACCCACACTATACATAGCACAAACGATCATGCAGTTATATGCACAACGATGCCATAATCACAACAGGTATATTATCCTCCCCCAAAGCAATTACCCCTGCATCACACAGGGGTAGGCATAGCGTTGTCAACGAAACAATGGATATGTTGTATACTTTACAGCGCGGGTGTGCGCGACTTGCGATAGGCCAGTGCCACGCCAGCTAGGCTGCTCACTGCCACAACGGCTGCCAGGCTCTCGGCCGGGCCAGTTTGCGGCAAGGCGCTCACCTGCTGGGTAGATTGAGTTTGCGAAGGAATACTGGAGCTAGTCGATGGCGTTGTGGTAGGCGTACTTGAGCTTTGAGACTGAGTTGATTGGCTTTGGCTTTGTGTAGTGGTGCTCGATGTGCCGCTGGTTGCACCATTGGTTGCAGTTGATGTAGTATTTTTCTTATCTTGCGACTGAGTTTCTTTCGTCTCTTTGCTCTTGCTGGTCTCTGTTGATTTACTGTTGAGGCTATCGACTAGCTTGTCGTTAGCGCTCTTATTGCTCTGGGTTGATTCCTTTTTCTTAGCGTCAGTGGTGGTAGTGCTTGCCACTTGCTGGGCGCTGCTGTTGTGGCTATTTTTGACGATTAAGACCCCGCCAACCAGTGCGAGTGTTAGCACTGTCCCGACGACGACGTATCCGATAATTGATCCTTGCTGCTTCATTGCCAAACCTTCGTTTACGTTACTCTTTCTATTATACCGTAATCGATCGCAAAACGCAACGCACACGCTATATAATTATGCATCTCACCTTGCCTCTCTCTGGAGCCCACCACACATCGATACTTCGCACCGCCTACTAGGCATCGCGAGCGTGCTGTGCTACACTAATCATGACACGTACAATACACGAACAAATCATAATCTCTACCTCTGTCAAATCATGCGAAGTAATCATTGTTTCGCTCGCTGATTCGCATGCCAATAAACGTGTCTATATCGCCACCACGTATGCCACTCGATCAGCTCATCCCTCACCTCACTCAGCATGCCCATGCGTCGGGCCTTGCGCCACTTTCTTTTCGCTCAAGCAGCCATTTTCATTGGCACTACCCAAGCCGCACGGTTTATTACGATCCGCACGATGCCCAGGCCACTGCCTACCTCCTCCACGAGTATGGCCATGCGCTCCTTGGGCACTGCGGCTATGCGCGCGATGTGCAGCTCGTTGCAATGGAGCGCGCAGCGTGGAATGCCGGCTGCCGAGTTGGAGCTGGCTGGCAAGTGACGGTCGACGACGAGCTCATCGAATCTGCGCTCGACACCTACCGCGACTGGCTCCACGCCCGCTCGCAATGCCCACGCTGCAGCGCAACTGGCTTGCAGCGCAGCGACGGCACATACACCTGCCTCGCCTGCTTCACCCACTGGCGCGCCAACAGCGCCACTACCTGCCAGCTCCGACGCTATGTTGTAAAAAACACGATAGTTTCGTCTCAAGCTTGATTATCGCAATAATTCTCCCCATTCCAAAAAATACCCTCCTAATCATCGCTCCACACCAGCAGGCAGAGCAGCTCCACAGCAGACCACCCCAAACCACAAAAAGCTTCGAACCTCACACACTAGACCTATCGCATCAAAACACCTCCCGCATACATGGGAGGTGTTGTTGTATAAGGCTCACGCGTGCTCTTAGGCAGCAAGCGCAACATCCGCTTGTGGAGCAGCTGTAGCAGTATCATCGGCCTTTTTGGTGCGGCGAGAGATCCGGCCGCCCTTAGCACCAGCCACACGAGCGAGTTGTGGGTTGGCCGCAAAGCCGCCGGTGCGGCCATTCTTACCGCCCTTGGCGCCAATCTTGGCGTAGAAGTTAGGGTCTTTAGAGATGTTTTTTTGCGCAGCCTTCAGGCCGCCAGCTTTTGTTCCCGCCATAGGGTTACTCCTTATTTATATATTTACCAGAGGTACGTTGCCGGTATAGGCCGGCAAATCCTCGCTACATACCATATATGATATGTATCATGATTTAAATATAGCATACTGTATATGTTTTGTCAACGTTTACATGAGCATTTTCAGATTGCATTATTGGTATTGCATTTAAGGCGCCTATGCTATATACTAAGTATTAGCTTTGGTTTGGGTCGTTTCCACCAAGGTCCACCACAACAATTCTCGTTTGCTGCGAGATTCGAGAATGAAAAACAACCCTGCGCATACAGGGTTATTTTTGATATTGAAAACGCTTTGCTATTTGTTGGGGTTTAGAACCAACTATACCCGCCGCTTTGGACTGCTCGACGACCAATACCATTTCGAGGGTGCGGTCGTTCGCCGCTATGGCGCTGTTGGAGGGCCTCATGCCCTTTTACAAGTTGTGGGTATAGTACATTCATGACGTTCTTCGCACCAGGTGACGCATCATCTTGAATCATACCCATCTTACTCCCAACACCTCCTTCCGTACCAACACCAAAGACACCTACTTTCTCTGGCACAATGCTCAGCGCAGCATGGTGGTGCTGTGGGTCTGCGAGAGAGATATACGGCTCTCCAAGCGTAATAAACTGTGCATCGGGCAGATGAGTCATATCAACTATATGGGTTTTTATCGCATTGCTCACCATCCTCTGAGCAACTGGCTGGCCATTCTCATCTGAAGTACAGGGGTAAAGCAAGCCAATACCGCGCTCATGGCTAATCGTCAGCGCCGCTCCAGTCTCTGGTGCGTAGAGCGTGTAGAGCACATCACTGCCATCTTGTGGCAACAGTCGGGCTTCTCGCTCTATATCAATTTGCATTCCATCTGGGCCAGTAACAAGCGCCTCTTGGCCATATGGGTTACTACCAGCCGGCACAGCAAATGTTCTTTGCTGCCGAGTGATCTTCTTGTCGTAATACAATAGATCGCCCGCCGAATGAATTGGTGGCTCACCATAGCGGTAGTTGATTGACGGTGGTCGTTGTTCTGTCATAAGAACACTCCTTTTGGTTATGGTTATCACATCGTCACTGCATTGCTATCAAGATACGAATTACCCACCCGCGGCGGCACTCCACTCGCCCAAGCAACTCCAAATCGCAGAGCAAGCACCCCTCTCTAGCGATTATACAATAGAATGGTACATTTGTACGAAAAACGTTCTGAATTTTATAGAAAATGCACCTACTTTAGCAATTTGTACAGCAAAAAACCAGCCTCATCTCTGTGATAGGCTGGTTTGTGCTCATTTCAATTAAAATAACGCTATTCCTGCTCGACTTCTTCTGCTAACTTCAGTGCCTCAAGCCCTTCTAGCGTCCAGCCAATGTAACCAAGCGTTCGTGCCGCTTCTTCTGTCTTGCCACCCTCATAGCTCTGACTGGCTTGCTCCATCAAGTATTCCGGGTCACGCTTCGCATTGTATTCGCGAAGAGCTTCTGGCGTTCGTGGGTATGATTCGGCGTGTTTGACTGGCATGTTGCTTCTCCTTGTTTTTTGTTACTTAGACACTCCATATAATACTCTCTCTCTCTGGATTTTGCAAGCAAGTAGCAAACTTCGCACCTATGACCACTGTTGAATCCGTCACTTCCCAACCTCTGTTACGTCTCACCGACAAAAGACACCAGCATGTTGATGAAAGTAGCAACGCACGGCCAAAGTATCATCTGAAGTATATTAGTATCACATTTCAGCAAATCATACTGGCAAGGATCAAGCTATTAATAAAAATCATCTCCAAAGATAAAAGCCACCCTATTCGGATGGCTCTTATATAATTCGGCACCGTGCTAGTTTCCCACTAAAAGCAGTATAATCGCCGCTGGGGAGCTTAACTTCTGTGTTCGGAATGGGAACAGGTGTTTCCTCCTCGCCATGGGCACCGAAGTGGGGGTTTAGACGCTTGGTTCCGATATATTTCCTCGGTGGGCCAAACCCCTGCTTCGATGTCCATCTGCACGGTATGGTAATGTACGTGTCAACGATTGACAGTGGTGATATACACCAATCACTAGTTAAGTCTACCTCATCCACGCTACCAATGCAAGCATTAGCGTCGTAGACAAGGACATAAAAAGGCAATGGGGCGATTAGTATGCTTCGGCTCCATGCATTACTGCACTTCCACCTTGCACCTATCAACGTGATCGTCTTTCACGGCCCTCATAGGGAAATCTAATCTTGAGGTCAGTTTCGCGCTTAATATGCTTTCAGCGCTTATCTGGTCCGCACATAGCTACCGGACAATGCAGCAGGTGGCCACAATCCGTACACCAGCGGTGCGTTCACCCCGGTCCTCTCGTACTAGGGGCAAATCCTCGCAAATTTCCTAACGTCCATACCGGATATAAACCGAACTGTCTCACGACGTTCTGAACCCAGCTCGCGTACCACTTTAATCGGCGAACAGCCGAACCCTTGGAAGGTGCTCCCCCTCCAGGATGTGATGAGCCGACATCGAGGTGCCAAACAGCGCCGTCTATGTGAACTATTGGGCGCTATAAGCCTGTTATCCCCAGGGTAACTTTTATCCGTTTGCGCTGTCGATCCCACATTCATGTACAAATGTACGTACAGCGGATCACTTGCTCCGACTTTCGTCTCTGATTGGAATGTACTCCTCACAGTCAAGCTGGCTTATGCGCATACACTATCACTTCGATTTCCATCCGAAGTTAGCCAACCTTTGAACGCCTCCGCTACTCTTTAGGAGGCAACCGCCCCAGTTAAACTACCCACCATACACGGTCCGCTAACCGGATAACGGTCAGCGTGAGAACACAATCACAACAAGGGTGGTATTTCACTTGGTGACTCCACAAATACTGGCGTATCTGCTTCAAAGTCTCCCACCTATGCTACACATGTTGAAACCGTATTCAATGTAAAGCTGTAGTAAAGCTCCATGGGGTCTTTTCGTCCTGGTACGGACAGACGGCATCTTTACCGCCAATGCACTTTCACCGAGTCCTTCGCTGAGACAGTGCCCACATGATTACTCCATTCGTGCGGGTCAGAACTTACCTGACAAGGAATTTCGCTACCTTAGGACGGTTATAGTTACCGCCGCCGTTCACTGGGGCTTCAGTTCGCACCGTAAAGCACTCCCCTTAACCTTCCAGCACCGGGCAGGAGTCACCCCCTATACATCCACTTTCGTGTTGGCAGAGAGCTGTGTTTTTGATAAACAGTTCCGTGGGCTCTTTTGCTGCGGCCCCCACATCGCCAGATGTGTTGAGCTTCAGTTCCAAAGCTTGGTTCTATCTCAAGAAGAATTGATGTATTAAAGATACTCTTTAACCACACCTTATAGAGCTATGAAACTGACAACATATCCACCGAAGTGGGGGCAGACCTTATTCCGAAGTTACGGTCGCTGTATTGCCGAGTTCCTTAGCGAAGGTTCACTCGTAAGC